>JBPYDM010000104.1:0-10440 GCA_051986255.1 Solirubrobacteraceae bacterium | reverse complement strand
TCGTTCATGGAGATGCCGTTGGATGGCCACCTAGAGATCTTCACCCGGGGAGCGCGCCGGATGATCTCCCAGAGCCGGTACGCGGCGCTGCTCGTATCCATGCATGGCTGGCGGCTGTACGCCCGGCGAGACTTGGACCGCGCCCAGCCCGCGGAGGCCGAGGCGATCCGGGGCTTTCTGGACGGTCAGCAGCTCTTGCAGCAGGAGCTACTCCAGGCCCTGCGCGATGACCCGGCCACCGCGGCGAGTGCCCGGGACGCGGTGGTCAAACGTAACAGCCTGCTCATCTGGACCTGGGACTACCTCTCGCTGGCCCTATGTCTGAACTGGGATCCCTCGACCGCGGCCGGGGCGCCCACCGCCGGAGGCCAGGTCGATCTCGTGCTGAGACGCGGCGCGACCCCGTCTACCTGGCACCTGGATCCGTGGCCATTCTCCGCCAGCCAGGTCACCGTGCGCTGCGAGGGCCGGCGCCTCGGCCACGGCGTCGATAGCCAGAGCTCCCTACGCGAGGCGTTCTCGAACGCCGCCTGGGAGACGCTCGACTTCACGGTCCTACCGGAGCCATCCGCGGAGAGACACTAGACATCGTCGGCTGGTCACGATCTGGCACCGGCGAGATACTGTCAGCGCATGCGGACCTCCGTCGATGTCTTCGCCAAGGCTCGTGACCACGGCCGGCTCGAGCAGCTCCGGGCGGCTCGCGAGCAGGACCTGGTGCCCTACTTCCGAGTGCTGGAAGGACCCACTCTCCCCGTGGTGGAGATGGAGGGGGCACGCCGGATCATGCTGGGCTCGAACAACTACCTGGGGCTGACCGGGGATGAGCGGGTGCGCCAGGGGGCCCTTGACGCCCTCGCCCGCTATGGCACGGGCCTGACCGGATCCCGCTTCCTCAACGGCACCATCGACCTCCACCTGGAGCTCGAGAGCGAACTCGCCCAGTGGCTGGGCACGGAGGCGGCGCTGGTGTTCACGACCGGCCACCAGGCCAACCTGGGGGCGCTGGGCACGATCCTGGCCCCGGGGGACACCGTGGTGGCCGACTCGGGAGACCACGCCTCCATCCTGGACGGCTGCATCCTGTCCCGAGCCAAGCTGCGGGCCTTCCGCCACAACCGGGTCGACCGACTGGAGCGGACACTCGAGAAGGCCGCGGAGGATGGGGGCGGGATCCTGGTGGTGGTGGACGGCGTGTTCTCGATGGAAGGCGACGTTGCACCGCTCCCCGCGATTGTCGAGCTGTGCACTCGCTTTGGCGCCCGATTGATGGTGGATGAGGCCCACGCCCTGGGAGTACTGGGGGTTCGCGGGGCGGGTACGTGCGAGCTATTCGGCGTGGAGGACCGGGTTGACCTGCGGATGGCCACGTTCTCCAAGTCGCTTGCCTCGTGCGGCGGGGTGATCGCCGGCCCGGCCGACGTGATCGAGTTCCTGCGGATCGCGTCGCGGCCGTTCATGTTCACCGCCTCCGCGGTTCCCGCGGCCATCGGAGCGGCGCTGGCCGCGGTGCGGATCTGCCGCTCGGAGGAAGGACCCGAGCTGTTCGCGCGCGTCCTGGACAACGCCCGATATCTGCATCGAAATTTGAGCGAGTTGGGGTTCCGGATGGTGGCACCCACACGGCTGGCCGACGGGCGGGAAATCGTTACCCCGGTCGTGCCAGTGGTGGTGGGCGATGACTGGAAAGCGGCGCTCCTCTGGAAGGCGCTGTACGACGCCGGCGTGTACGTGAACGTGGCCCTACATCCGGCCGTGCCCCCGTCCGGCGCGCTCTTGCGGACCAGCGTGATGGCCACCCACGACCACCCGACGCTGGATGAGGCGCTGGAGATCTTTGCTTCGGTCAAGCGGGATTTCGAGTCCGAGCACGGAGCCCTCAGCGCCTGAGCGTGAGGGCCGGTGACGGCCAGAGCTTGTCCACTCACGCACAAGCGTTCGCCAGGATAAAAAATCCGCTTTGAGCGGATGGACACAGACTTGTCACATTGCTGTTAACCGCCCGGTCCTTTAATGTTCCGGCCGTTGTGTCGGAGGTGACGCTAGGCGGAATCTCCGGGGCGTGAGATGTCGGCCGCGGGCTAGGATGGCCGAGCGAGAAGTAGAAGAAAAGTGAATCAAATCCGCCGGGGCAGCGGCGGAGTGCCGCTGCACATGGTGGCCCGTGTCAACCCATACCGCGTCCCGGGAGGGAGCAGGGAGAGAGAGCCTCATGAGCGAAACTGGCATCACCACCCGGGCGCCGCAACGACTGCAGGCGCTCGAGCGGGCAAATGAGATCAGGCTGGCGCGAGCCGGACTCAAGAGACGGATCGCCCATGGGTCGGTCTCGGCGGCCGAGGTGATCCTCGACCCCCCCTGCGAAGCGCGGAGCTGGGCCGTCGGAGAACTGCTGCTCAGCCAGAGGCGATGGGGCAGCACGCGGTGCCGGAAGTTCCTGGTGCGCAACCAGATCAGCGAGACCAAGCCAGTGGGAGCTCTGACCCTGCGCCAGAGGCGCGTCCTGGCCCGCCAACTCATCCCGCCCGCGGCCCAGGAGCCAGCGGTGGCGTCGGGTGAGGAGTCGATTGTCACTCCCGCGGGGCAGCAACCGGCGCTCGCGCTGGTGCCGGCCTGAGCCACGGACCAGCGCCCGACCCCGAGCGGCCTGAGCCTCGGACTAACGCCCGGCTCCGGGACGACTTGACGGGCCCAGCCGAGCCCTCAGAACTTGATGCCCACCGGCAGGGGCTCTGCGCCCGCCAGGAAGAAGAACCAGACCAGAAAAGCCACCAGCGAAAGGCTGGCGGAAACGACCAGCACCATCTCCAGAACAACGTGCCCGGGGTCGGCCATGCCCCGGGCCACGCAGTTGGCTCGGTAGACATTGCTCAGCTTGGACAGCACGGCGGCCACCAGCACAATCGTCAGCACGGCGCCGATGAAAGTGGCTCCGACCGCCGCGCCAAGCGAGGTGTGGGCCTGGATCTGTGAGCCGATCCACAGCCACAGCAGCGGCGTTCCCACCCACAGAACCAGGCTGCCGATGAGCATGATCAGCACCACCAGAATCGCAGCCAAGCTCGTCCTCAACGCGTTGCGCATGGCACCTCGCTGGCTCGCGGCGGAAGCGAGACGTAAGGGCGAGCGATCAGGCCACGGCGCAAGCCGTGGCCCCGAGTAACGGACAGCCCGAGGAGAGCTTGACCTGCCACCACCCCATTAGCATCCCAATTAAGCCAAGCCGGGGCCTCACGTGCCAGACCCCGCAGCCGGGTTCGCCGAGATCGCGGCATGAGACCCGGGTGAAGCGGTAACGGGCGGGATCGAGCAGCATCCGCTCGAGCATCACTCGGTAGTCGGCCTGAACCTCGGCCCGCTGGGCGATAGTCACGCGCGCGGCGTGCAGACGCTCGGCCAGGTCATCGCGCACGCGCTCGAGCTCGCCCAGGCTGAGGATTCGGGGGTCGCGGACGGTGGGCGACGCGATCTCTGGGAGCCCCCCCATGGGAAACGCGGTCACGAAAGCCTCGGCCAATCCGCGCTCCAACCTGGCGATCTGGGCGCGCATGGACCGGCGGGCGGCCAGTTCATCGGCTCCAGTCGCCGGGACCGCGATCGGCGGGGCGGTGATGGATGAGCCTATGTCCTGCTCCAGCAGCTCCATGGCCTCTCTCCTCGAGGTGCCGTTCATCCTAGCAGCGGAGCTACCCCAGATCGCGGGCTTTAGTCCACGGCGTGGCAAGCGGCTACCTCGTCGCCAGAACGTCGCCGCACACCCAGAGCGCCTCCTCCAGATGAATATCCGGCACTCCCTGCACTCCCAGAGCGAACAGGGCTACGCGCGACGTCCCCCGGCTGACGCCGTGGCCGGGAGCGATTGCGCCGAACAGGAGCGCGTGCACACTCTGCGAGTCGGCCACCACCAGCCGCCCGGCCGGGAGCGGGTAGGCCTCGGATCCGAATGGCTCCCCGCCCTCGGTCAGGCGGATGCCCAGGCCCCCCGGGTCGATTCGATCCGCGTCCAGCGCCCATACGGGGATGCCGGTCTCGACCAGCGCGATCAGCATTGCGTCGGCCGGGAGGCCCTCGGAGCGCAGGCCGCCGTGGAGCAGGCGAGCGACGGCGACCTCCTCGCCCGGGATACGGGCGGCGTCAGGGTCGAGGCCGATCTGGCGAAAGAACACCCGGTAGGCGTGGGGGATCGGCTGGGTTCGCAAGCCCACCACGCTGTCGCCGCGGAAGCGATCGGACAAAGTCCGCAGCCGGTGCTTGATCTCTCTGGGGCTGGCCCGGGGACGGCCCTCCAGGGTCAGCCACACGAGCCTCAGGCCGGGAAGCTCCTGCCTGACGGCCGGCTCCAGGAATCCCGGGGCGGCCGTGAGCTCCGGCTCGTCGGTCACGGGTGGGACGATACGACAGGAGGTTCACGGCTTGGCTGATGCGGCCAGGAGATTCCTGACCGGTCCGATTAGCGCTCGCGGATCGTTCCAGTGCTCCCCGATCAGCCGCTGCTGCACCCGGCCGCCCTTTTGGGCCAGCTCGACGATCGGGCATACCTCGATTCCGTAGGTGTCTCCCACAGCGCCGTCGGCGTCATAGGCCACGGGGACCGTCCAATGGTGGGCGCGCACGGTCGCGGCCGCGTCGGAGTGGCTGGCTCGCACGGCCACGGCGGCAAATTGGATCCCTTTGGGGACGAATTGATGCGACAGCGTCTGGAGCGCGCTTACCTGGGCGACGCAGCCTCCCGACCCGGTCACGAAGAAGGCCAGAACGAGGGGGCCGCGCTTGGCCAGCAGGCAGACGTTCAGGGCCCGCGGATCGTGCTGGGCCCACGTGCAGGGCGGGTTCAGGTTGGCATCGCCCTTCAGGTTTGATTTGGCCAGCGGCGCGGAGAAGAAGGGCAGCTGCTTGCCGGCCGGGACGCCCGCCGTGCCGGGCGTATGGCTGCTCAGGAAGGCCACCGAGATGACCACCACCAGCGTAAGCCCGATGAGGCCGATCATCCGCTGATACCGACGAGTGTCGATCACGGGCTGGGGCGCGCGCCGGCCAGCTCGCCGGGCGGCGGCGGCCGCCCGGTCAGGGTCCAGCCGGTGCCGAGGCCGTGTTGGAACCCCCGGGCGCTCCCGGTGCTCGCCTTGGCCGCCAGCGCGCTCCGGGCCCTCCGGGCGCTCGGCGGCATCGCTCCCCTCGCGGTCAGGCGGGTCGGCGTGACCGTTGTCCGTCTGGCTCACCGTCCCGAGCCGCTCATGCCACCCGCGGGGCGCCGCAGCCTGGGGATGGAGGCACGCGACCGGCTGGCGAACGTCCGGACCCTCCCGGCCAGCTGCCCGCGCTCAGAGAGCGCCAGCACGGCAGGCAGAATCAACAGCACTCCGGCCAGCGAGACCGAAAGATCGACGAGCGTGACCAGGCCGAAATCGCGAAGCATGGTGATGCTCGAGAACATCAGCACTCCGAAGCCGGCGATGGCGGTGATTCCCGAGGCCATGACGGCGCGCCCGGTGGACCGGTACGTGCGGGCCAGCGCTGCCTGGAGGTCGCGCCCACTGGCCCGTTCCTGCCGGAAGCGTTCCGAGAGCAACACGCTGAACTCCGTGGACACGGCGATCACCAGCGCCGCCAGCGCAGCCGACAGCGGGTTGAGCGGGATCCCGATCAGATACACGATCAGCGCCGACCAGCCGGTGGCCAGGGCGATCGGGATCAGGGGGACCAGCGCCCGCTCGGCCTGGCGGAAGATGGCCAGCAGAACCAATCCGACCGCTACCAGGCCGATGACCAGGGTGAGCAGACGCCGGAGCGGTGAGGACAAATCGGCGTTGGCCTGCGCCGCCAGCACGGGGATCCCAGCCAGTTGGGCGCTGACGCCAGGCGGCGGGTGGAGCCGGGAGCGCATGTAGGCGATCACCCGCTGCTGGCGGGATAGCGGCATCAGGCGAATGCCGAAGGCGAGTGACGCCTCCCGCTGATCAGGTGTGATCACCGCTCGCTTGAAGTAAGACGGGACGGCCGACAGGAGGCCCTGGATCGAGGACTCGCTCAAGGAGGGGCATTGCCCCTGGCCGGTCTGCGGCCCCGAGCAGAACAGGTCGGGGAGGGAAAGTGCCGGGCACAGCGTGGCGTGGGAGCATCCCCTGGTCTCCAGGTAGCCATAGTGGGCCAGGAGGCCGTCCTCATAGCGGACCATCCACCCGATCGTTCTGGGCGTGGCCACGTTATGACCGCTGACTACGACGTCTATCTCGCCGGACACGCCCGTCACCCTCTCCAGCGTGCGCAGATCCCGCAGAGCCGGCATGTTGGACGGCACCAGCTTGGTGACGTCGGACTGGACCGAGGTCTGCGTGTCGGCCACCCAGCCCAGGGCGGCCAGCAGCAGGCCTACCGCCAGCACCCGGACGGGCAGTCTGGCGACGACCTCGAGTGTGCCCCGGGCCCAGCCGGTGGCCGATCGCCTGGCCGGGGCCGTCCGGGCCAGGCGGCCAGAGGGACGGCCCGGCCAGAAGCGCAGCCTGGGCGATCCGGCCAAGCGACGCAGTGGTGCCACCCAGGCGCTCGCG
This sequence comes from Solirubrobacteraceae bacterium, assembly GCA_051986255.1. GTDB lineage: Bacteria > Actinomycetota > Thermoleophilia > Solirubrobacterales > Solirubrobacteraceae > Palsa-465. The sequence goes on along the minus strand of JBPYDM010000104.1, from coordinate 3,892 downwards.
GCATCCTCGACGATCTCCTTGGCGCCGCGAAGCGATGCCCACACCGTGCCGGCGGCTTCGCTTCCCCGCGTATGGAGCCAGGCGGCCGCCTGCCCTCCACTTGGGCTCAGACGCCGCCTCGCCTGGCGGGACACGTGGCGGCCGGGCAGCGACATGGCGGCCGGTCCCACCGTCAGCGCGCACAACAGCGCCACGGCGATCCCGACCACAAGCAGGATCCCGAAACCTTGGACCATGGGCACGGGCGAGAGCACGAGCACCAGGAAGCCGACCGCCGTGGCCGCGGCCGCCGTGGCGATGGCTGGCGCCCCCGCTCCCACCGCGCGGGCGATTGCCGGTCCGCTCCACACCGGGCCCGCGGAGGTCTCCTCCAAGCCCTCCTGCATGCGCGACTGAAGCTGGATGGCGTAGTCCACAGCCAGGCCGATGAGGATGGGCAGGACGGCGATCGAGGCCATGGTCAGCGACCCTCCCACCAGCTCGGTGGCCCCAAACGTGATGCCCACCGCGGCCAGGGCAATGCCCAGCGGAAGCAGGCGCAGCCGGCTCCCGAAGACCAGCAGCAGCGTGACGGCCATGACCACCAGCGCGGCGATCACCAGGATCGCGATGGAGCCCGTGATCACGTTCCCCAGGTCGTTGATCACCACGGGCACTCCGGACACGGTGTAGGTACCGCCGGAGCCCAGACGGAACCTCGGCATCCGCACCGCCTGCCGGATCCAGGCGATGGCCTGGGCGCGTTGGTCGCTCGTCAGGTCGGGACGAAGCCTCGCCTGGATGAGGGCCGAGGTGGAGGTCGGGAACAGATAGGCGAAGCGCGCCTTCGGCTGGCCCGCGCCGCGTAGCGGGTCAAACACGATCTGCGGAATGAACTGGGGGTCGTCGATCCGCGGCGCCCCCTGGATCCCCGAGCTCAGGTACAGCTGCTCGATCTGCTGGAGCTGCTGGGCATACTCCAGCTGAGCGGCCGAATTGCAGGCAGACTCGGACTGCGCCTTGCTCAGGTGGCGCGCCAACGCGAGCTGATAGGCCTCCTGGCAAGCCCGCCGCACGGCCGTCCCGGCGCTGTACAGCATCGACTGCTCCGCTGAGCTGACCGCCGCCACCGCCCGGTTGAGGAACGTGCCGGGGCCGTACACCACCTCGATGGCGTGGGTGCGCATCAGGCCGCCGCACGGGCTGCGCCAGCCCCCGTACGGCCTGGCCTGCTTGCCGGCCACGGTGGTGAACGAGCCGAGGGTCTGGTTGGGGGTGATCTGCTGTCCGGCCAGGCAGGCCTCGAGCTCGGACACCGTGCCCAGATCGCGGGTCTGCACCAGGTCGGTCAGCCGCTCCCGGATCAGCACGACCACCGGGTCGCCGCCGAAGTGCTGCTGGTCGGAAGCGGTGGCGCGGAAGCTGGGCGAGGACGAGCTGACGAAGGCCGAGTCGCCGGTGTCGGTCGAGAGCCCCAGAGCCAGGAGCCCTCCGGCCACGGCCAGAGCACCCACGATAAACAGGGTGAGCAACGGACGACGGGTGGCAGCCCCGGCCAGGCGCTCCAACCGCTCCCTCATGTCCATGGCATCAGGCTAACGCTGCGGTGAGGGCGGAGCGCCGAATGCGGCCCAGCCTCAGTCCATCGACAGCGGACCCTCGGACTCCCCAGAGAGGAACTGCCGGATGAACGGGTTCTCGGAGGTGAGCATGTCCTCCGAGGGCCCCGCCTCGACGATCCGACCCCTCCAGAGCACGTTGATGTAGTCGGCCACTCGGCGCGCGGTGAGGATGTCATGCGTGACCACGCAGAAGGTGGGCAGGTGCTGCTTCTGCTTGGACTTGGCCTCCTCCATGGCGTCACGATGGATCTCCAGAATCAGCTCGCCCAGGAGGGCCGTGCGCACGGGATCGAGGCCGGAGTCGGGCTCGTCGAACAGGACGATGTCTGGCTCGAGCACCAGCGCCCGGGCGAATCCCGCCCGCTTGCGCATCCCGCCCGAGAGCTCGTTGGGCATCTTCAGCCGGGCATCGGCCAGGCCGACCTCGGTCAGCCGGCGCATGACGATCTCCTCGATCTCGTCCTCGCCCTTCTCGGTGTGCTGACGCAGCGGGAAGGCCACGTTGTCGAACAGGTCCATGGACCCGAACAGCGCGCCGTCCTGGAATAGCAGTCCGAACTTCTTGCGCATCTCGAACAGTTCGTCGTCGGGCATGCTGGGCACCGACTCGCCGTGCACCAGGACGTCGCCCTGGTCGGGATAGAGCAGCCCGACCATGTGCTTGATGCACACCGACTTGCCCGTGCCCGACGGCCCAAGGATCATCGACACCATCCCCTCGGGCAGACCCATGTTCAAGCCCGCCAGCACGCGCGAGCGCCCGAAGGACTTGTACACGTCGATGAACTCCACGGCGTCGGGACGGCCCGAGGGGTACACGCGGTAGCTGTGCCACTTGTACTCGTCCTCAGAGGACCCCGGGGGAGGAGCCGGCCGTGCCAGCGGCTCGTCGATCACCGACACCCGGGAGGAGGAATCCCGCTGCTCCCGGCCCCGGGACTCCCAGGGCGGGGCAGGGCGGGTGGCCTGCCGGCGTCCAGGCTGGTCCGGCTCGTCTGCGCCCATCTGCTCGGTGGCTGGCTCCCAGCGCGAGCCTGACCCGTCCTCTTGCACGTGCGGCTGCTCGCCGGTGGGGTGTTCGTCCGCTTGATCGCCACTCAGCGGTGCAGGCTCATCGTCCATCGCCGGACTCCTCCCGGTTGTCTTTTCGGTCAAGTGCAAACCCAGTCATGCCTCATCCTCCGATCGGAGCTCTCGGGTTCGCACCCCAGAACAGCTGTGTTCCCAGCATCCCTATCAGGTGCACTCCCACGATGTTCAAGACCATGGATTTTGCCGTAGCGGTGCCTACGCCTACCGGGCCTCCACTGGCGTTGTAGCCGTAGTAGCACCCCACCAGCACGATCAGGGTGGCTGCGGCCATGGCCTTGATCACGCTGTACAACAGGTCAGTGGGATTCTGGAACTCCCAGAAGATCAGGAAGAAACCACCCGAGGAGACATCGCCGATCTGCTCGACTACGGCCAGCCAGCTGGCAAAGAAGCCCGCCCCAATCGAGCACAGGTACACGAATGGCAGGACCATCCACGCGGCCAGCAGACGGGTGGCGCACAGGAAGGTCATCCCGCTGATGCCCATGACCTCCAGGGCATCGATCTCGTCGGAGATGCGCATCGAGCCCAGTTCGGCCACGATGCCCGTCCCCACCTTGGCCGCCATCATGTAGCCAAAGGCCAGCGGCACGATCTCCCGCAGGTCGCACCAGGCGGCGAATACTCCGGAATAGGCGGGGGCACCGATCGAGCGGTTGAAGTACGCGCCCTCGATCCCGCACTCGAGTCCGGAGATGAAAACCAGTCCCCAGATCACCAGGGTGGAGCCGACGATCAGGATGCCGGCCTGCCGGAGTGCCTCCCCGAAGAACCTGAACACCCGCAGGCCGAAGATTTCGCGCAGGACCTGCGCAATGAACTTGACCAATTCACCGAAGCTCTCGACCCAGCCGCGGGGGACGGCTACGAGTTCGCCCATTGAGCTAACGGCCTCCCACCGGGCCGGTTTCCAGCGACCGTTCGGGGCGATTGCTCACGCCGTGCGAAAGGAATCCCGCCAACCCGCCCTCCGCTGCGCCAGTTGCATCCATCATCACTTCGGGATCGTGGTGATCTCGGGATGAGTGGCGAGCAGGGTCTGGGTGAATGCGTAGTTGAACGCGAAGATCCCGTTGAACGCAATCACCACGGCCTCATTGACCGCCTTGCCCACCCCCTCCGCCCCGCCCGAAGCGGTCATCCCCTTGTAACAACAGACGATGGCGATGATGGCCCCGAAGATCGTGGTCTTGAGCACC
>JBPYDM010000103.1:0-2083 GCA_051986255.1 Solirubrobacteraceae bacterium | reverse complement strand
TGAACGTCATCCGGCGCCGTTACGGGAACGCTGCCGAGGACCTGGCCGGTGGCGGGATTGCTCGACTCGAGCTTCTCTGTGGCTGCGGCCGGCACTGGCCGGACAGGCTACCTGCGCCGCCTTAGGCTGCGCGAGTCCGGGTAGCGGCCTCAGCGGCGGCGCACAACCCGTCGCGCAGCACGACAGGCAGTTCCTCGCCGACGTCGGGATTGAAGATCAGCACCTCGGGTTCGGCGGCCCCAAGCGCCAGCTCGATCTCACCCAAACCCACCAGCCGCTCGGACCCATCGATCAATGCCATGGCACACACTACGTAGCGCCGGCGGGGGTCAAACTGCACCAGCCGCTCCGCGCTCGGGCCGCCACTCGCACCGTGGCGATCAATTAGTTCCGCGATCGCGCCCACGTCGCTGAAGTGCGCCAGGCGCAGGCATACGCGGACCCCGCTCCTGAGGAGGAGGGTCTCGCCAAGACGTGCGGATCGGCTCGTGTTCGCTGCCATTTCCTACACCGTAGTAGCTTTGCCTCCCGGGGTCGGTAAATGCCCTGTAAATGAGCGCAATTTGGTTTGATCGATGGCACGGCAGGGCGTCTGGTGGATCCCGGCGCCGGCCTGCGCCGGGGCCCACGTGTCTGCTCGTGGGGCAGCTGCCCCTCAGGCCCTGCCCCGGGCCCGGCGCACCTCCTCCAGGCGGGCGCGCAGCAGTTCCTCGGCGGCCCCCGGCGCGTAGAAGCGCTGCCCGATCACCGGGTCGGGCATCAGCTCCTGGGGAGACACACCCTCCGGGCGGCGGTGCGGATTGTCATAGTTGCCGTCGCCGCGAGTGGAGGAGCGCAGGTGAGCCGGAGGAGGGTGAGAGCCCTGTTCGCGCACGTAGTGCCGGGCGGCCCCCATGGAGCGCTTGGCGGCGTCGGACTTGGGGGCCAGAGAGAGGTAGATGGCGGCCTGGGCCAGGGCGAACTGGCACTCGGGTAGCCCGACGTGCTCCACCGCGTGGGCGGCGGCCGTGGCCACCAGCAATGCCTGAGGATCAGCGTTGCCGACATCCTCGGAAGCCAGAACGATCATCCGCCGGACGATGAATCTGGGGTCCTCACCTCCCTCGAGCATGACCGCCAGGTAGTACAGCGAGGCGTCGGGATCCGAGCCCCGCGTGGCCTTGATCCAGGCTGAGATCGTGTCGTAATGCCGGTCGGCCTGACGGTCGTAGAGAAGCGCCCGCCGCTGGAGGGCGTCCTCGGCATGGGCGAGCGAAACCGGCCCGTCCAGGCCCGCCGTGTCACACGCCAGCTCCAGCCCGTTGAGTGCGATCCGGGCGTCTCCGCCTGACCTCTCGGCCAGGAAATCGAGTGCGGCGGGCTCGGCCCCTCCCGAGGAGGCGCAGTCCCCCCGCTCGATCGCCCGGTCCAAGAGCTTGCGCACGTCCGACCCGGACAGCGCGTCCAGCTCGTACACCCGGGTGCGGGAAAGGAGGGCCGAATTGACCTCGAAGTACGGGTTCTCAGTGGTCGCGCCGATCAACGTGATCAGCCCCTCCTCCACAGCGGGCAGGAGCGCGTCCTGCTGGGCCTTGTTGAAGCGATGGATCTCATCCAGCAACAGGATCGTCTGTCGGCCGCTGGCCGAGCGACGCTGCCGGGCGCGCTCGATCACCGCCCGGACCTCTGCCCGCCCGGCTTGAACGGCGCTCTCCTCCTCGAAGGCCGCGTCCGACCGGGCGGCCAACAGCCGCGCCAGCGTGGTCTTGCCGCTGCCCGGCGGCCCGTGAAGGATCATCGAGTGCGGCCGTCCCTCCTCGATGGCCGTGCGCAGGGAGGAGCCGGGAGCGAGCAGCCGGTCCTGGCCCACGAACTCGTCCAGCGTCTGCGGTCGAAGCCGGGTGGCCAGTGGCGCTGTATCCGGCGCTGCCGAGGTGGCCGGACCCGGCGACGCTTCCGCGCCAAACAGGCGCTCCATGCAGGAAGTATGCCCGCAGCGAGCCTCAGCCCAGGAGCCGCACGATGGCGAAGATGCCCACCCTCACGATCACCAGGCGCAGTGCGGGCGCCGGCAGCCGGCGCCCGCCATGGGCTCCGAGGTACC
>JBPYDM010000102.1:0-39705 GCA_051986255.1 Solirubrobacteraceae bacterium | reverse complement strand
CGTCCGCGACGGCAACGATCTGGTCACGGTAGTGGACGTCTCCGCTCCCCTGGCCGCGCTTGGGACCGTCGTCGAGGTCCCATCGCTCGACGGCCCGATCGAGGTGGAGATCCCGGCCGGGACCCAGCCCCACGACACGCTCAAGGTGCGGGGCGCGGGCATGCCCGCGCTCCAGGGTCGGGGCCGGAGCGGCGATCTGCGGGTGATGGTCAATGTGGTGGTGCCGCGCCACCTGGACCGGGAGCAGCGCGAGCTCTACGAGCAGCTGGCCGGCTCGATGACCAGCCACAACCTCCGCTCCGAGGAGGGGGTGTTCGGCAAGCTCAAACGGGCGTTCGGCGGGTAGCTCCCCGGGCGGCCCACGAGCGCCTGAGTGATGGTGCGCCTGGCGGTCCGTGTCCAGCCCGAGCACGCCGAGCTCGTGCTGGCCGAGCTGCTTGAGCTGGTGCCGGGCGGTGTCGAGGAGGTGGAGCTCCCAGACGGAGTGGTCGAGTACGCGGTGTATGGAGCGCCGGGCGAGTTGCCGTTCCTGGCGGCTGTCCGCGCCGTGGCCGGTGGAGCGCTCGTCGAAGTCCGCTCCGAGGAGATAGCCGACGACTGGCACGAGCGGTGGCGGGACTTCCATCGGCCGCTCGTGCTCGATGGCCGGCTGAGCGTTCGCCCTCCCTGGGAGCCGCCGGGCGGGGAGCCGATCGATCTGGTGATCGATCCGGGTCAGGCCTTCGGAACCGGAGCCCATGCCACCACACGACTCTGCCTTGAGCTGTTGCTCGAGCTGCTGCCGGACGGGCCGCTCCTGGACCTGGGCTCGGGCTCGGGCGTGCTGGCCATCGGCGCCGCCAAGCTGGGGTTCTGGCCCGTCTACGCCCTCGATATCGACCCTGTAGCCGTGGAGGTCACCCGGGAGAACGCGGAAGTCAATGGAGTGATGATCGAGGCCTCGAGGTTCGATCTTCGCAGCCAGCCGGTACCGGCCATACCGACGGTGTGCGCAAACCTGCTCAGCTCGCTGCTGCTCGAGTGGGCGTCGCAGCTGACGGGGGCCATTCGGATCCCCGACCGCGTGGTAGCCAGCGGGATCCTGGGTCATGAGGCGAACCGGGTCGCTGCTGCCTTCGCACGCGTCGGCCTGGCCGAGCGCGAGCGGCGCAGCGCGGGCGACTGGACCGCGCTGCTTTTGGCCCGCTCGCTACCTTGAGCCCACCATGGCCACGTTCGCCGTCAAATTCCTGGGCTGCAAGGTCTCGCAGGCGGATGCCATGCAGGCCCGCCAGGCGCTGCTGGCCGCCGGCCATCACGAGGCCCCCGAGTCCGACGCGGAACTGCATCTGGTGAACACGTGCTGCATCACCGGCGAGGCCGAGGCCAAATCGCGGTACTCCGTCCGGCGCTCGTTGCGCACCGCCCGAAGGGTTTACGTCACCGGGTGCGCGTCCAACCTGGACGCGGGCCAGTTCGCCGCGATCGACTCCCGGGTGACCGCGCTGACCGGAACCGCGGACGACGTGGCGGGGCAGCTGGGCGGGTGCGTGGATCTGGAGCACGATGTGCTGGCCCGCGAGCGCGCGCGCGGCGAGCCAATCGGAGAGCCCATCGCCCCGCCCTCCCGTACCCGCGGCTTCGTCAAGGTCCAGGACGGCTGTGACTGCCACTGTGCGTACTGCATCATTCCCACCGTCCGGGGCGGCGCCCGGTCGCGGCCCGCCAGCGCGGTGCTGGATGAGGTGCGCCGACGGGTGGCCCAGGGACAGCCTGAGATGGTTATGACCGGCATCAGCGTGGGGGACTACTGCGACCCGGAACGTGGGCTCGAGCTCGGCCAGTTGATGATGGAGGCAGCCAGGGTGCCCGGGGTGAGGCGCGTGCGACTGTCCAGCGTCGAGGTGATCCATGTCCGGGACTCGCTGCTGGAGGCGTTGTCCTGCGAGCCGCGAGTCTGCCCGCACCTGCACATCCCGATGCAGTCGGGCGACGACCAGGTCTTGCGCGAGATGGGGAGGCATTACTCCTCCGGCGAATACCAGGAGATCGTCTCGCGGCTCCGGGCGGCGGTCCCAGAGGTGAACATCACTACGGACGTGATCGTCGGCTTCCCCACCGAGTCCGGCGAGGCCTTCGAGCGCACCCTGGCGGCGGTGGAAGAGGCCGGCATATCGCGCGTCCACACCTTCTCGTATTCGCCCCGTCCCGGCACCGTGGCGGCCTCCCTCGGGGACCGGGTGGCCCCCGAGGAGAAGAAGCGGCGCTCCCAGGCCATGCGAGGCAGGTCCGAGGTCCTATCGCGCCACCGGCGCACGGCCAAGCTGGGTTCCGTGGAACGGGTGCTCGTGGACAAAGTGGCCGAGACCCAGTGCTCCGGCTACACCGCCGACTACACGCGCTGCTATATGCCGGCCGGCGCGGCGTCCAGGGGGGCGGTAGTCGAGGCGGAGTGCCAGGCACTCCGTGCCGATGGACTGTGGTGTGAGAGGGCGGTCTGAGCAACCGCCGCGCCACCACTATCCTCGTAGGAAGTGAGCCTCACCGACCAGCTGCGCACCGACGTCAACGCCGCCCTGAAGGCGGGTGACCGGGACCGGGCGGGGGCGTTGAGGATGGTGCTCTCGGAGGTCCAGAAGGCGGCCAAGGAGGGCGCCGACGACGAAGTGGCCGTCCTGCGCCGCGAGCGCAAGCGCCGGCTCGAGGCCGCCGAGCAGTTCCGCCAGGCCGGCCGGGGCGAGCTGGCTGACCAGGAAGAGACAGAGGCTGGGCTGATCGACACCTACCTTCCCTCCGAGCTCGGGGACCCGGAGCTTCAAGCCCTGGTCAGCCAGGCCATCGCGGAGACCGGCGCGAGCGATCCGAAGGACCTCGGGCAGGTGATGAAGGTTGTGATGTCTCGCGCCGGTGGACGGGTCGACGGCAAGCGAGCCTCCGCCCGGGTTCGGGAGGCCCTCGGCGCGTGACCCGGGCTTCGACCGGCTTAGAGCGGGCGGGGGCCCGCTAAATGCGCCGGCAACTCGAGCTTGACAACTCGGTGGCCAGCGAGTTGGCTGGGAGCGGCGATGCCGTGTTGCGCGCGCTTGAGGCCGACCTGGACTGTGACGTATTCCTGCGCGGCAACATCCTCACCCTCGACGGTCCTGAAGCTGCGGTGGGCACGGCCGAGCAGGTGGTACGTGAGCTGGCCGAACTGGTCCAGCAGGGGCACGAGATCGCCCCCGGCACTATCGAGGCGGTTACCAGGGCTCTGAACGCGCATGAGTCGCCGGCCGAGATCCTCGAGGACGTGGTCTGGCGGCACCGGGCCACCAAGGTGGCGCCCAAGACGATCAACCAGAAGCGCTACGTAGATTCGATCCGCGGCAACACCATCACCTTCGGAATCGGCCCCGCCGGGACAGGCAAGACCTTCCTGGCCGTGGCCCTGGCAGCGGCAGCCCTGAGCCGGCGCGAGGTCAACCGGATCATCCTGACCCGCCCCGCCGTAGAAGCCGGCGAGCGGCTGGGCTTCCTGCCCGGCGACCTGATGGCAAAGGTGGACCCCTACCTGCGGCCGCTGTTCGATGCTCTGCACGACATGCTCGAGCCCGACCGGGTCTCGCAGCATCTGGAGCGCGGGGTGATCGAGGTGGCGCCGCTGGCCTTCATGCGTGGCCGCTCGCTGAACGACAGTTTCATCATCCTCGACGAGGCTCAGAACACCAGTCCCGAGCAGATGAAGATGTTCCTGACTCGGCTCGGATTCAACTCGAAAATGGTCGTGACGGGGGACATCACCCAGATCGACCTCCCCCGCGATCAGGACTCGGGGCTGATTGCCGCGGCGGAGATCCTCAAGGATGTCGAGGGCATCCAGTTCGTGCGCTTCGGGGAGGAGGACGTGGTCCGCCACAAGTTGGTCCGCCGGATTGTGGCTGCCTACAACGAGCATGCTCAGCAGATGGCACCGGGGTTGCGGCCCCGCAAGCGAGCCTGAGGCGCGCGGTGCTGGAGGTCGAGGTAATCGGAATCGAGGGCGTGGCCCCCGGAGGGTCTGAGGGCGACGTCGATGGGCCCACTGCGCACGAGGTCGAAGAGTTGTGTGCGCTGGCTCTCTCCTCGGCGGGCATCACCGACGGGCACGCCGCCGTCCAATTCGTTTCCGAGGAGCGCATCCAGGAGCTCAACCGCGACTACCGCGGGCTCGACGAGCCGACAGACGTGCTGGCTTTCGGCGTGGACGAGGATGATCCGGCCGCCGGGCCTCGGGAGTTGGGGGACATCGTGGTCTGTCCCGAGCAGACAGTCGACGTCCGAGAGGCGATCATCCACGCCGCCCTGCACCTGACCGGGATGGACCATGAGACGGACGAGGGGGAGATGGCGGCCCTGCAAGCGGAGCTGATGCGCTGGATTCGGTGAGGAGCGCTCGTGACGCGCTCCGGATTCATCGTCGTGGCCGGACGGCCCAACGTGGGTAAGTCGACGCTGGCCAACGCCATGGTGGGGGCGCACGTGGCCATCGTGTCCGACAAGCCCCAGACCACCCGCCGAGCCATCCGGGGGATCGCTACAGGACCTGATTGGCAGCTGGTGCTGGTGGACCTGCCGGGGGTCCAGCGGCCGCGGGACGCCCTCACCGAGCGAATGCAGCGCCGCGTGGAGCGCGAACTCCAGGACGCGGACGGCTGCCTGCTGGTGGTCAACGCGGAGGAGGGGATCGGGCCGGGTGACCGGTTCATCGCCCGGCTCCTGCAAGACGCGCGCGTGCCTCTGGTCGTAGCTGCCAACAAGATCGATCGAACAAGTACGGCACAGACGGCCGCCTCGCTTCAGGCGGCCGCCGAGTTAAAGGCGGGAGCGGAGGTTTTCCCCGTCTCCGCCCGGACGGGGTCGGGTATCCGCCCATTGACCGAGCACCTGGTCAGCCTGCTGCCGGAGGGGCCCCTCTATTTCGAACCGCAACAGCACTCCGATCAATCCGAGTCAGTCCGGCTGGGCGAGTTGGTGCGCGAGCAGGTACTCCGGCGCACCCGGGAGGAGGTGCCGCACGCGGTCGAGGTCCAGGTCGAGTCGATCGAGCGCCAGGATCGCGCTGACCGGAAGCTGGTGCGGATCGAGGCGGTGGTGCTGGTGGAGACCGAGTCCCAGAAGCGAATCCTGATCGGGGCGGGAGGGGAGATGATCAAGTCCATCGGGATGGCGGCCCGGAAGGTGATCGAGCGGGAGCTGGGCGTCCAGGTGCATCTGGAGCTGCGCGTGCGGGTGCGTCGCCACTGGCGGGCCGACGAGCACGTGCTGGACAGGCTGGGGATCGAGTAGCCCGCGCATACACTCCTGACATGGACGAAGAGCTGCGGTTCGACGAGCGTGGCCTGATTCCGTGCGTCGTTCAGGACTGGCGCACTGGCGAGGTCCTGACCCTGGCCTACATGAACCAGGAGGCGCTCCGGCTGACGCGCCAGACCGGAGAGATGCACTTCTTCAGCCGTTCGCGCCAGGAGCTGTGGCACAAGGGATCTGAATCGGGCAACGTCCAATCTCTGAAGGCGCTGCGCTACGACTGCGACGCGGACGGGCTGCTGGCCCTGGTAGAGCCGGCCGGTCCGGCCTGCCACACGGGCCAGCGCACCTGCTTTCACCGGGGTGAGCTCGAACCGGCCGCGCCCCACGAGGTGCTGCCCGAGCTGGAGCGGACGATTGCCCAGCGCGACGCCAGCCGCCCCGACGGCTCCTACACCGTACGGTTGCTCGACGACCCTGAGCTGACCGGCGCCAAGGTGCGCGAGGAGGCCGAGGAGGTCACCCGGGCGGCTCGCCAGGAGTCCGAGGAGCGGGTGGCAGAGGAGGCGGCGGACGTGATCTACCACTTGGCCGTGCTTCTGCGCGAGCGCGGCCTGTCGCTCCTCGACGCCGAGCAGGTGCTGGATGGCCGTCGCCACTGAAACCGCGCCGGGCGGCCTCCCCTCGCTGGCCCAGGTCCGCGAGCTGGCCCGGACGTACAACCTGATCCCGGTTCACCAGACTTTCATCGACGACCTGCTCACGCCCGTGTCGGCCTTTCTGAAGCTGCGCGACGAGGGCCCCAGCTTCCTTTTGGAGTCCGCCGAGCAGGGCCGGGTAGGGCGCTACTCCTTCATCGGCATCCGTCCACGCCAGCTTCTGCGCTGGTCGCTGGGGGATCCTGGCGATCCGTATCAGCTGGCCGCCTCGGAACTGGATCGCGTCCGGGCCGCGCCGGTGCTCGGGGAGAGCGAGCTGCCCTTCAGCGGGGGCGCGGTCGGGATGTTCGCCTATGACCTGGTGCGCACGGTCGAGCCCCTAGGTCCTCCAAATCCAGACCCCTTGGGCCTCCCCGACCTGGCCCTGATGCTCACCGACGTGTTGGTGATCTTCGACCACCTCAAGCACACGGTCACCATCCTGGCCAACGTGGACGCCGGCGAGGACCTCGATGCCTCGTACCGCCAAGCCGTGGACACGATCGCCGAGGTCAGGGCGCGGCTGGGCGGCCCGGTGCCGGGCCCCCCGGAGCGGACGAAAGGCTCGACTCCACCAGTTCGAGATGGAGCGAAAGGCTCGACTCCACCATTTCGATCGAACATGTCCCCCGAGCGCTTCCAAGCGATCGTGGCCCGGATCATCGAGTACATCCGGGCCGGGGATGCCTATCAGGTCGTGCCCTCACAGCGCTGGTCTGCCCCGACGCCGGTGGAGGCCTTCTCGATCTACCGCGGTCTGCGAACGGTCAACCCCAGCCCTTACATGTACTTCCTGGACTTCGGCGATTTCGAGATCGCCGGAGCCAGCCCCGAGCCGCTGATCACGGTCAAGGGCGACCAGCTGACCACCAGGCCGATCGCCGGCACGCGGCCGCGCGGCGCCACCCCGGAGGAGGACCGGCGGATGGCTCAGGAGCTCCTGGATGACCCCAAGGAGCGGGCCGAGCACGTGATGCTGGTCGATCTGGGCCGCAACGACCTGGGCCGGGTGTGCCGCTACGGCAGCGTCCAGGTGGACGAGTTGATGGTGGTCGAGAACTACAGCCACGTGATGCACATCGTCTCCAACGTCACCGGGCGCCTGCGGCCGGATGTGTGGGCGCTCGACGCCCTGCGCTCGGTCCTGCCCGCCGGGACCCTATCCGGGGCCCCCAAGGTGCGGGCCATGCAGATCATCGACGAGCTCGAGCCGGTGAAGCGAGGGGGCTACGGCGGGGCCATCGGCTGGGTCAGCTACGGGGGTGATCTGGACACGTGCATCCACATCCGGACTGTGGTCATCAAGGACGGAATAGCGCACGTGCAGGCCGGAGGGGGAACGGTGGCCGACGCGGTGCCCGAATACGAGTTGCGTGAGTCCGAGGCCAAGGCCCGAGCGGTCCTGGAGGCGATCGAGCTCGCCACGCGCCAGCCGGATTGGCCGTAGCCGAGACGGAGACCTGCACGCAGCGCTGACGCCAGCGCTCATGCGCCAGTCGCACGCTGCTCGTACTCCCGGGCAATTGTCACCAGGACGAAGGGAAGCTCTCGTCGCACCTGGCGGCCAGTGAAACGCAGCGATTCGATCCCCATCCCTTTCAGCGCCTGGTCCTTGCGGTGGTCGCGTTCCAGGCGCGGTCGGGTGCTGTGGAAGTCGAGGCCGTCCACCTCGACGGCCAGGGTGGCCTCCGGCCAGTAAAGGTCGGGACGCCATCGGCCGAGCTTGTGGTTCACGAGGGGCCGGGGCAGACCCGAGGTCAGTAGATGGGGGAGCAGCACCTGTTCGGCACCGGGCTGGGGAACACCACCAGACCGGTCAGGGGCGATGTGGGTTCGGACCCAGGCGCTGCCCGGGAGGTTCGGATAGCGGCTGAGGACATGACCGAGCTGCCACACCGTCATGAGTTTGCGCACCAGGGCCTCATTGAGCGCGATGTCAAGCTCGTACCCGGTCAGGTCGAGGGCGATGTCGACCAGCGTGCGGGCGGCAGAGGTGATCGGGAGGCCCTCGTGCGTGCGGACGTCGCGCCGGTCGAGCGCGAGCGTGCGGTGGACGCGCAGCCCGGGCCGTCGCCTGGCCGTGTCCCGGCCGATCAGGGTCACCTCAACGTCCTCGGCGTGGGATGGCCGGATCCCAAGGATTCCCGCCGCGGTGTGGTGGCTGAGGTACGCGCGCGCGCCGCAGGCCAGGATGGCGGCCTACTCCTGGGCGAGCGGTGGGAGAGCCGAGATGGGCACGTACACGCCGCGGTAGACCATCTGAAGGCGCCCGCGCCGCACAGCATGGTCGATGGCATCCAGGCTGATGCCCAAAGCCACCAGTTGTGCTCGCGTGACCAGCCCCCGTTGCGTCGCCGCGAGGGCTCCCACCAGGCGATCGGGCCAGCCCTTCACGGTGTTCGCGACCCGCAACGTTCCGCTGTCCGGCAACGTCCCGTCGCCCGCGGCCGGCAACGTCCCAACCCCTCCGTGTCCACGAACCGCCTGGGACGTTGACCGCTCTCTGGGCGGTCAACAGCCCAACGCGCGACCGGACAGCGGGCGTTGGGCTGTTTCCGGCAGGCGCTGGACTGCAGGGGGCCGTTGGGTTGTTTCCGGGCGCCGCTGGACTTCACGGGCCAATTGTCAGCGCCCGGGGGCGCCCCGAACTGAAACTTTCACGGACTTGTTTCAGGTTTCGCCCGGAAGAGCGATCGTGCACACACCGCTGCCGCGGGATCCCAAACCCCTACGCTTCGGGCAAGCATGCGTGTCCTGGTCATCGACAACTACGACAGCTTCACCTACAACCTCGTCCAGTACCTAGGGGAATGGGGTCCGCCCACCCCCGACGTGGAGGTGGTGCGCAACGACCACGCCACGGTGGACGACCTGCTGCTTCGGGGCTACGACCGGGCCATCATCTCCCCGGGTCCGTGCACGCCCGACGACTCGGGCATCTCCCTGGAGGCGGCTCGCCGGCTGCCCCAGGCGCGGCTTCGGACGCTGGGCGTCTGCCTGGGCCATCAGGCGCTGGTCCAGGCCTGGGGCGGGAGGGTGATCCAGCACCAGCCGGTGCATGGTAAGACCGCCACGATCGAGCACGACGGCCGGACGATCTTCCGCGGGCTGCGCTCGCCCCTGGAGGTGGGCCGCTACCACTCGCTGGTGGCGGACCGTGCCCTCCCGGCCTGTCTGGAAGCCAGCGCCACAGCCGGTGAGGTGCTCATGGCCGTGCGCCACCGGGAGCTTCCCGCGGAGGGCGTGCAGTTTCACCCCGAGTCGATCCTGACCGAGCAGGGACGCGAGCTGATCGGCAACTTCCTGGCCGAAGCCTGAGCACTGATGGACACACTCCGGGACGCAATCGATGCGCTGGCCGGTGGGCGGAGCCTCACCCAGGAGGAATCGGCGGCCGTCCTATCGGAGGTCATGTCCGGCGGGGCGTCCGAGGTCCAGATCGCCGCCTTCTTGATCGCGCTGCGGACCAAGGGCGAGACCGTGCAGGAGATCGCCGGACTGGCCCAGGCAATGCGCGCCTTCGCCACTCCGGTCCGCCTCTCCCGGGACGACGTGCTCGACACCGCCGGGACAGGAGGCGGGCAGCGCACCTTCAACGTATCTACGACCGCGGCGCTGATCGCCGCGGGGGCAGGATGCGCGGTGGCCAAGCACGGCAATCGGTCGGCCACCGGACTGTCCGGGTCAGCGGACCTACTGGAGGCGCTGGGAGCCCGCATCGATCTCTCCCCCGAGGACGTGGCCACGTGCATCGCCGAGGTCGGGTTCGGTTTCATGTTCGCCCCCTCGCACCACCAGGCCACCCGCTACGTGGTCCCCGTCCGGCGGGAACTGGCCGTCCGCACCATCTTCAATTTCCTCGGTCCGCTGACCAATCCCGCCGGGGCCAGGCGTCAGCTCATCGGCGTGTCTGACCCGGCCTACCTGGACACGATGGCGGGCGCCCTGGCACTGCTGGGCACCCGGCACGCCCTGCTGGTGTCCAGCGTGGATGGGCTGGACGAGCTGAGCATCAGTGCGCCCACACACGTCGTGGAGGTCCGCGGGGAGGAGCTCGACCGCTACGAGGTGGCCCCGGAGCAGGTCGCGCTGTCCAGCGCCCGGCTGGAGGAGATCCCCGGCGGCGATCCGGACCAGAACGCCGCCACCGCCCGGCGGATCTTCTCGGGCGAGCCGGGGGCCGCCCGCGACCTGGCGGTGCTGAACGCGGGCGCGGCCATCTACGTGGGCGGGGGAGCGGACACACTGGAGGAGGGGGTGCGGGCGGCCGAAGAAGCCATCGCAAACGGCGCTGCCCAGCGGACGCTGGAGCGGTTCGTGCAGAAGACCCAGGAGCTGGCGCCGTGAATCGCCTCGAGAGCATCGTGGCCCAGACGCGCCAGTCGCTGGATGAGCGCCGGCTCCAGGTGCCGGAACCCGCGCTGATCGCGGCCGGCGAGGAGCGCTTGGCTGCGGGCTACGTGCGGGACTTCGCCGGTGCCATCGCCCGTCCTGGGCTGTCGCTGATCGCCGAGCACAAACGGCGCTCGCCGTCGGCCGGGGTGATCCGCGAAGATTTACCGCTGAAGCAGGTCGTGCGGGCCTGCGAGCGTGGGGGCGCGGCCGCGCTGTCGGTCCTGACCGAGGGCCCGAGCTTCGGCGGATCGATGGAGGATCTTTGCCAGGCCCGGTTGGCGACCTCGCTTCCCATCCTGCGCAAGGACTTCACCGTCGAGTCCTATCAGCTCCACGAGGCCCTGGCCGGGGGCGCGGATGCCGTTCTGCTGATCGTGGCCGTGCTCACACAGGCGGAGCTGCACGGACTGCTCGAGCGGGCGACCGAAATCGGGCTAGCTGCGCTGGTGGAGGTCCACGACGAAGCAGAGCTCCAACGCGCGCTCGGTAGCGGCGCGACCATCGTCGGGATCAACAGCCGGGATCTGCGCACCCTGGAGGTGGCCACCGAGCGCACCCTGGAGCTCAGGCGCGGCGTGCCCACACGGGTGACGACGGTGGCCGAGTCCGGGTTCAGGACGCAGGCTGAACTCCAGGAGCTTGAGCAGGCCGGCTTCGACGCCGTCCTCGTGGGCGAGGCGCTCATGCGAGCACCCGACATCGAGGCCGCCTGCCGCGCGCTGACGGCGCGCTGAGCCGTCCTACGATTACCAAATGAGCAGGAGCCCATCCACAACCCCCCCGCGCACGTCTGGCGGCGGCGGATCGGCGCGATGCACATGCGGAGTCTCCGGATGAGCTCCCCCAGGGTCAAGTTCTGCGGGATCACCCGCCTCGAGGACGCCCACCACGCCTCCTCGGCCGGCGCGTGGGCGATTGGGCTGATCTTCTGGCCGGGGTCCCCGCGGGCCGTCCGCCTCGAAGCGGCGGCCGAGATCGCCGCCGCGATGAAGCGGCGCCTAGAAGTCGCGGGCGTGTTCGTCAACCAGACGCTCGACGAGATCGCTGCCACCGCGGAGGCGGTAGAGCTCACCATGCTCCAGCTCCACGGAGACGAGGGCCCGGCTTTCTGCGCCGAGGCTGCGCGGCGCACCGGGTGCAAGGTGATCAAGGCCGCGCGCGTGCGCACCGGCGCCGACATCCAGGCGCTCGCGTCCTTCCACACGGACTTCCATCTGCTGGACAGCCACACCCCGGGACGCCCGGGTGGCACCGGGGAGACCTTCGAGTGGGAGCTGGCCCGGGCCCACCGGGGCCCGGTGCCCGTCATCCTGAGCGGGGGGCTGACGCCGGAGAACGTGGGCGCCGCCATCGCCGCCACCCGTCCGTTCGCGGTGGACGTGGCCAGCGGCGTGGAGCGGAGCCCGGGAATCAAGGCCCCGGACCGGCTCAGGGCGTTCGCGGAGTCGGTCAGGGCCAGCGGCGCGGTATCCGTGTCGTGACCGCCGTTGAGCACCGCTTCGGTCGTTACGGGGGCCAGTACGTGCCGGAGACGCTGATGCCGGCGCTGGCCGAGCTGGAGGCGGCCTGGGCCCGGGCCCGCAGCGACGCCGACTTCCAGCGCGTCCTGAACGGTCTCCTGCGCGACTACGTGGGGCGTCCCTCACCCCTTTATGAGGCCAGCCGGCTGAGCGAACGGGTGGGGCATCCGGTCTTTCTAAAGCGCGAGGATCTCAACCACACCGGCGCACACAAGATCAACAACGCCCTGGGGCAGGCGCTGCTGGCTCAGAGGATGGGCAAGCAGCGGATCATCGCCGAGACCGGAGCCGGGCAGCACGGTGTGGCCACAGCCACCGCCTGCGCGCTGCTCGACCTGGAATGCGTGGTCTACATGGGAACCGAGGACATGCGCCGCCAGAAGCCCAACGTGGAGCGCATGGACCTGCTGGGCGCGCGCGTGGAGCCGGTCTCGCTCGGTGCCCAGACGCTCAAGGACGCGGTGTCGGCGGCCATCCGGGACTGGGTGACCAACATCGAGACGACGCACTACATCATCGGGTCGTGCGTGGGGCCCGCGCCCTACCCGGCGCTGGTCCGCGATCTCCAGCGGGTGATCGGTGACGAGGCGCGGTCGCAGATCCTCAAGCAGGCCGGCCGCCTCCCGCAGCGCGTGGTCGCCTGCGTGGGCGGAGGGTCCAACGCGATCGGGATGTTTGCCGCCTTCCTGAAGGAAAGGCAGGTGGAATTGGTGGGGGTGGAAGCCGGCGGGGAGGGCTTGGAGACCGGGCACCACGGCGCGCCCCTAACCGCCGGCGGTCTGCCCGGGGTCCTGCACGGCACGTTTTCCGCGCTCATGCAGGATGAGGACGGCCAGATTCTCGAGGCCCATTCCATCTCCGCCGGCCTGGACTATCCGGGCACCGGGCCCGAGCACGCCTGGCTACGCGACTCTGGACGAGCCCGGTATGTCGCGGTCAGCGACCGTGAAGCGCTCGATGCCTTTGCCCTGACGGCTCGGCTTGAAGGCATCATCCCGGCGCTCGAGAGCGCCCATGCACTTGCCTGGGTCATGAAGGCGCCCGCAAGCGAGCTTGACCTGCTCTGCCTCTCGGGCCGGGGCGACAAGGATCTGGAGGAGGCGTTGGAGCTGCTCGGCCCGTGAGTGGGACGGCGGAGTCGCGCGACCAGCCCGCGCAGGCGGCCCCGGTGAGCGGGACCGAGCGCATCGCCGAGGCGTTCGCCCGGTCCCGGGCGGATGGCCGACGGGCCGCCCTGATGCCGTATCTCATGGGGGGCTTCCCGGACGTTGATACCTCGCGCCGGATCGCTCGGGCCTACGTGGAGGGCGGCGCCAACCTGATCGAGCTGGGGGTGCCTTTCTCCGATCCGCTGGCCGACGGCCCGGTCATCCACCAGGCCGCCTCCGCGGCGTTGCGGGCGGGGGTCACCGTAGACAGCGTCCTGGACCTGGCCCGGGACGTGGGCGCAGACGTTCCGGTGCTGGCCATGTGTTACGCGAACCCGATCTTCGCTCGCGGGACCGAGCGGTTTCTGGACGCACTGTTGTCCGCGTCGATCACCGGGTTGATCGTGCCCGACCTCCCGGTGGACGAGGCCGACGAGCTGCGGGAGCGCTGCGATATCCGCGGGCTGGCGCTTGTCCCGCTGGTCGCCCCGACCACACCTGAGGACCGTCTGGCCCGGATCGGTGGGGGCGCCCGGGGGTTCGTGTACACCGTCGCACAGGTTGGCACCACGGGTGAGCGCGAGAGCCTCGAGGACAGGCTGAGCGGCATCGTGGCTCGGGTCGTCGCTCATACCAAGGTTCCGGTGGCGGTCGGGTTCGGGATCGGCACACCCGAGCAGGCGCGGGAGGCCGCGGAGGCCGGCGCCGAGGGTGTGATCGTGGGCACCCGGCTGGTCCGGGCGGTCGCCGAGGCCGACGATCCCGAGGCCGAGGTCAGGGAGCTTGTACGGTCGTTCGGGCAGGCGCTCTAGACGGGAGTCTCAGCTAGCATCCTGCGCGTGGGCCTGATACTCACCGCCACCGCCGGGCTCTGCATCTGGATCGTCCTGTGGGCAGTTGGCCTCCTCGGCGGCTTTGACTCGATCCTGATCGGTATCGCGATGGTCCTGGTCGCCGTCGCCGTGTACAACGTGCTTCCGTACCTGCCTGGCCGTCGGGGGTGATGCCGGCGGGGGTGATCCCCGGCACCGCCGTCGCGCGCGCCGTGAAGTTGCTCTCTCTCAGGCCCTGGGTGCCCGGATCTGCCTGCGCAGCCGTCGCGGCGGCGCTAGCGGGATGTGCCGCCGCTCCGAGTGCGCCCACCACTACGGGCAAGAGCCTCAACATCTACATCAGCGCGCCCGCGTCGTTGAAGGGGGATCCCGAAGCGCAGGATGTCATCGACGCTGAAGTACTCGGCTTCAGTTCGGGTTCGAGCTGCACCGCCACGCCATCGCCGACGGTGCAGCTCAGCAACGGCTACACCGCTCACCTAAGGGAGATCACCGGTTCGACGATCTCCGACAACGCGAGGAGCGCCATAAGCGACACAAATTCAGCCGTCGCGTACGTGGGCGAGGTCGTTCCAGGGACGTCCGAGGATTCGGTGGGGATCACGAACGCCCAAGACCTGCTCCAAGTCAGCCCCACCGACACCGCCGTTGAGCTCACCCAGCAGTCGCCCGCGGTCCCCGGCTCGTGGGGGAAGTTCTACCAATCCCTGACCACGTACGGGAAGACCTTCGCTCGAATGGTGCCCACGAGCAGCCAGGAGGCTACGTTCCTGGTGGCCCAGATGCGGGCCGCCGGCATCCACGGGCTGGAGGTTGGAAATGATGGAAGCCACTACGGACGGGCGATCGCACACGCCGTGACGTCCTCCGCATCCGGCATCACGGCATCGACAGCCTCTACGGCCGACGCGCTCTTCTACGGGGGCAACTCCCAATCTCACGCCCGGTCGGCCCTCGACGAAGCCGCTGCCGCGAACCCCCGAGTCAAGCTGTTCGTTCCCTCGGCGTATGACGACGATGCGTTCGTCGGCAGCCTCTCGCCCGCGGCTCAGCAGCAGCTCTACGTCTCCGCCCCCGGGTTCTCCGCCAAGAGCCTCCCTCCAGCGGGGGATGCGTTTGTCCACCAGTTCACCAGCACGTGCGGACACGCGCCCTCCACCCAGGCCATCTTCGGCTACGTCGCCATGCAGGCGCTCGTCGATGTCCTGCGCAGGGCGGGTAGCGGGGTCACGAATAGGTCCACCGTCGTGCATGACTTCATGTCCCAGCGGGGCGCGAGCGTCGTTGGGACGTACTCGATAAGCCACGGAGACATCACGATCACAAGCGGGCAGCCCTTCGTCCTTCTCAGGGCCAGGTCCGGACGGCTGGTCCAGACGGGGTGAGGCTCAGAGACGGCTGCGGGGGTGGCTGTTGAGCGCAGGCCCGCTGGCTCGTTGACGTTCCGTTAAAGAACTCATGCAGGACTTGATACGGCCGAGCGCGTAACTAGGCTGCGATCACGCCGGGCGCCAAAGGGCCCGGTAGGTTGTCCTGAGCCATGCGCCCGGGACGGAGAAAGGAGGAGTATGAGATTTCGCAGCAGGTTTCTGAGCGCATCGCTTGTCGCCGTCAGCGTGGTGGTGCTGGCCGCGTGCGGCAGCAGCTCGAAGACGACCACAACCGGCGCGGCGTCATCGAGCGGCAAGACGATTGACATCTACTCGAGCTTGCCGTTGCTGGGGCCGCTGACCGCGGACACAGTCCCCGCCCTCAACGGCGAGAAGCTGGCTCTGGCTGACACGCACTACAAGGCCGGAGGGTTCACGATCCATTTCACTTCGCTCGATGACGCCACTGCGGCGGCGGCCAACTACACCGTTTCCCAGTGCGCGGCTAACGGCCGCACGGCGGCCGCGGATCCCAAGGCCATCGCATACATCGGCGAGTTCAACTCGGGCTGCACGGAGGCCTCTTTGCCCATCCTGAATAAGGCGGGCGTCCCGATGATCAGCCCAGCCAACACGTACGTCGGCCTGACCACGAGCGAACCCGGGAGCGCGCCGGGCGAGCCACAGAAGTACTACCCCTCTGGGACTCGTACCTACCTGCGGATCGTGCCGCGCGACTCGATTCAGGCGGGCTCTGACGCGCTGGCCATGAAGCAGGCGGGTTGCACGCGGGTGGCCCTGGCCAATGACAAGACCCCGTACGGCGCAGGCATCGCCACCCAGATCGAGCTGATCAAGAAGGATTACGGTCTGACAGTGGTGAGCAACACGGGTGTGAACCCGACTGCGCCGAACTTCCGGTCCTACGCGGCGACGATCCACGGCGAGGGAGCGAACTGCTTCTTCTACGGCGGGCTGACGTCCACCGGCGGCGTCCAGATCACCAAGGACGTGCACTCGGCCATCCCGACGGCGAAGCTGTTCGGGCCCGACGGCATGTGCCTGGCCTCCTGGACGGATCCCAAGCAGGGTGGCGTGCCGCTGACGCTCGATCCCCTGATGGAGTGCACGGTGGCCACGCTCAACCTGACGGCCTATCCAGGCGGCAAGGAGTTCCTGTCGAAGTACCAGGCCCAGTACGGTGGCGGTATTCCCGCTCCGTATGCGATCTACGGGTACGAGGCGATGAAGCTGGTGCTGGACACGATCAACAAGCTCGGGTCCAACGGCGACAACAAGTCGGACGTGTTGCATGCCCTGTTCGCCACCAAGAACCGCAACTCGGTCCTCGGGACGTACTCGTTCGACTCCAACGGAGACACCACGCTGAAGGCCTACGGCTTGTACAAGGTGCATAACGGGCAGCTGATCTTCTTCAAGACGCTCGTGCCGCCGCACATCGTTTAGGCGTTGGTCTCGGCTGTCATGCGGGGAGGACGCGCTCGCGTCCTCCCCGTTGTGCTCTTGTGGTATGAGCGCCCTCAGCCCCGCCAAGGGCTAATCTCTCGCCAGGGCCCGACAAAGATTTAGGATCGCGGACGGACAGTGGAGGCAAGATCGCTAGCGCCCAGGATGCCGGTCGTGGCGGCTCGCCCGCTGGCGTTCGTGCGCACGTACGTGGGGCGCTGGGGACTGATCGTGGCCCTGGCTGCCCTACCGATCTACTACGCCGTTCGTGACCTGACGCACGGCTACGAGGCGGGCTTCGTACACGGTCACCTGGTCATTCGCCACGATCTCAGCCACATCGGCTTCAACGTCGCGGTCGGGCTGGCCAACGGCTCAGTGTGGGCGCTGATCGCGATCGGGTACACGCTCGTGTACGGGATCATCGAGCTGATCAACTTCGCCCACGGCGACGTGTTCATGATCGGCTCGTTTGTGTCGGTCGGCCTCTGGGGCACGCTGGGGATCGGTCTGGCCACTGGGACGGTGCCTCTGATCGGCGGGCTGGTCCTGTCGCTGATCGTCGCGATGGTGGTCTGTGGGTGTCTGAACGTGCTCATCGAGCGGGTCGGATACAAACCGCTCCGCAACGCACCCAAGCTCGCGCCTCTGATCACGGCCGTCGGGTTCTCGTTCATCCTCCAGAACGTCGGACTCCTATGGCGCGGGGGCGCGGTTCAGAGCACCAACGACCTCATTCGACAGGGGGACACGGTGTTCAACATCTCCGGTGTCCCGATCCAGCGCGGCTATATCCTGGCCGTGGCGGTGATGATCCCGCTGGTCCTGCTCCTGGGCTGGTTCATCAACAGCACCCGGCTGGGCAAGGCCATGCGCGCCTCGGCCCAGGATCCCGAGGCGGCTCGGCTGATGGGCATCAACGTCAACCTGACCATTTCGCTGACGTTCCTGGTCGGCGGGATGCTGGCCGGTGCCGCCGGCCTCGTCTATGCGCTGTACCAGACCAACATCTGGTACTTCCAGGGATTCGAGGCTGGCCTGATCGCGTTCACCGCGGCCGTGATGGGAGGGATCGGCAACGTCCGAGGCGCCGTCCTGGGCGGACTCATCATCGGAGTGATCCAGGCCTTCGCCGACAGCCGCATGTCGGGGGGAGAGTGGACGGAGGCGGTGGTGTTCGCCTACCTGATCCTGATCATGGTCCTGCGTCCCCGAGGCCTGCTGGGTGAAGAGGTCAGGGAGGCCGGATGAGCACCGTTGGAACCACGCCCGGCGGACCGAGAGTGCCTCCGCCTCCACCCCCACCCGCGGGCGGCTGGGAGGAGCTGAGGGCTCAGCTGCGCGAGTGGCGCCAGGCCATCGATCGCATCCTTCCCCCATGGTGGAACCGGGCCCTGGCCGCCACGGCGATCATGATCGGGATCGTCCTCCCGTTCCTCTTCTCAGAGGCCAGCAACTTCATGGATGCGACGATCAAGTCGATCGCGCTGGCTGTGATGGCTTTGGGCCTGAACATCGTCGTGGGGTTTGCCGGCCTGCTCGATCTGGGCTACGTGGCCTTCTACGCCATTGGGTCTTACGCCGCAGGCTGGTTCGGGTCGGGGTTCTTCTTCAAGGCCAACGTCCACGTCGGGGTCTCCCATGCCGTGAGCGGCGGGCCCGGGATTCATCTGAACTTCCTCCTGATCATGATCGCCGCCGCGATTATCTGTGCAATCGCCGGCATCATCATCGGTCTGCCCACGCTGCGGCTGCGCGGGGACTACATCGCGATCGTCACGCTGGCCTTCGGGGAGATCATCGGGGTCGTGGCCGTCAACGGCCAGGACATCCACTTGGGCGGGGGCATGACTCTCACGGCAGGAGACTTCGGCATCAGCGCGATCGATTCGCCCTATTTCTTTGGGACGTCGTTCAGCCAGCTCAACCTCAGACCGTGGTACTGGCTGATCTTTGGCGTCCTGCTGATCGCCGTGTTCATCTGCGTCCGCCTGCGTGACTCCCGGCTCGGCCGGGCCTGGATTGCCCTGCGCGAGGACGAGGTGGCGGCCATATCCATGGGCATCCCGGCGGTGAGAACCAAGCTTATGGCCTACGCGCTCGGAGCCACATTCGGCGGAGCGTCAGGCGCTTTCCTGGGCAGCTACTTCACCGTGGTCAGCGGAGACAATTTCCAGTTCGGGTTCTCGGTCCTGATCCTGTCGATGATCATCATCGGGGGTCTGGGTTCGATCTGGGGCGCCGTGGTGGGCGGGCTGCTGCTGGGCTACGTGAACTACTGGCTGCTCCCGAACGTGCTCAACAACGTGCCGGGCAAGCTGGGGCTGAACTTCCAGCTCAGCACGGTGGAGTTCGGCGTGTACGGCTTCCTGCTCGTGATCGTGATGATCCTGCGGCCACAGGGGCTCGTGCCGGAGCGAAGACGCAAGCTTGAGCTCACGGCCCAGGTGGCCGCTGAGGACGCCCAGCTCGCCGAAGTGCCGAGCGGCGAAATGGGGGAGCCGATCCCGTGAGCTCGGTGCCCGGCGTGGACCCGGCTTCCGTCGCCGACGGGACTCCCCCGCTCGAGCCGGCACTGTGGGCCGACCAGGTGACCAAGGAATTCGGCGGCCTGGTGGCGGTTAACGGCGTATCCCTTGATGTGCCTAAGCACTCGATCGTCTCGCTGATCGGGCCCAACGGGGCGGGCAAGACCACTTTGTTCAACATGTTGACCGGCCTGTACAAACCCACTCAGGGGAGGATCGTGTTCGGCGGCCGCAACATCACCCGCGCCCGGCCGGACGTGATCTCCAGCCTGGGCGTGGCCCGGACGTTCCAGAACATCCGGTTGTTCGGCGCCATGAGCGCGGTGGAGAACGTGATGATCGGGAGGCACTCCCGGATGCGGGCCGGGGTGGTCGGCGCGATCCTCCGCGCGCCGTGGGTGCGGCGGGAGGAGCGGGCGGTCCGAGAGAGGGCGTACGAGCTGCTCCGCTACGTCGGTCTTCGCGAGGCCGCGTTTGACCAGCTGTCGGTGAACCTGTCCTACGGCGACCAACGCCGGGTGGAGATCGCACGCGCCCTGGCCTCGGATCCCACGGTGCTGCTCCTGGACGAACCCACAGCGGGCATGAATCCGCAAGAGTCCAAGGACTTGACCAACTTCATGCGCAAGCTCAGGGACGAGCTTGAGCTGGCCATCCTGCTGATCGAGCATGACATGAAGGTGGTGATGGACGTCTCGGAGCGGATCAGTGTGCTGGACTATGGGAGGAAGATCGCCGAAGGTCCCCCGGAGGAGGTCCGGAGCGATCCCCAGGTGATCGAGGCCTACCTCGGGGTGCAGGAGTGAGCGGCCGATGCCCCTCCTAGAGGTCTCGGACATCCACACCCACTACGGCTCGATTGAGGCGCTCCGGGGCGTGTCGCTGACCGTGGAGGAGGGCGAGGTGGTGACCATGATCGGCTCCAACGGAGCGGGCAAGTCGACCACGCTGCGGTCGATCACCGGCCTGACCCCCGCCAGCTCAGGGGAGATCAGGTTCGACGATGAGGACATCACGCGGGTTCCCGCCCATGAGGTTGTAGGACGCGGCGTGGCGCTGTCGCCGGAGGGGCGGCACTGCTTTCCGCGCATGACCGTCCGGGAAAACCTCGATCTGGGTGCATTCCGCCGACGCGGATCCGAGGTCGCCGAGGACATGGACCGCGTATTCACGCTCTTTCCCCGCCTGAAGGAGCGGGAGCGCCAAAAGGCGGGAACCATGTCTGGAGGCGAGCAGCAGATGCTGGCGATCGGCCGAGCGCTGATGGCGCGGCCCAAGCTGCTGATGCTGGACGAGCCGTCGATGGGCATCGCGCCCAACCTGGTGCAGCGCATCTATCAGACGATCGGCGAGATCAACCGCCAGGGGGTGGCCATCCTGCTCGTGGAGCAGAACGCCAACTACGCCCTGGACATCTCCAACCGGGGTTACGTGCTGGAGACCGGGCGGGTGGTGCTGGCCAATGACTCCACCCAGCTCCGGGATGATCCCGCGGTCCAGAGGGCGTATCTGGGGACATGAGCGTCCTCGCCAACATCGGGCCCAAGGGTCTCTACCTCATGTTCGCGTGGCTCCTATCCGCCGCCGTGGCCAGCTGGGTATCCGAGCGCAAGGGCTATGGGGACCGAGTGGGCCTGGCGTTTGGCCTGATCCTCACCGTGGTGGGGCTGCTGATCGTGCTGCTCCTCCCGGGCCGGCCGGGGTCGAAGTGGCGCGTGGAGGGTTGGATACCGCGGCGGTCGAAGCGGAGGGGGCCGATCGGTTAGATTGCCGGGGGTCGGCGGCCGGCTCTATCGGCTCGGCAGAGCCCTGAATTCCTCGGTCTGCCCGTAGCCCAGCTCAGCCCCGGCCGCGGCCAGGCCGCTTGACCGAGCGCATGAGGCTACCGCCGCCGCCACCGCCGGCGCCACCTCGCGGTTGAACACCGACGGGATGATGTAGTCCTCCCGCAACTCGTCGTCGGCCACGATCGAGGCGATCGCATGCGCCGCGGCCATCTTCATGTCCTCGGTGATCTGGGGCGAGCGCACGTCCAGCGCGCCGCGGAACACGCCGGGGAAACAGAGCACGTTGTTGATCTGGTTGGGGTAGTCCGAGCGGCCGGTGGCCATGATGCGGGCGTATGGGGCGGCCTCCTCGGGCGAGACCTCGGGCGTGGGGTTGGCCATGGCGAACACGATCGGGTCCGGGTTCATGCGGGCCAGAGCCAAGGCCGGAATGACCCGTGCGCCCGACAGCCCAATGAGCAGGTCAGCCCCTTCGATCACCTCGGTCGGGGCGCCGGAGCGCCGTTCGGGGTTGGTCGCCTCAGCCAACTCCCGCTTGACCGGATGCATGGTCCCGTCCAGGTAATCCTCCCGCTCCACGCTCAGGGCCCCGCGCGAATCGCAGGCCACGATCTGGCTGGCGCCCGCGGCCATCAGGATCCGGGCCACGGCCACGCCGGCGGCCCCCGTCCCCACGATCACCATCGAGAGGTCCTCTATCCCTCGCCCGGTCAGCTTCATAGCGTTGAGCAGTGCCGCCAGCACCACCACCGCCGTGCCGTGCTGGTCGTCGTGGAATACGGGGATGTCCAGCGCCGCCTTCAGGCGCTCCTCGATTTCAAAGCAGCGGGGAGCCGAGATGTCCTCCAGGTTGATCCCGCCAAACCCCGGAGCGATGGCCTGCACGACGGCCACGATCTCATCGGGGTCGCGCGTGTCCAGGCAGATGGGGAAGGCGTCCACCCCGGCGAACTCCTTGAACAGCATCGCCTTGCCCTCCATCACGGGCATCGCGGCCCGCGGGCCGATGTCCCCCAGCCCCAGCACTGCCGTGCCATCCGAGACGACGGCCACAGTGTTGCGCTTGATCGTGTACTGGAAGGCTCGGTCGGGATCCTGCCTGATCACCTCGCACACGCGGGCCACCCCCGGCGTGTAGGCCATCGACAGATCGTCCCGCGTCTTGAGCGGGCTCTTGTTCTGAACCTCGATCTTGCCCCCGACGTGCAGCTGGAGCGTGCGGTCGGTTGCGTCGAGCACCCGTGCCCCCGCCAGCGCGTCCACGGCCTCCCTCAGCCTGGGCCAGTCGGCCGCGTCGGCTGTCTCCACGGTGATGTCCCGGATGGTGTTGGGCCCTTGCACCTGCACCAGGTCCACCGCCCCGATCGTGCCCCCCGCCCCGCCGATTGCGCTGGCCACCTGACCCAGCATCCCGGGCTGATGGGCGATCTCAACCCGCAGGGTGATGCTGTACTGCGCGCTCGGCGTGGAGGACATGGCGCGAGATAGCCTGACATGAACGTGGAGCGCGCGCTGACCCCATCAGACGAGCTGTTCTTGATCGACGGCAACAGCCTGGCCTACCGGGCCTTCTTCGCGCTGCCTGAGTCGATCGCCACCTCGACGGGTGTCCCCACCAACGCCATCTTCGGGTTCGCCTCGATGCTGGTCAAGATCCTTACCGACTACGGCCCGAGGGCCACGGTGGTGGTGTGGGACAAGGGCGACACGGGTCGCCGCGAGATCTACGCCGACTACAAGGCCCAGCGCACGAGCCGGCCGGACCTGCTCAGAGAGCAGTGGCCGGCCTTCGAGCCGCTGGTCGAGGCCTTCGGCTACAAGAACCTGTTCATCGAGGGCTACGAGGCCGACGATGTGATCGCCTCGATCGCCGAGCAGGCTCGCCACGCCGATCCCGCCATCCCGGTCATGGTCGTCACCGGGGATCGGGACGCCTACCAGCTGGTGGACGACGGGCGGGTCAAGATCATGACCACCTCGCGCGGCATCACCGACACGCGCGTGTATGACCGCGAGGGCGTGATCGAGCGCTACGGCATCCCCCCGGAGCTGATTCCCGACTTCATCGGGCTCAAGGGAGACACCAGCGACAACATCCCCGGCGTGCCGGGCATCGGGGATAAGACCGCGGCCGAGCTGCTCCAGCGCTTCGGCTCGCTGGAGCAGGTGCTGGATCATGTGGATGAGATCAGCGGGGCCAAGCGCAAGCAGAACCTCATCGACCACGAACAGGACGCCCGCACCTCCAAGCTGCTGGCCACGGCCAAGCGCGACATCCCCCTGGACTTCGACCTGCGCTCGTTCGTGGCCACGGCTCCCGACCGCTCGAAGCTGCGTGACACGTTCCGACAGTTCGAGTTGCGCGAGCCCCTGCGCCGGCTGGAGGAGGCACTGGGGTCAGCCGACGCCGCGGCCCCCGCGCCCGAGGCCGAGGCTGCGCTCACCGCGCGCGTCCGGGAGATCCCCGTCGGGCAGCTGACCGAGCTTCCGCAGGCGGAGGTGGCCCTGGCCCTGCGGGCGCCTGTCGCGCCTGAGGACGCACTATTCGCTCCAGATCCGGCATTTCGCTTCGGCGTGCACGCGCAGGGCTCCAGAACTGTCATGGCCGGCGAGTGCGAGCGTCCCGAGGACCTGGTAGCAGCGATCGGCCGGCGCCCGGCGGTGGCCCATGACGCCAAGTCGCTGGGCGAGGTGCCACCCGTGCTGGCCCACGACACCGAGATCGGGGCCTACCTGCTCGAGCCGGCCCGCCGCGCGTACCCGTTCCGCGAGCTCACCGAGGAGCGCGGGCTGGGCACCGACGTAGGGGACCCGACGGCGGGCGACGCGCTCCTGGTGCACGCCCTGGCCGACTGGCAGCGGGAGGAGATCCGCGGCCGTGGGCTGACCGATCTGCTGGAGCAGGTGGAGCTGCCGCTGGTCCGGGTCCTGCGCAAGATGGAGAAGGCCGGCCTGAAGCTCGACACCGGGCGCCTGGCCGCCATATCCACCAGGGTCAAGCAGGAGGCCGATGGGCTGGAACGGGAGATCTACGGGCTATGCGGCGATGAGTTCACGCTGGGTTCTCCGAGACAGCTGGAGGAGATGCTCTTCGGGCGGCTCGGGCTGTCCCGCAAGCGGCGCGGCAAGACCGGCTACTCGACAGACGCCCGCGTGCTCCAGGCCATCCGGCATGAGCACCCGGTGATCCCCAAGATCGAGCGCTGGAGGGAGCTGACCAAGCTGGCCCAGACCTACCTGGACGCCCTGCCCGAGCTGATCGCCTCCGACGGCCGCATCCATACCACCTTCAACCAGACCGCGGCCACCACGGGACGCCTGTCCTCCAACAACCCCAACCTTCAGAACATCCCCATCCGGACGGAGTTGGGACGGGAGATCCGGGCCTGTTTCGTGGCCGAGTCCGGAAACCTCCTCGTCTCGGCGGACTACTCGCAGGTCGAGCTGCGCCTGCTGGCTCACGTCGCCGGGGAGGACGCCCTCAAGGAGATCTTCCAGAGGGGCGAGGACGTCCACACGGCCACCGCCTGCCGGGTGTTCGGGGTGGAGCCCGACCAGATCGATCCGGGGATGCGATCCAAGGCGAAGATGATCAACTACGGGATCGTCTACGGCCTCTCAGCCTGGGGGATGGCCGATCGGCTGGACATTCCTCAGGAGGAGGCGGATGAGTTCATCCAACGCTACCTGGCCGGTTTCCCGGCGGTGGCCCGGTTCATCGAGGAGACGATCACACAGGGGACCGAGCACGGCTACGTCTCCACCCTGTTCGGGCGCCGCCGCCAGGTGCCTGAGCTACGCTCCCGCCGGTGGGAGATGCGCCGGCAGGGGGAGCGCTTCGCGGTCAACATGGTCATGCAGGGGACCGCAGCAGACATCATGAAGGTGGCCATGGTGCGCTGTGATCAGGCGCTGGAGGCGGCCGGACTGCGCTCCCGGATGGTCCTCCAGATCCACGACGAGCTGCTGTTCGAGGGCCCGGCCGACGAGGCCGAGGACGTGCGAGGGCTGGCCTGCGTGCAGATGGGCGGGGCGTTTGAAATGGACCCGCCCCTGGAGGTAGAAGCCGGCGTGGGGCCCGACTGGCTGGCGGCAAAATGAGCGTGCCAGGCTCCTAGCGAGTCCAGCTCCGGCTGACCGACGACTGGCACAACTCGACGTTCTACGCCCGCGCGGTCACCATCGGCGGTCGGGCGTAGGCCGCGGGTCGGACCGGGCCGGCGAACTCCGGCGGCGCCACAGCCAGGTAATGGCCGAAGGCCCACGCGACAAAGCGCTCCCGCTCCATCGCCCGCAGCGCGGCTCCCAGGACCCGCGGCGGCACCCGCGGGATCAGGCGCTGCACCCGGAGCATCCACCGGAACGGCCTGGCGTGGCTCTCGGAAAAAGCGTGATAGCGCGCCAGCGCCTCCTCTCGGGTCTGACGGCCGCCCACGACGCCGGCCAACTCGCGCCCGCAGGCCAGCCCGAAGTACAGAGCGGTGCGAATCCCCTCGGCCGTCAGGGGCAGACAGTGCCCGGCGGAGTCCCCGACGAAGAAGATCCCGTCCTCCGTAGCGTCGCGCAGAGCGTGGGGGATCCAGTTGCCCTGGTAACGGACGGTGTCCGCCCCGACGTCCGTGGCCAGGCGCACGGTGGGCTCGCGGACGTGGAATCGCGGATCGAACGAGCCCACCCCGATCCTCACCTCGTCACCCGCGGGGAAGCTCCAGCCGTAGCCGGCGGGGACGTAGGAGCGGTCGATCCAGATCTCCATCTCGCCGCCCGACGTCAGGGGGTGGACCTCGAGTCCCCGGGACAGAAGGGCGTTTGGCGGCTGGATATTGGCTCCCGCTCCCAGGATGCGGCGCCAGCCCAGACCATCCACGATCAGCGGCGCGCTGACCTCGCCCCGGTCGGTCTGGACCACGTGCCCTGTGCGTCCTTCCACGGTCGCGGTCTCGAAGCCAAACCGGTGGCCCTGATCGGCCAGGCGGCCGCACAACGTGCGGTAGTCGAAGGTGGAGAAGGTCCAGGGCAACCGGTATCGGACGGTGGCGTGGGGAGTGTGGATGACCAACTGGTCGAAGGTCTGCTGATGGGCCTCCATCAGGTCCAATGCCTGCAGCCAGGAGGTGGGGATGCCGCAGGCCGAGGTCTGCCGCTCCCCGATTTCGTAGCGGTCCACCACCAGCACATCGGCGCCGCTTACGGCCAGCTCCCGAGCCACGGCCAACCCAGCGAAGCTCCCTCCGCAGATCAGGACGTCGCAGTCACGACGCAGCGGCGTGCGCTGGGCGCCGCGCTTGGTCGCTCGACGGGGCATGCCATCCGGATGATAGGGAGCCCCTTTACCCCACAACGTGGCTATCCTCCGACGAACGCGATGTCGTCTGCCAGCACATTGACGCCGGAAACCGAACAGCCATCCCCCAAGGTGGTCGAGGGGTCGGATGGCCTCCTCCTGGAGGTTGACGGCAAGGTCGTCCCCAATTACGACGCCACTATTCATCCCTTCCAGGAAGGAGACGTGGTCACCGGCCAGGTGGTCCGGATAGACAACGACGAGGTCTTGGTGGATATCGGCTACAAGTCCGAGGGCGTGATCCCGGCCGGCGAGCTGTCGATCCGCAAGTCAGTCGATCCCAGCGATGAGGTTCAGTTGGGTGAAGAGGTGGACGCCCTGGTCCTGACCAAGGAGGATCAGGACGGCCGGCTCATCCTGTCCAAGAAGCGCGCCCGGTTCGAGCGCGCCTGGCGGCGGATCGAGGCGGCCGCCGAGTCCGGCGATCCCGTCACTGGGACGGTCATCGAGGTGGTCAAGGGCGGACTGATCATCGATCTGGGCGTGCGCGGCTTCTTGCCCGCTTCGCTGGTGGACATTCGCCGCGTGCCCAACCTGGACGAGTACCTCAGTCAGACGATCGAGTGCAAGGTGATCGAGCTCAACCGCTCGCGCAACAACGTCGTGCTTTCGCGGCGCGCGGTGCTCGAGGAGCAGCGCAAGGAGGACCGTGAGCGGATCCTGGATCGGCTCCAGCCCGGCCAGGTG
This sequence comes from Solirubrobacteraceae bacterium, assembly GCA_051986255.1. GTDB lineage: Bacteria > Actinomycetota > Thermoleophilia > Solirubrobacterales > Solirubrobacteraceae > Palsa-465. The sequence goes on along the minus strand of JBPYDM010000102.1, from coordinate 12,684 downwards.
GTGGAGGGGACGATCTCCAACATCGTCGACTTCGGGGCCTTCGTGGACCTTGACGGGATCGACGGCCTGATTCACATCTCGGAGCTGTCCTGGTCACACGTGAACCATCCCTCGGAGATCTTGGGTATTGGCGACAAGGTCACGGTCAAGGTCTTAGATATCGACCGCGATCGCCAGCGCATCTCGCTGGGCCTCAAACAGACCCAGGAGGATCCCTGGCAGCGGGTGGTGGACACCTACAACGTGAGCGACGAGCTCGAGGGGACGGTCACCAAGGTGGTCACGTTCGGCGCGTTCGTGGAGATCCTGGACGGCGTGGAGGGATTGGTCCACATCTCCGAGCTGGCCCAGCACCACGTCGAGAACCCGCGGGAGATCATCCAGCCGGGCGATCAGGTGCGGGTCAAGATCCTGGAGATCGAGTCCGAGCGCCGGCGGCTGTCGCTGTCCATCAAGCGGGTGGAGGGCCAGGAGCTTCCCGTCCGGCCGATCGTGCCTCCCGGCGCGTCCGAGGCCGGTGACCTGGATGACGTCCCGGAGCTCGGACTGTCCGAGGACGTGTTCGCCTCCGAGAATCCAGCTGCGGAGGACATCACCATCCCCGAGGCCTCCGCCGAGGCGGCCGTTGCGGAGGAGCCGGCCGACGAAGCAGGCCCGCCAGCCGGCGAGCCGGCCGAGACAGAGGCTGCCGAGGACACGGCCGCCCCGTCCTCGGATCCCGAGGCCACGGCAGCCGAATCTTCCGAGGAAGAGAGCGGCTGAGAGTTCCGTTCGTCGGTCTGACCGGCGGTATCGGGGCCGGGAAGTCCACCGCGCTGGACGCGCTGGCGCGGCTGGGAGCGGCGTCACTGTCAACTGATCAAGTGGTACACGAGCTGTACGACGATCCCGAGGTGAGCCAGAGGGTGATCGACCGCTTTGGCTCCTCCGTGGCACCCGACGGAAGGGTGGACCGCGGCGCTCTCGCGGCCAGCGCCTTCTCCACTCCTGAGGACCGGGCCTGGCTGGAGGGGCTCCTGTGGCCGCGGGTGGGGGCCAGGATCGTGCAATGGCGCGACCGGATCGAGCGGCGGGACCACCCCCCGCGGGCAGCCGTGGTAGAGGTTCCCCTACTGTTCGAGTCCGGCATGGAGGACCAGTTCGACGCCACGATCGCTGTCGTGGCCGACGAGGAGGTCAGGGCGAACCGGGCCGGGTCCCGCGGCCACAAGGCGCTCAAGGCTCGGTCGGCCCGTCAGCTCTCCCAGGAGGAAAAGGCGCATCGAGCCACGTATCTGGTGGTCAACGACGGGACCGTCGAGGAACTCGAGACCAAGCTGTCCTCCGTCCTTGCCAATCTTGAGAAGCTTCCGAGACCATGACTCCTCCAGTGGCCAGCGCCACCCTTGATCGCCGGAATCGCTCGCGGCACCGGACGGCGTTGCGTCGCCGCCGCTTGGCGCTGGCTCTGCTCTTGCCCATGCTGGTCGTAGCGGTCGTGCTGACCGCCCCGCTTTTCCGCAAGGTCTACGACGACCTCACCCTCCCTCTGGCCTACTCCGGCATCATCCGTCAGCAGGCGGCGGAGGAGCATCTGGATCCGGCACTTGTGGCGGGGGTGATCTACGCCGAGACGAAGTTCGACCCCCGGCCGTCTGCCGCCGGGGCGGAGGGTCTGATGCAGCTCCTCCCCCGGACGGCCGAGTTTCTGGCTCGCCGGTCGGGCGCGACCACGTTCAAGGTCTCGGATCTCGGGACGCCGGCGGTGAATATCGCCTACGGCTCGTATTACCTGAGGTACCTGCTCAACCAGTTCGGGGGCAACGACGTGCTGGCTCTGGCCGCCTACAACGGAGGCGAAACGAACGTGGATAGGTGGGTGGCCGCGGCCAAGCACTCCGGTCAGACCTTCACCGTCAGCCAGATTCCCTTCCCCGAGACCCAGGCTTACGTCCTCAGGGTGCTCCAAGCCCAGCGGGACTACCGAAGCGCATACGCCAAGCAGCTCGGATACGGCAGGGGCGTCCGCTCGGCGTCCTGATCCGGTTCCGCTCCCACCGAGCGGTCTGGGTCAGCGGCGGCGGCGGGCCCGCGCCGCCGATCTACTCGCGTGGCGTCACGAAGCCCGCGGCCCCGATCGGCGCTCCGTGACGCTATGTGGCTATACGCCCACCAAACGCACAAAGCTCCGACGCTGGCGCGAGCTTTGTTACGCCAGACGCGGATTTCGGCCGTTCCGAGAAGTCGTCACGCCCCGCCGCCAACTCTCCCGGGACCTACCACCAACCCAGCGACGCTTTCCACCTAGGTCAACGACCCGCTGCCCGGCTACGCTCAACCTGAATGCCCAGGTTCGAGCTCGATGCCGCCTACCACCCCACCGCCGACCAGCCGGAGGCCATCCGCTCGCTGGCCGAGAGCGTTGATGGGGGTGGGCGCTTCCTCACGTTGCTCGGGGCCACCGGCACGGGCAAGACCATGACCATGGCCGGCGTCGTGGAGGCCGTGCAGAAGCCCACGCTGGTCATCGCCCACAACAAGACGCTGGCCGCCCAGCTGTGCAACGAGTTCCGGACCTACTTCCCGGCCAACGCTGTCGAGTACTTCGTCTCCTACTACGACTACTACCAGCCCGAGGCCTACGTACCCAGCAAGGACCTGTACATCGAGAAGGACTCGGCCATAAACCAGGAGATCGACCGCCTGCGCCACTCGGCCACGGCGGCGCTGTTCGCCCGGCGCGACGTGCTGATCGTGGCCAGCGTCTCCTGCATCTACGGCCTGGGATCGCCCGAGGTCTACGACGAGAACCTCCAGACGCTGACCAAGGGCGATTTCATCGACCGCGACAGGCTGCTGCGCAAGCTGGTCTCGATCCAGTACACGCGCAACGACACCGCCCTGGCCCGCGGGACATTCCGGGTCCGGGGCGAGACGCTCGAGATCTTCCCCGCCTACGCCGAGACGGCCTACCGGGTGGTCCTTTTCGGGGATGAGGTCGAGCAGCTCCAGGAGTTCGACCCCCTGACCGGCGAGGTCCTCCAGGAGGACATCGAGCACGTGGGCATCTGGCCGGCGTCGCACTACAACGTGCGCGAGGGGATGATCGAGGACGCGGTGGCCGAGATCGGACAGGAGCTGAACGAGCGTTGTGCACAGCTCGAGGCGCAGGGCAAGCTGCTCGAGTCCCACCGCCTGCGCCAGCGCACCCAGTACGACATGGAGATGCTCCGCGAGCTGGGTTTCTGCTCCGGGATCGAAAACTATTCGCGGATCCTGGATGGACGGCGGGCGGGGGAGCGTCCGTACTGCCTACTCGACTATTTCCCGGATGACTTCCTGTGCTTCATCGACGAGTCCCATCAGACGGTTCCCCAGATCGGCGGCATGTACGAGGGCGACCGCTCGCGCAAGCAGACGCTCGTGGAGTACGGCTTCCGGCTCCCCAGCGCGCTGGACAATCGGCCCCAGACATTCCAGGAGTTCCTGTCCATCACGCCTCAGATGGTGTTCGTGTCCGCCACACCGGGGGAGTACGAGCGAGCGCATTCGGTTGGGATCGTGGAGCAGATCGTCCGCCCGACCGGGATCGTGGACCCCGAGGTCGAGGTCCGCGAGACGCGCAACCAGATCGACGACCTGATGAACGAAATCAGGGCCAGAGCCGAGGCCGACGAGCGCACGCTGGTTACGACGTTGACCAAGAAGATGGCCGAGGACTTAACCGATTACCTGTTGGAGATGGGCTTCCGCGTCCGCTATCTGCACTCGGAGATCGACACGCTGGAGCGCATCCAGATCATCCGCGAGCTGCGGCTGGGTCAGTTCGACATCCTGGTGGGGGTCAACCTGTTACGCGAGGGCCTGGACCTGCCCGAGGTCTCCCTGGTGGCCATCCTCGACGCGGACAAGGAAGGGTTCCTGAGGGGCGAGACCTCGCTCATCCAGACCATCGGACGGGCCGCCCGCAACGTGAAGGGGAAGGTCCTCATGTACGCCGATAAGGAGACCGCGGCGATGCGGGCGGCGATCGAGGAGACCAACCGGCGGCGAGAGATCCAGCGGCACTACAACGAGGAGCACGGCATCACGCCCGAGACCATCGTCAAGGGCATCTCCGACATCGCCGAGTTCCTGCAGTCCGATTCCAAGGTCCCGCGGTCGCGTCGGCGCCGCCGGCGGGCCGGGGAGCTGTCCGGTATGTCCTCGGAGGAGATCGAGAAGACGATCGTCGAGCTGGAGGAGGAGATGCTCCAGGCGGCCGAGGAGCTGCGATTCGAGTACGCAGCCAAGCTGCGGGACGAGATCCGCGACCTCAAGCGGGAGCTCGATCAGCTCGTAGCGCTGGGCTGAACGGCCAGTCAGCCTGCTTTCCGCCGCTGTCCGATCCGATACGCTGGCCGGGCCGTGACGCTCATAGAGGGAGGTAGCTGGCCGTGGCCCTGGATCGGCAGAGCATCGAAAAGAGAGACTTTCCCGTCGGCGCGCGGGGCTATGACCCCGACGCCGTGGATGCCCACCTGAGCGCGATCGCCGAGCAGGTAGACGAGCTGAGGAGCGGCATGCGCGACCAGAGCGAGTCGCTGGCCGAGACTGCAGCCGAGCAAGTGCGGGCGATCGTTGAGGCCTCGGAATCCAGCGCCAACCAGATTCGAGCCGACGCCGAGAAGGACGCCCGGAACATCCGGCGCGAGGCCCGCTCCGAGGCCAAGCGGACCCGCGAGGAGGCCACCGCCCAGGCCGGGCAGTACGTGGCCAACATGTCAGCGGCCACCTCAGCCACGGTCGAGCGGCTGGACGCGATCGAGCAGGAGCTGGGCGGCTTGCTCGACTCGCTGCGGACCAGCATCACCCGGGCCTCCTCGGACCTCCAGCTGCTGGAGAACCACCTCACCGAGGTCAAGGACGCCGTTTCGCCGCGCCAGCAGTTCGAGCCCGATGAGGAAGAGCCCATGCCCGTTCAGGTGACGGAGCAGCCGGGCATCGAGGAGGAGCTCCTGCATCACGAGGAGAAGGCGACGGTCACGGTAGAGGGGGGCGTGCCCGAGGCCCACGAGCCGGAGTTCACCGACGACACCGAGGGCGCGCGGCTGATCGCGCTGAATATGGCCCTCAACGGGACGCCCCGCGATGAGGTGGACCGTTATCTGGCCGAGAACTTCGAGCTGTCCGATCGCGCGGGCCTGATCGAGGAGGTCTACTCCTCCGTGGAGGGATAGGGCGGCCGGGGCTGGCTCCTCCGCCGAGCCGCACCCCTCCGGCCGCGCCGCCCATCCGGGCCCGCGCCAAGCCCGCGCCCGCGAATAGCGGGATCCCAGCCGGTCGAACGTCTGTTCGATCTTCTAGACTAGATTATGTGCCTCCCACCACGGATACGGTCGCATTCGAGCGCCCGCTAACAGCGTCTGGGGCTGCTGGCCGCTCTCGGTGCGACATTACCCCTCGCGGGAGAAACTGATGGACAAGCTGGTCGTCGCGGGCGCCCGGGAACACAACCTCAAAGACATAACGGTGACCATTCCCCGGGGGTCACTGACGGTGATCACGGGGCTCTCGGGCTCCGGCAAGTCTTCGCTGGCCTTCGACACCATCTACGCCGAGGGCCGGCGCCGGTACGTCGAGTCGCTCTCGGCCTACGCCCGGCAGTTCCTCGGCCAGATGGACAAGCCGGATGTGGACTCGATCGAGGGACTCTCGCCGGCCATCTCGATTGACCAGAAGACCACGTCGCGCAATCCCCGGTCGACAGTGGGCACGGTCACCGAGATCTACGACTACCTGCGGCTGCTCTGGGCCCGTGTCGGACACCCCCACTGTCATATTTGCGGCCGTCCCATCAGCGGGCAGTCCACCGAGCAGATCATCGACCAGGTCATGGAGCTGTCCGAGGGAGTGCGGTTCATGGTTCTGGCTCCCTTGGTGCGGGGCCGTAAAGGCGAGTACGGCAAGCAGCTCGAGGAGCTCCGGACCGAGGGATTCAGTCGGGTCAAGGTGGATGGCGAGCTCCGGCGGCTCGACGAGGAGATCGCGTTGGACAAGAAGTTCAAGCACGACATCGCCGTGGTGGTGGACCGGCTGGTCATGAAGCCCGAGGTGCGCAAGCGGCTGGCGGACTCGATCGAGACCGCTGTGGCTCTGGCTGATGGGCTGGTCGAGATCGAGCTGGTGGACGCCGAGACGCCCGCTGAGCGCACATTGACGTTCAGTGAGAAGTTCGCCTGCCCGGTGCACGGTCCCAGCCTGGTCGAGCTGGAGCCGCGAATCTTCAGCTTCAACTCCCCCCACGGAGCCTGCCCTCGGTGCACTGGGCTCGGGTCCCAGATGGAGATCGACCCCCAGCTGGTGGTGCCCGATCCCACGCTGTCCATCGGTGAGGGAGCGCTCGCCCCCTGGGAGGTCAGCGCCTCGGAGTACTACGACCAGCTGATCCAGGCCATCTCCGAGCGCTACCGGATTGATCTGGAGACTCCGTGGGAGGATCTGCCGGAGGCCTCGCGGGACTTCTTCCTGCACGGCACCAACGGTGACCGGGTGCAGGTTTCCTACCGCAACCGCTTTGGTCGCCGCCGGTCCTACGCCACAACATTCGAGGGGATCATCCCCAACCTGGAGCGCCGGTACCGCGATACAGATTCCGAGTTCACCCGGGAGCGGATCGAGGAGTACATGACGCTGCGGCCCTGCCCGGAGTGCCGGGGGGCGAGGCTCCGCCCCGAGTCCCGGGCCGTGCTCGTGGGCGACACCCCCATCCATGAGTTCACCGCGCTCTCGGCCCGGCGAGCGCTTCAGTGGGTGGCCTCTCTGGAGGCCTCGATGTCCGAACACGACCAGAGGATCGCCCGGCTGGTTCTCCGCGAGATCCAGGAGCGCCTTCAGTTTCTGGACAACGTGGGCGTGGGCTACCTGTCGATGGACCGGGCCACGGCCACGCTGTCGGGCGGGGAGGCTCAGCGGATTCGGCTGGCCACCCAGATCGGGTCGTCGCTCGTCGGCGTCCTCTACATCCTGGACGAGCCGTCAATCGGTCTGCATCAGCGCGACAACGCCAAGCTGATCGCCACGCTCGAGCGCCTGCGTGACCTGGGCAACACCGTCCTGGTCGTGGAACACGACGAGGGCACGATGCGCGCCGCCGATCACCTGGTGGACATGGGACCCGGCGCCGGCGAACACGGCGGCTACGTGGTGGCCGAGGGCACGGCGGAGGAGCTGGCACGAGTGACCGACTCGCTCACCGGACAGTTCCTGGCCGGGACGCGGGTGATCGAGTTCCCGGCTCGCCGCCGCCGCCCCAGTGGCTACGTGGTGGTGGAGGGAGCCTCCGAGCACAACCTCCAAGAGATCAACGTCAAGCTCCCGCTGGGAGTGATGTGCTGCGTTACCGGGGTGTCGGGATCGGGTAAGTCCACGCTCGTCAACGACGTGATCTACAAGGCGCTGGCCAACCGCTTGCACAAGACGCGGCAGCGGGCGGGATCCCATCGCCGCATCACCGGGCTGGACCAGTTGGACAAGATCATCTCGGTGGACCAGTCGCCCATTGGCCGCACGCCCCGATCCAACCCGGCCACGTACATCGGGCTGTTCGACCAGGTCCGGGAACTGTTCTCGAAGACCCAGGAGGCCCGGGCGCGAGGCTACCGGCCCGGAAGGTTCTCGTTCAACGTCAAAGGGGGACGGTGCGAGGTGTGCCGTGGCGACGGCCAGATCAAGATCGAGATGCACTTCCTGCCCGACGTGTACGTGCCTTGCGAACAGTGCCACGGCAAGCGCTACAACCGGGAGACGCTCGAGGTCCGCTTCAAGGGCAAGACGATCTCCGACGTTCTCGAGATGCCGGTGGAGGAGGCACTCGAGTTCTTCTTGCATATCCCTAAGATCCGCCGCCGCGTCCAGACGCTGAACGACGTCGGCCTGGGCTATATGCGGCTGGGTCAGCCCGCCACTACTCTCTCGGGTGGCGAGGCTCAGCGGGTCAAGCTGGCCGCCGAGCTGTCCAAGGTGGCCACAGGGCGCACGCTGTACATCCTGGATGAGCCCACCACCGGTCTTCACTTTGCCGATATCCAGCGTCTACTCGAGGTCCTCCAGCGACTGGTGGATGCCGGAAACTCGGTCGTCGTGATCGAGCACAACCTGGACGTGATCAAGGTGGCCGACCGGATCATCGATCTGGGCCCTGAGGGCGGCGAGGAGGGCGGACGCCTCATCGCCACCGGGACGCCCGAGGACGTGGCCGCCGTGGAGGAGTCCTACACCGGCCAGTTCTTGGCCCGGCTGCTCGGGGACCGGCCTGGCCGGCGCCGACGCGCCACCACGCGCCGGTCGCGCCGACCGCAAACCGCGGCGGCGTGACGTCTGCTCAAGACCTCCGAGTCGAGCTCGCCGCCCTCAAACTCTGGGTCCAGAAATGGCGGTGGTACGAGGCCAACTCCCTGCCCTGGAACCGCGTCAGGATCCATCTGGAATTCATGCGCCGTCAGGCCTTCGCGCGCTGGCCCGTGCACGGAAACGTCCTCTCAGCCTTTCTGGAGGGCAGGCTCGAGGTGGGGGCGAACACGCTGCTGGAGCCGAACGTGTGGCTCACGGCCCCGGGGTCGGCTCGGATCAGGATCGGTTCGGGCACGTTCCTCAATCAGAGCGTCATGGTGGCCTCGCAGGAGCTGGTGGAGATCGGCGATCACTGCATGCTGGCCAACGGCTGCTTCGTGAGCGATGCCTCCCACCGCTTCGACGATTCTGACGTGCCCGTTCCGTGGCAGGGTTTCACCGGCAAGGGCCCGACCCGGATCGGCGACAACGTGTGGTGCGGGGCCAATGTGGTCATCACCACCGGGGTGACGGTGGGCAAGCGGTGCGTGATCGGGGCCAACTCGGTGGTCGTGTCAGACATCCCGCCGTTCTCAGTGGCCGCCGGGGCGCCTGCCCGGATCCTGCGGAAGATCGAGTACGGCTAAGCGGTGCGCTCGAGCGGCGGCGCGGCCGGCGAGCGTAACCGAATGGCTATCCGCTCGGGTCAGCTACGGGGGAGCTCAGGGGATCCCGTTGGTCGGCGGGACAGCCTCGCCTCCTCCGTAGACGGTGACGCGGGCGCCAGGACTGCCTGTCGTGGTCAGGGGCGCCCCGAACAGCACTACGTTGCCGTTCTCGATCCGCCCTAGCTGAGCTCCCCGGAACCCCGCATGGTCTCTCCGTGAGTACTGGAATGGGAGCAGCCCTGGCCCCAGCCAGGACGCGCCCCGGCGGTCGATGGCTCGAATCAATCCCCGCCGGGTCAGGTTGCGCCCGGCGCTCTGCAGGGCCTGGACGAGCGTGTACGCGCTGGCCATTCCATACTCCACGTTGCTGTCAAACCTGGTTTGGGGGTCGTACGTGGCGTTGATGCTCTTGAACAGACGCACCCAGGGGTTGGTGTCGTCGCCGGCCGACGGCAAGTATGAATCGGTGATTGCCCCATCGAGCAGCGCGCTGGCTCCGATCGCCCCGCCCGAGAACGTCTCGAGCAGCCGCGAGACGGTAATCGGATCGCTGCCTCCGCTCCACACGAGCAGGTGAGGTTGGAAACCGAGACTCAGCGCGGTCAGCTGCTCGATGGCGGTGTAGGCAGGAAGGGTGAAATCGATCAGGACGGTGGCCCGGGCCGCCCGGATTGCCTCCATCTGCGAATGCAGCGTGGTGGCCCCGGGCTGGTAGGTCTCCCGCGCCACCAGCACGGACCTAGGCAGCTCCTGTCTCACGCCGGCCAGTCCGGCCGCTCCGGCAACATCGTCCTGGTAGAGCACGCCCACCCGCTGGCCGCGGAAATGGTGCGCCACGTACCAGCCCAGGATCTTGCCCTCGACCAGCTCGCTGGGTGACCAGGCGTAGGTGAAGGGGTCGATGGCGGCGTCGTTCCAGCACGGACATCCCGAGGCCACGAACAGATCGGGCACCGCGTTATCGTTCAGGAACTGCAGGACCTGCCGGTGGGTGCTCGTTCCCGCTCCTTCGAAGATGGCGAACACGCTGTCGTAGGTGACCAGCTTGTTCACCACCTGGGCCGTGTTGGTGGGGTTGTACGCGTCGTTGAGCGTCATGAGGTGGATCGAGCGGCCATACACACCGCCGTGCGCGTTGACGTAGTCGAAGAACGCCTGGGAGGCGGCGGAGATCTCCCGGTAACCCGGCGCCGCCGGCCCGGTGAGCGGCTGATGAGAGCCGAGGATCACGCTTCCGCTTGACACCCCGGGTATGGACACCGTATGACTTGAGGAGCAGCCAGCCAGAGCCATGCTCAACCCCACGACGGCGGTCACGCTCAACCTCACGGCAGCGATCGGGAGGACGCGGCGGCGGATCGGGAGGATGCGGCGGCGGATCGGGCTCATCATCGAGTCCGCCAATGTTGCCGCAGCGAGGTCATCGCTGCCGCGCTAGGGGCTGGGTCGGCCGACGCCTACAACCCGGGCAGAGCCCGTCGGAACTCCTCCAACTCGGCTTGATCGATGGAATAGGTGTGCTCGGCTGCCGGGAACTGGTGAGCCCGCACCTCGCTGGCGTACTGTGCGACCGCCGAGACCATCTCGCCCCGGAGCTCGTGATAGTGCTTGGCGAAGCGCGGCGCGTGACCATCGTAGATACCCAGCAGGTCATGGAACACCAGCACCTGACCGTCGGTGGCCGGGCCCGCTCCGATCCCGATCACCGGGATCTCCATGCGGGTCATCAGTTCGGCGGCAACGGCGGCCGGAATCGCCTCGAAAACGATCGAGAAGCAGCCCGCCTCCTGGAGCGCGAGAGCCTCGGCGGCCACGTGAAGCGCTCGGTCCGAGCTGCGGGCCTGAGCACGGTAGCCCCCGAGCGCCGTGGCCGTCTGTGGGGTTAGCCCCACGTGCCCCATCACCGGAATGCCCGACTGCACGATGGCCTGGGCTCGCTGAGCGCTGGTCCCGCCCCGTTCCAGCTTGACCGCGTCGCACCCCGCCTCCTTGACGAACCTCTGGGCCGTGGCCACCGCCTGCTCGTCGGAGGCCTCATAGGAGCCGAAGGGCAGATCGCCCACGAGCAGAGGCGTGTCCAGCCCGCGCCGGGCGGCTGCGGCCAGCATGAGCATTTCGTCCAGCGAGACGGGCACGGTGGAGGGATAACCCAGCACGGTCATGGCGCCCGAGTCCCCCACCAGCACGACGTCCACACCGGCGGCTTGCGCCACCTGGGCCGAGGGGTAGTCGTAGGCGGTGACCATCACGATCGGCTCGCCGGTCCGTTTCTTCTCGGCCAGCCGGGGCAGCGTCATGGGTGCGGGGTCCCGAAGTGTCTGGGGTACTGAGGTGTGAGGGGTGGTGGACATGGGTGCTCCTCAGGCAGGGGCGCCGTCCAGCGCCGGGTCGGTGAGTAGGGTGCTTACTTGGTCATCCGTGGCCAGGATCTGGTTGTGGGCGTCTACGTGGACGACGCGGGGGTTGTAGTTGTGCAGCTCGTCCGGGTCGTACGTCGCGTAGGAGATGACGATGATGGTGTCGCCGCGCTGGACCAGCCGAGCGGCCGCGCCGTTCAGCTTCATCTCCCCGGGCCCGCCGGCGATCGTGTAGGTCTCAAACCGGGCGCCGTTGTGGACGTCCACCACCGCGACCTGCTCAAACTCGCGGATGTCGGCGGCCTCCAGCAGCTCATGGTCGATCGTGATCGATCCCACGTAGTGGAGGTCGCAATCGGTCACGGTGGCCCGGTGAATCTTTGACTTCAGCATTGTCCGGTGCATTCAGCTGCTCCCGTTCTCAGGTGCTCCAGCCGGCACCGGCTGGGGCGCGTTTTCGTTGACTGTGTGGTCCCTGGCACCTGCCGCCGGCACGGCTGCAGGCACGTGGATCAGCAGGTTGTCGATCAGGCGGATGCTTCCCACCCGCCCGGCTACCACCGCCAGCAATTCGCCCTGCGGGCTGTGCACCGGCTCGAGCGTTTCCGGCGAGACGACCTCCAGGTACTCGACCGCGATCCCCGCCGCCTTTAGCTCGTCCAGACCGCGCCGGCGGGCGGCTGCGGGGTCCTGCTCGCCCCGCTCGAAAGCATGCTGGATCGCGCGCAGAGCTCGGTAGAGCGCGGCCGCTCGCGCTCGCTCATCCACGCTTAGTCGCACGTTCCGGCTGGACATGGCCAGCCCGTCGCTCTCGCGTACGGTGGGGCAGACAGCGATCCGGACCGGGAGGTTCAGGTCGGCCACCAGCCTGCGCACCACCACCGCCTGCTGGGCATCCTTCTGCCCGAAGTAGGCCACGCTAGGGGACACGATGTTGAACAGCTTCGAGACGATCGTGGCCACGCCGTCAAAATGGCCGCGGCCGCGCTGCGTCCCCTCCAGTCGCTCGGTGATCCCGCTGACCGACACGGTGGTGGAGAAGCCGGCTGGATAGAGCTCCTGGGACGAGGGCGCGAACAGAAAGTCCACCCCGCGCTCAGCCGCCAGCTTGGCATCGCGCTGCTCGTCCCGGGGATAGCGCTCGAGGTCGCGGGGATCGTCGAACTGGGTCGGATTCACGAACAGCGACACGACGACGAGGTGGCACTCGGCGCAAGCTCGGTCGAGCAGCGACAGGTGACCGGCGTGAAAGCCCCCCATGGTGGGCACCAGGCCGACGATTGCGCCGGTGGCTCGGTGCTCGGCCAGTGCCTGGCGCATCTCGGCGATCCTCCGCACGGTCCTCATACCGGCTCGACCTCGCGCCCGAC
>JBPYDM010000101.1:0-2276 GCA_051986255.1 Solirubrobacteraceae bacterium | reverse complement strand
TGGCCGGACACCAGGATCAGGGAACCGAACAGAAGCAGCGCCGGGATGATGATGGCGGCAGCGATGCTGACCCTGAGCCTCGTCCCGATCAACGCCCGGTCCTTCCGGCGCCGATCTCAACGCCGCGGACCCGAGTGACCCAGCCTTGCTTGAGGCAGGTGGCGATCCCGTACAGCCGCACCGGCCGCAGGACTACGGAAGTCCAGAGCACGCCGATGGGGTACATGAGCATCAAGGCAGCGCGAGCGTAGGCGTTCTCGCCCTGGCGCCACACGCACAGGCTCCGTGGGCTGACGGCATAAGACCAGGTGATCAGCAGCACGCCCACGTAACCGATGACGTACCGCGAGTCGGGCCAGGCCAGCACGTACAGAACCGGGAAGATGGCCGAGATGGGGATGTAGTACAGCCCGAGCACGATCCACCACCAGGACCACGAGCGAGGAGACAGGTAGCGGATCCGCCAGTAATTCCGGATCGAGCCGCCGCGAGCCCAGCGCAGCCACTGGCGGAAATGGTGGGACAAGGTCTCGGGGTACATCGGCAGGCAGAACGCCGATACCTGCTGCACCGTCCGCCCATGGGCCCGCGCGAACAGGGTCAGGGCCGAGTCGTCACCCAGTTTGATGGGGTGCCCGAGAAAGGTTTCCTCCAGGTAGGCCGGGATGATCTCGCGGATGATGTAGGCCCGGTACAGCGCGAAGGTGCCCCTGTTGATCAGGACGTCCCCGAACACGGACTGGGTGCTCCAGGCGACGAGCTGGGAGACCGTGTTGCGCACCGAGCAGATCATGGTGAGCCAATTCGCCCACTTGTTGTAGATCTCCTCGATGCCCGCGACGGAGGCGACCCGGCTGTCCGCGAAAGGCTTGAGTCCTTCCTCGATGGCCCGGTGTTCCAGCGTCGTGTCCGAGTCGACCGTGACGAAGATGTCCGCCTCAGGATGGGAGGTGAAGACCGCCGACTGTGCCCACTTCTTCCCCATGTTCTTAGGCAGGCGGGTGAACCGCACCCGGGTCGGCCCGCGGTAGCGCTCCCAGTGCCGCTGGACCGCCGAGTAGTCACCGGACGGCCCGTCAAAGACGGCATGGGCGCACTGGGGCGGGCGGCTCGAGTTCACCAGGGACCAGATGCACCGGTCCAGCAGCACGGGATCCTCGTTGTAGACGGGAATCGCCACGACCACGTTCATGCCGTCCAGCAGCCGCTGCTTGCGCGGGGAGGCCTGGTAGGGCCGGTCGAACCAGGAGATGAACAGGGTGGCCGCCGACGCCCCGAACGTCAGTGCCCAAGCCGGCAGGAGCACCCAGTAGGGTACGTGGCCGGCGACATAGGCGAGATGCCAGGTGACGCGCGCTATCACCAGCAGGCCAGCGAGCAGCATGGCGGCGGTCAGCGGCCTGCGCCGGAACGCCACGCGCGGGACGTGGTACCTGGCTCTCAGGGCTCCTGGAGCTTCTTGCCCCGGCGCCAGACGAACCGCAGCAGCAAAATTACGAGGGTCACGAGGCCACCGGCGGCTACGCTGGCCCACTCTGTCAGATGCAAGATCTCCATGTCTTCTCTCTGCGGGTGGTGCGAGACGCGCGCGTGAACTCCTCGGTGGCGCGCTGTCCCAGGCCAGGTCGATGAGCTCAGCGAGGCCGTCCCGCGACTGCCGGTAGCGGGCACGCCGTACTCGCTCGGTTCTGAGCGATGGTGATCTACCGGAGGGGTTCATGAGCAGGGCGACCCATCCACGTCCTTCGCTCTGGCGGCCCTGTCCCGCCCCGCTCCGGGGGACGGACCGTTAGCAATCCAGCGGGTGGAAACTGACGTGATCCGGCTAGTTACGCTACAACTGGCGTGTGGCCATAGCCACCATAACGGCCTCTTGTACCTGTATGAGACGCTTATACCGGCCTGGGATGTTGCAGGCCGGTAAAGCGTCGTCAAACGATCAGGAATGCGCTGGGCCGTGGGCGGAGCCGCCGCTCAGTCGGGCGTGGCATCGGCGGGCTGGCGCGCGTCCGCCTGGATCGACAGCTGGCCCTTGCTCATCACGCCGACCCGCTGGGCCCGCCGGGCGATCGCGCTGTCGTGGGTGACCAGGACCAGGGTCAGCCCGCGTTCGCGCCAGAGCCGCTCCAGCAGGTTGATGATCTCGTCCCGGGTGTCCTCGTCGAGGTTGCCGGTGGGCTCGTCGGCCAGGAGCACCGTGGGCTCCTTCACCAGGGCCCGGGCGATCGCCACCCGCTGCTGCTGCCCGCCGGACAGCTCGCCCGGCAGGTGCCGTG
>JBPYDM010000100.1:0-10047 GCA_051986255.1 Solirubrobacteraceae bacterium | reverse complement strand
GCCACCTCAGAGGTTCAGGGCTTCGCCCTCACGCTCGGGATCGGCACTTTTGTGTCGCTGTTCACCGCGGTCATGGCCACGCAGGCCATCTTGACCACGATGGGCAATTCGCGGATCATCTCGAGTCCCTCGCTCCTGGGCGCGGGCGGTAAGAAGCGGGTGTGGCGCTTTGATTTCATGGGCGCCTCGCGGTACTTCTTCACCATGTCCGGCGTCATCTTGCTGATCGGGGCGCTGGCCATCGGCGGCAGGGGACTTAACCTGGGGATCGACTTCACCTCCGGGACCCGGATCACCGCGGCGCTTGACCACAGCACCACCCAGCCTCAGGTCAGCCAGGTGGTGGCAGCGGCCGGGGCGGCCAACCCGACGGTGCAGAGAATCAGCAACAAGGGGCTGGGCAACAACGTCTTCCAGATCTCCTCCAAGCAGCTGGGACCGCAGGGCCTGAACCACGTCCAGAGCGCTCTGCAGAGCCATTTCGGCGTCCACAGCTTCGACTCCACCTCCGTCGGCCCCACCTTCGGGAGCACGGTGGCCAACAGCGCTGTGATCGCGATCATCGCCTCGCTGATCGTGATCTCCGCCTACGTGGCCCTGCGCTTTGAGTGGAAGTTCGCCGTCCCGGTACTGATCGCGCTGGCTCACGACCTTCTGATCACCTCGGGCATCTACGCCCTGACCGGCCGGGAGGTGACGACAGCGACCGTGGCCGCGCTGCTCACCATCTTGGGCTACTCGCTGTACGACACGATCATCGTGTTCGACCGGGTGCGGGAGAACATCCCCCGGATGCCCCGGGCTGCCTTCTCGCAGATCGTCAATCGGTCCATGTCAGAGGTGCTCACCCGGTCGCTGGCCACGACCTTCTGCACGCTCATGCCCATCCTGGCCCTGCTGCTGTTCGGCGGGGTGGCCGGGTCCACCGAGCTTCAGGACTTCGCTTTCGCGCTGCTCATCGGAGTGGCCTCGGGCGCGTATTCCTCGATCTTCATCGCCTCGCCGGTGCTCACGCACTGGAAGGAGCGCGAGGCTCAGTACCGCTCGCGCCGCCGGCGGATCGAGGCGGAGCAGGGATTCGTGCCCGCCTACGCCGCGGTTGGCGCCGACGTCGAGCCCGAGCGCAAGCGGGCACGCCGGCCGGGCCGCCTCACGGCTCCGGAGCCAGACGCCGTGTCGTCGGCCGAATTCGAGCAGATGAAGCGCGATCTGGACATCGAGCGCGAAGGCGGCGCCCATACCTCGACGCTGACCAAGCGCCTGGCCCATTCGGTGCCCGAAGCCGCGCCGGCTCCGCGCCGCAAGCAGCGGAGAGACGGGACGGGACCCACCCGACCCAAAGCGGCCCAACCCCGTACGGAGCCGCCGCGGGCCAAGCCCCCGACGGCGCAGCCCGAGCGTGGAGCCGAGCCAGACGGCCAGGAGGCACCCCACGTTCCCGCTCCCGACATCCCGGAGAACGAGGGGGTCGCCCCAGTGCCGCCCAAGCCGAAACGGCCGTCAAAGCCCAGGAATCGCCGACACGGGAGGCGTCGCTAGATGACGCTGACGATCAGCACAGCAGGGGAGCGTGCCTGATGGGCCTGCTGGCCTGGGTCGTGATGGGCCTCGCCCTCTGGCACTTCAGCATCTGGCTGCCCGACCGCTTTTGGGCCGGCATCGTCGGGGCACTGGTGGGCGCGGTCAGCGGAGCCGTACTGTCCGGGTTCCTGATCGCTGGGGCGACCATCCCGGGCCGCCACGACACGCACCTGGTCACGCCGCTCGAGGCCGTCCCCGGCGCGCTGATCGGGATGGCGCTGATCTGGCTGATCGGGGTCAGGCGTGAGCGCCTGAGCGCCATCCCCTCAACTCCCTAACAACCGCCTTCAAATCTCAAAACAGGTCGCGCGTGGGGCTGACGGCTGCGTCGCGAATCGCCGACAAGTCGCGCGGGGCTATAACGGATTTGTGGCGGATCTGCCACCGGTTGGGCCGAGCCCGATCGATCCGTCGGGAGCGACGCTTAGCCTGCTGGCGTGGCCGAGCCCGCCCTACTGCCCGAACCGCCTCCCGGGCGCCCGGTGTTGGCGCTGGCCGAGCCGCCGGGGGGCCGGCGGCGCCGGCGGCTCGAGCTCCCGCCCTACGAACTCGCCGCCGCGCTGGCCCTCGAGCGGGAGCTGGGAATCGGTCACGTTCTGGCACAGGTCCTGGTCCGCCGCGGGCTATCCCAGCCCAACGCGGCCCGCGTTTTTCTCGGGGCGGGCGAGGAGCACCCGCCGAGTGCTTTCGCGGGCATGGCCGCGGCGGTCCAGGCCATCGAGTCCCACCTGGCCGCCGGAAGCTTGATCACCGTCCACGGGGACTACGACGTGGACGGAGTGTGCGCCACGGCAATTGCGGTTACGGCGTTGCGCACCTTGGGCGGGCGCGTTGACTGGTACCTGCCCGGGCGGATCGAGGACGGGTACGGGCTGAACCCGGCGACCGTGCAGCGGCTGGCGGCCCGCGGGACGCGCCTGCTGATCACCGTGGACTGCGCCATCACGGCGGTCGAGGAGGTGGCGGCCGCTCGGACCGCCGGAATGGACGTGCTGGTCTGTGACCACCACCACGCCCGGGCTGACGGGCGCCTGCCCGACTGCCCGATCCTTCACCCCGCGATCTGCGGCTATCCCTGCCAGGATCTGTGCGGGACCGGGGTGGCCTACAAGCTGGCCCAGGCGCTGGGAGTGAGCGTGAAGGACGAGCTGGAGCTCGTGGCCCTGGCCACTGTGGCCGACCTGATGCCGCTGCGGGGAGAGAACCGCCGGCTGGTCAGGGAAGGGCTGGCCCGGATGGCCAACACAGCTCGAGCGGGACTCCAGGCGCTGATGGCGGTGTCCCGGGTTGATCCGAGCGCTCTGGACGTGCGCGATCTGGGGTTCCGCCTGGCCCCCCGGATCAACGCGTCCGGGCGGATCAGCCGCGCCGACGCCGCGCTCGAGCTTCTGCTCACCCGCGACCAGGCGCGGGCGGCGGAGATCGCCGCCGAGCTCGATCGTCTGAACGCCGAGCGGCGGTCGATAGAGGAACGCATCACCTGGGAGGCCGAGGCCCAAGTGGCCAGCGCGGGAGATCGGTTGGCCTACCTCCTGGCCGGCGAGGACTGGCATCCAGGGGTGATCGGGATCGTGGCCTCGCGCGTCGTCGAACGCCACCACCGCCCCGCCATCTTGGTGGCCCTGGACGGCGATGCCGGGACCGGATCGGCCCGGAGCATTCCCGGCTTCGATGTCCTCGGCGCGCTGCATGCCTGCTCCGAGCACCTCGACCGCTACGGCGGCCATCGGGCGGCCGCTGGGCTGAGCCTGAGCCGTGAGCGCCTTGAGCCACTGCGCCAGGCGCTCGAGGCGCATGCCGCCTCGGTCCTGACCCCCGACCTGCTCGAGGGGATTGAGCGGGTGGACGCCGTGGTGTGCGGGTCTCAGCTCGGGCTCTCGCTGATCGAGGAGCTCGAGCTGCTTGAGCCCACCGGCCAGGGCAACCCGAGCCCGCGGCTGCTTCTCGCCGGAGCCCGCCTCGCCGATGTCCGGGCCATGGGGGAGGGACGGCATGCCCGGTTCAAGGTCATCGCGGGCGGCGCCCGTACTCCCGCCGTGGCCTTCGGCTGCGATGGAGAGCTGCGAGATCAGGTCGGGCACCCGCTGGATGCCAGCTTCCGCCTGGAGCGCAACTGCTGGAACGGAATGGTCGAGCCGCGCCTCGTGCTCCGCGAGACCTGGCCGTGTGCCCCCGCGCCGATCGAGGTGCTGGGGGAGGAGGAGTACCTGGCGGGGGCCCTCGAGGAGGTGGACCGATCTCTCGACGGGCAGCTACCCTCAGATCCGCCGCTCCGGGAGCCGGAGGGCGGCTCCCGGACTGTCGTGGACCGTCGGGGCCAGGGGCCGCTGGCCACGCTGACCGACGCGCTGGCGGACTCGGGACGCGTCCTGGCCGTGTGCTCGGATGTCTCGCGGCGCCTGGACGGCCTCGAGCGGCGGGTGGGCGGCTTCTGCCTGGCCTCGTATCACTCGCTGGAGCTGGATCCAGGGCTGGGTGTCCCGTTCGAGCACCTGGTGGCGCTCGATCCGCCCGCCTGCCCGGCCCAGAAGCGCCTGCTGGACCAGGGGATCGGTTTCGTCCATCTGGCCTGGGGAGAGGCTGAGCTACGCTTTGCCCAGCAGATGCATGAGTTGGAGTACGGCCTGCGCACTTCGCTTGTGGCTCTCTACCGGAGCCTCCGGGCCCGCCAGAGAGTGGCCGGTGAGGAGCTCGAGCGCCTGCTTCGCGGAGACGGATCGCCGGGACGCCCGGCCCGACTGGCGGGAAGGCTGATCCGAGTACTGGCGGAGCTGGAACTCGTCAGCCTCGACCGGGATCTGCCGGCCCTGGCGCTGGTTGGCGGCGCGCCCACGTCGCTCGATCGCTCGCCAGCCTACCGGGTCTATGCACAGCGACACGAGGACGGACAGCGATTCCTGAGCAGCGCAAATCGGCAGCCTCTAAGGGACTGAAGGGCTCGGGGAGCGACCCTGCCCCCGTGGCTGGGCATCAGCGGGCCGGCTCTCGACGCCGCCGACCGGGCCGCCGGGGCAGTTCGGTCACGCTCATCCCTCCGGAGAGAGACCAAGTCGACCGTGTGCGCGCGACGTCGACCCGGACAGCTGTCGATCGGGTCGAGCTCACTGCTCTGGAGCGGAGGCTGTTGGGCGATCTGTTCGCCATCGTGGAGGAGCACGCCGACTACGCGGCCGTGCCGGTCGACCGCCAGCGGGTCGAGGAGGCGTTCGTATACGCGTGCGTGCACCACGCGGATCAGCGCCGCAAATCCGGCGAGGACTTCATCATCCACCCGGTCGGGGTGGCCAAGATATGCGCCGGCATGCGGCTCGACACCGAGACGCTGTGTGCCGCCCTGCTGCACGACACCGTCGAGGACACCTCGGCGTCCCTGGAGGAGGTGCGGGAGGCGTTCGGGGACGAGATCGCCGGGCTGGTGGACGGCGTCACCAAGCTCACCGGGCTGACCTTCTCCTCGCGCGACGAGGCCCAGGCAGAGAACTACCGCAAGATGATGGTGGCGATGGCGACGGACATTCGCGTCATCCTGATCAAGCTGGCCGACCGTCTGCACAACATGCGCACGATCAACGCGCTGGCCAAGCAGAAGCAGATCGATAAGGCCCGGGAGACCCTCGACATCTACGCGCCGATCGCGCACCGGCTGGGCATCCACGCCATCAAGTGGGAGCTGGAGGATCTGAGCTTCCAGACCCTTCACCCGCGCAAGTACAACGAGATCAAGGGTCTGGTGGCCCAGCAGCGCCCCGAGCGCGAGCGCTACGTCAACCAGGCCGGCGAGTATCTGGACAAGGAGCTCACCGAGTTGGGCATCCAGGCCGAGATCTCCGGCCGGGCCAAGCACTTCTACTCGATCTACTCCAAGATGACCAAGAAGGGGCGGGAGTTCAACGAGATCTACGACCTGACGGCCATGCGCGTGATCGTCGACTCGGTCAAGGACTGCTACGGCGCCGTGGGGGTGATCCACTCGCTGTGGAAGCCCCTGCCCGGCCGCTTCAAGGACTTCATCGCCATGCCCAAAGCGAACATGTACCAGTCGCTGCACACCACCGTAATCGGACCCGAGGGGCGACCGCTGGAGATCCAGATCCGTACGCGGGAGATGCACGACCTGGCCGAGTTCGGGATCGCGGCCCACTGGATGTACAAGGAGTCGGCCAGCCAGGCCGAAGGGCGCATGCCCGCGGCCGACGCCGAGGGCCGGTTGAAGTGGCTGCGCTCCCTGCTCGACTACCAGCAGGACGAAGCCGACCCGCGCGAGTTCATGGAGACGCTGAAGGTCGACCTGTTCGAGGACGAGGTCTTCGTGTTCACTCCCAAGGGGGAGGTCAAGTCGCTGGCCGCGGGCTCGACCCCGCTGGACTTCGCCTACGAGATCCACACCGATGTGGGCCACCGCTGCGTGGGCGCCAAGGTCAACGGCAAGATCGTTCCGCTCTCCTACCAGCTGCGCTCAGGGGACATCGTCGAGGTCCTGACGTCCAACCGGGAGCGGGGACCCTCGCGCGACTGGCTGGCCCTGGTCAAGACCACGCGGGCGCGGAACAAGATCAAGGCCTGGTTCAAGGCCGAGTCACGCCGTGACTCAGAGCACGCAGGGCGCGAGCAGCTTCAAGAGCATCTGCGCCGCCAGGGCCTGCCGGCTCAGAAGATCGTCGGCTCTTCGCTCCTGGCCGACGTGATCCGCGAGATGGGCTTCCGCAAGGCCGAGGAGTTCTACATCGCGCTGGGAGGAGCCAAGATCTCCTCCAAGGTTGTGGTCAACAAGGTGCTCCAGCGGCTCAAGCAGGGTGAAGCGGCCGAGTCTCAGCCCACGGCGGCTGACGATCTGCTCCAAACCCGTCGGCGGCGCGCGCGCCCCACCACCTCTTCCTCCCGCTACGGCATCCAGGTGGAAGGCATCGATGAGGTGATGCTCCGGTTGGCCAAGTGCTGCCGGCCGGTGCCGGGAGATCCGATCGTCGGCTACATCTCGCTGGGCCGGGGTATCACGATTCACCGGGAGGACTGTCCCAATGTGGCCGTGCTCAGGCGCGACCCCGAGCGCTTCACCAAGGTCAGCTGGGACGGCGACGCCGAGACGGCCTTCCGGGTGGAGATCCAAGTGGACGGGTGGGACCGTCACCGGCTGCTGGAGGACATGTCCAGAACCCTCGCCGAGGCCGGCATCAACATCCTGGAGGCGCGGTGCACGGTCAACCACCCCATGGTCAAGAACCGCTTCGTGGTGGAGGTAGGGGACACGCGCGTGCTGGATCAGACGATCAACCGCCTGCGCAACATCGACGCCGTATTCGACGCCTACCGCGTCACTCCCGGGGGCGGATGAGGGAGTTGGGCCCGGCCGGTCAGCGGCTGGACCCAGGGGCGTTTCTCGTCGCGGCCGTTTGGCTGGCCCTGACGGCCGGGGCCTGCGGGAGCGCCGCCCCGCCCGCCCACTCCGGGCGCGCCCCGGCACCTCGGCCCGGCGACACCACCACCGCCGGCCAGACGAGCCCAGGCGCCGGCCAGACGAGCGACGGCGCGGCGCGTGACTCCTTCCGCGGTTCCGTGGCCTCGGCCAGCGGGGCGTACGCCGGAGAGGGCGGGCGCGTAGAGCTGTCGCTGCAAGTTCGCGGCTCGGGAGTGAGCCGTCCGATCACCCTCGTGTTCCGGAGCCTGCCTTGCCGCGGGGCCCCTCAATGCGTGCAGCTCGACGGCGCGCTCACCGGTCACCTCGTGGCCCTGCCGGGCGGTCCTCCGGACACCGGTCGGGGCTTCACCATCACAGCGGCCGGGCGGCTCACCACCTTGGGACACGTGACGGCCGCGGGGATCGGTCACGGCACGGGATTCATCGCCCGAGGTCACGAACTCCTAGACCTGGCGCTGACCAGCCACTCCGGCCGGATCACCTTGCGCACGCTGAGCGGGACGGTCCGCGGCTTCAGCTCGCCTTGACCGGTCTGACTAAGAGGATTTCTTGAGCCTCCAGCTTGCCCGCTCGTGCTCGTGGCCAGCCTCGGACGCCGCCTCTTGCGCCGCCTGGAGCGCCCGCTCGGCCTCATGCAGGTTTTGGGCCGCCCGCTCTCGTCGCTCCTCGGCTTGGCGCAGCTGACGGGTGGCGCGCTCCATCCGTCGGCGGGCCTCGGCCTCGGCCCTCTGATCCCGCTTCGACTGAGCCTCGGCCTCGGCCTTCTGGGCCTCGGCCTGCGCGCCGCGATCTCGCTTCGCCCGCGCCGAGCGCTCCTTGCCCCGCGTGCGCTTCGGCGTGCCGCTGCCGGCGCTGAGGGCTCCCAGCCCGATGTGTTGCAGTTCGCGGTCAAGTGACCCGTCCCGTACCCTCGTCCGTGCCTCCTCGTCCAGCGCGGCGGCGTGCAAAGTCTCTGACACCTGCTCGAGCTTGGGCGACGTGAGCCCGTGGCCTTGGGCGCTCAAGAGCCCGCGGGCTGTGTCGGTCAGCTGGTCCACAGCCGTGCGCTCAGCATCGACCGCACCACGCAGCATTTGTGCGTCGCCGCGGCCGGATATCAGGTCCGCCTGCGCCTTCTGAAGCGCATCCCCGGACCGGAACAGGGCGTCAACCTCCCTGCGCTGGGTGCGGACGAGCTGATTGACCGCCCAGGCGGCCAGCGACGGCTTGCGTAGCTTGGCCACCGCTTGGGCCTCCTTCCGGCGTCCGGCCTGGCGGAGCTGGCGGGCCAGCGCGGTGCGCTCCTCCGTGAACCGGTCGAGCGGCAGCCCGTAGAGGTCGTCCGGCTGCATACCGCACATTCTCACCGCAGTTCGCGCCCGGGCCGTTCTCGTGCGTTCCGTGAGTGGTCCGGCGAAATATGCGTTCTGGCGGATCGCGCCGCACGACCGGCCGGCCAGACGCGAAGCCTCTGCGCCCTCTCCGCCCGGAGCTTGGAGATCAGCACGACATCTCCGGTCCCCAGCGCCTTGATCTCGTTGGGATGGACGATGAACTGCTCGGTCTGACGGCGGGTGCCCCGCCCGGTGGGCCAGCCGGTGAGCATCGGACCACCGATCTGCTGGGTTTCCTCCCAGGCCGTCTCCGTGCCAGCCAGCTGGGCGATCATCTGAGCTGACGCCGGCACCTCCTGCCGATGGGCCAGCTTGACCGCGGTGTTGCCCAGCACCTGATCGCGAAGTCCCGGCGCCGACCGCTCGAAGTCCGTCAGCTCCTGGGTGGCTGCCAGGACCCCCACACCGGCCTCCCGGCCCCTGGCGAACAGTGCCAGCACGTGGTCTCCGCCCAGGATCGAGACCTCGTCGATCACGACGAACCCCTGCGTCGGCGCGACGCCTCGAGCCAGCCGATGGCCGGCGGCACAGATGAGATCCTGAACGGCCAGCGTGCCCAGCTGGGCGGCCAGCTTTCCGTACGTGGCCGAGTTGAGGCTGAACACCACTACCTCGCCCCCGGTGAGGGCCGACCTGAGATCCACGTTGGGGCCGGCATCGCTGGGCTCCAGGTAACGGCCGGTGTGGGATTCGGTCAGGATGGCCACGCGGGTCTGGAGCCCGCGGACCGCGCTCAGCTGATCGGGGGTCAGCGCTCCCAGGTAGTCCTGGAGGCGCACCCGGAGCGCCGGTGGGACATCCCGAAGCGCTCCGCGCAGCCGATGGGGATCCATCAGCTCCACCACCCCCGACAGCGTGGGCGGCCGGTCGCCACCCCCCGCTTGCAGGACCTGCAAAGCGGCCTGGACGTAGCGCTCGGCAGCGCGCTGGTAGTGGGGCTCGGTGAACCGCTCGGTAGCGATCAACTTGTCCTTCAGTTCCGTGGCGTTGCCGTGCTGAAGCGGGTTCCAGTGCGCCCCGCCGTCGGGAGTCCAGAGCCGCCACGGGCGGCCGGCCGCTTCAGCCGCCGCGGCCACCGAGCGGGCAAACTTGGGGGACCCTTTGAGGTCGATGGCCACGACCGGCCGGCCGCGGGCAATCAGCTCGGACAAGATCCGCAGCAGCGTGGTGGTCTTGCCCGCCCCACTGGCGCCGACCACCAGGCCGTGGGCCGACAGCTCGCCCTCGGACACCGATACCTGGCCGCCCCGCCTGTCCGACCCCAGCACCAGGGCGTCCGCCGGAAGCCCGTGGGGGCGGCGCCCCCGCCTGGCGGGCGTGTTCATGGCGCGCAGAATCATCACCGCCAGACCCAGGCCGGCCGTGGCGGGGAGGATCCAGGGCACTGGGGCCAGGTACAGAGCGGCGAGGATCAGCACCATCCAGAACGGGCGAGCTGATCCCCGGATCATGTGCGCGCCGCGGCGGTGGAGCGGGACTGGCTGCGAATAGCCGCCGGAGCGCCGCCCAGGCCGACGGGCCCGCTCTGGCGAACCCACTGGACATGGACATATTGGGACATCCCCAGCCGACGGGCCGAGGACCTGATACTGGCCGCCAGCGCCGGCCGGTCGACGAGGTAGAGCACCGCGTCGAAGCGCGGGTCTGAGCCGTAGCCGGCCAGGATCCGCTCGCGGC
>JBPYDM010000099.1:0-3799 GCA_051986255.1 Solirubrobacteraceae bacterium | reverse complement strand
GAGGAGCCCCTGTGGAAGCCTGGCCGCTACCGCCCTGCTGGGTCTCAGTCGTAGGCGGCGGCTCGGCAGCCTCCCCGTTCTTGGCGGTGCTCGAGCGGCGGCTGATCGTGATCTCCGGCGGGCTCCCCGTGCGGCGCAGGTGGGCGTAGTGCGCGATGTCCTCGGGTGAGGCGATCTCGACGCTCAGATCAGACGTTAGCTCGACCCGGGTGGCCTCGTAGAGCAGCTCCTGGTAATCGGACGATCCGTGGGCGCCGCCGTTTGACGGTGCGGTCGTACCCACGACGTCGATCGGGAGAGGTCCGCAGCACAGAGGCCACACCCGGTCCTGCATCAGGTCCGTCACCGTGAGCTGGACGGGCGCGTCCCGATCGCGTCCCGGTGGACGTGCCAACTCGTCCCGGACCCGAGCCTCGGCTCCGGCCAGAGCCCGAGCCAGGCGCTCCAGGTTACGCCGGTAGGGGGCGGGGACGATGGCCAGCGGGCCAGCGGTGACGGAGCCGGTGTGCACCGTCTGGGCGACGGAGCCGACGAGCACGAAGTCGATGCTGTACTCCTTGAGCCAGCGCAACAGCGCGATCTCTCCGGCGTCGGCGTGCTCGAACCCGGGCTTGGGCTCGAACGGTCGGGTGGTATCGATCTTCGGAGGGCGACGTTTTAGCAACATGCCCTGCCGTTTCGCCCTGCGCGGCCAGAGTCCTTCCCGCGGTCGGAGGTCGGCCGCCTACTCGTGCAGATGGAAGGGCAGGGTGGCCACGACCACGCTGGTTCTGGCCTTCAGCACCGCTTCGAGCAGCCGGCCACGCTGGTTGTGCAGGATCTCGTGGCGCCGCTTGCGGGGAAGGATCTCGGGGATCAGCACGGTCACCAGCGCATCCTCGTTCTCCACCGACTTCACGTATCGCAGGACGGTCCGGATCAGGGATCGCTGCGGATCTACCAGCACCTCGATCGGGACGCGGCACCGCCACGCGCCCCAGTCGTTGATGATCCGTTTGCGCTCCTCCTCATCGCCGGCCACCGCCACCGCCACCACCGTTTCCCCGAGCGACAGCCCGGCCGTGAGCGCCCGTTCGGTCAACAGGCTCACCGTGGTCGTGGGGATGACAACGATGCTGTCGCGCTTCTGCGGTATCGGCGGCGTCTTGCCCAATCTCAGCTCGCGGGCCACCTCGGCGTAGTAGCGCTCGGTCTGCCAGAACAGGGTGATTAGCGCGGGGATGGCGATCACTACCACCCACGCCCCCTCTAGGAACTTGGTCCCCAGGAACACGACCACCGCCACCGCGGTCATGACGGCGCCGGTGCCATTGAGCGCGGCCCGGAGCTGCCACCGGCGGGGCCGGTCGGTAACCCAGTGCCGGACGAGCCCGACCTGGCTGATCGTGAATCCCACGAACACTCCGATCGTGAACAGCGGGATAAGCCTCAGCGTGTTGGCGTTGACCGCCACCAGCAGCGCCGCGGCCAGGATGGCCAGGACGACTATGGCGTACCGGTACACGGGCCTCTCGGCCCGGAGATAGAACAGGTGGGGCAGCCGGTGGTCGCGGGCCAGCAGGCTCATCAGCACGGGCAGCCCGCCGAAGCTCGTGTTCGCGGCGAAGCCCAGGACCAGCGCGACCGAGACGTTGGAGACATAGAAGGCCCAGGTCTTGCCGAAGGCCCCCGCCGTGAGCTGGGCCAGGATCGTGACCTGGCCGCGGGGGACGACGTGGTGGACGTTGATCAGAATGGCCAGCCCGAGCAGCATCACCCCGAGGAGAACTCCCAGCGAGATCTCGGTGCGCTGGGCCGTCTGGATCCGTGGCTTGCGGAAGGAGGGCACGCCGTTGGAGATCGCCTCCACGCCGGTGACCGCCGAGCAGCCTGAGGCAAACGCCTTGAGCAGCAGGACCACCCCGAGCGCTTCCTTGACCGGAAAGGGCGCCTGGCTCGTACCGATCACAGCTACCGGGTGGGGGTGAAAGGCTCCTACCACGATCACGGCCAGTGTGCTTGCGATGAAGATGAGCGTGGGGAGCGTGAGCAGCTTGGCCGACTCCGAGAGCCCGAACATGTTCACCGCCGTGAGCAGCACCAGCCCGATCAGGCTGACGAGCAGGAGGTGGTGGGCCAGCGCGGGGAAGGCGCTGCCCAGGCTGGCGGCGCCGGCGGCCAGGCTGACGGCCACCGTCAGCACGTAGTCCACCACCACCGCCGCGGCCGCCAGCAGGCTCGTCCAGGCGCCCAGGTTGGCCTTGGCCACCGCGTAAGCGCCGCCGCCCTCCGGGTGAGCGGCGATGACCTGCGTGTAGGAGACGACCAGCAGGACCAGCATCACCGCGATCACCACGGTCAGCGGCACCACGTCGCTCAGCGCCCCGACCCCGGCCAGGATCAGGACCGAGATCATGGCCTCCGGTCCGTAGGCCACGCTCGAGAGCGCGTCCAGGCTGAGGGCCGCCAACCCGCCGAGTACGCCGAGGTCGCCGCCCGACCGTCCCGAGGCTCGTCTCGTGCCCGTCCGGGTCCCAAGAGAAGGACGCATCTCCGGGGTAATGTGACACGAAGGTCCCGGTGATAGCCACGTCCAACACCCAAGAGCTTGGCCGCCGGCGGCGCCTGCTGGTCCTGGCCATCTGCTGTATGAGCCTGCTGATCGTGGGTCTCGACTCAACGATCGTGAACGTGGCCCTGCCCTCGATCCACCGCTCGCTGCACGCCTCCGTGCCCGGGCTGCAGTGGACGCTCGACGCCTACACGTTGGTCTTGGCCAGTCTGCTCATGCTGGGCGGCTCGACAGCTGACCGGGTGGGCAGGCGCCGGATCTTCCAGATCGGCCTGTTCGTGTTCTCACTGGGCTCCCTGCTCTGTGGGCTAGCTCCCACCCTCGAGTTGCTCGTCGCCGCCCGCGTCATCCAGGCCGTCGGCGGGTCGATGCTCAATCCGGTCGCCATGTCGATCATCCGCAACGTGTTCGAGGACCCACGCGAACGCGCCCAGGCCATCGGGATGTGGGGTGCCGTATTCGGCCTCAGCATGGCGCTCGGTCCCGTCCTGGGTGGAGCCCTGGTGGACGCGTTCGGCTGGCGGTCGGTGTTCTACGTGAACCTTCCGGTCGGGATCGCGGCGATCGCGCTGACCGCGTTGTTTGTGCCCGAGTCCCGGGCCCCCAAGCCGCGCCGCCCGGATCCTGTGGGCCAGGTCCTGGTCATCGCCGCGCTGGCCAGCCTGACCTACGCGATCATCGAAGGCCCGCGCCACGGTTGGACCTCGCCGGAGATCCTGGGGCTGTTCGGGTTCTCGATCGTGGCCTTCGTGACCCTCGTGCTCTACGAGCTGCGTCGGCCGGAGCCGCTGCTGGAGGTGCGCTTCTTCTCCAGCGCCCCGTTCTCGGGGGCCAGCGCGATCGCCGTCCTGGCTTTCGCGGGCCTGGGCGGCTTCCTCTTCCTGAACACGCTTTACCTCCAGAACGTGAGGGGCCTGTCGCCCCTGGACGCTGGGCTCTACCTGCTGCCCATGGCGGCGACGCTGTTCGTGATCTCGCCGCTCTCAGGTCGGCTGGTCGGCTCGCGGGGATCTCGTCCCTCGTTGGTGCTCGGGGGCTTGGCCGTGACCGCGGCTGCGGCGATGCTGACGCGCATCGTCCCCGGGACGCCGACGGGATATCTGCTGGTGGCCTACTTCGTGTTCGGGCTGGGCATCGGGTTCCTCAACCCGCCGATCACAAATACGGCCGTCTCGGGCATGCCCGGCGCGCAGGCCGGCGTAGCCTCCGCCGTGGCGTCCACCAGCCGGGTGGTGGGGATAACGCTTG
>JBPYDM010000098.1:0-11589 GCA_051986255.1 Solirubrobacteraceae bacterium | reverse complement strand
GGGTACGTGATCGGCCGGGAGTCGCGCGAGGGTTCCAGAGCGAAGGCGACGGCCAGGACCACGTGCCGGGTAGACCGCTTGAACGCGCTCGTCCGGTAGCCGAATCCGCACTGTTCGGGAGCCAGCTGGCGCACGGCATCGGTGCCTCGGTCATACGCCCGCACCCAGACGATCGTCTGCGCCACCTCCTGTCCATACGCACCGACGTTCTGAATCGGCGTGGCGCCGGTCAAGCCGGGGATGCCCGAGAGACATTCGATGCCCGAGACTCCGTCGGCCACGCAGCGCGCCACGACCTCATCCCAGGGCTCGCCCGCGGCCACGACCAGCCGGCCACCTGACCCGTCGGAGATCCAATCGATCCCCCGGTTGGCCACGCGCAGGACCGTGCCGTCAAAACCGTCGTCAGCCACCACCAGATTGGATCCTGAGCCCATCACCAGCACCGGCTCACCGCGCCGGTCTGCCGCCTGCACGGTGTCCACGATCTCCTGTTCCCCCACCGCCTCAATCACCCGCCGGCCCGGCCCTCCCAGGCGCAGCGTGGTCAGCAGAGAGAACGGAACGTCCTCACGCTCCTGCACGTTCACGGATGGGAGGCGAGCACCTGGTAGATCGAGGCCTCTCCGGTGAGGAAAGCCTGACGAGCGGCGTGGAGGAACAGGCGCCAGACGCGGGCCCGCTCGGCTCCGGCCAGGCGCACCGCCTCGTCATAGGAGGACTCGAAGCGCTGGATCCAGTGCCTGAGGGTCTCGGCGTAGTCATCGGCAAATCCCTCGACGTGCCGGGGCACGAACCCCGCCCGCTCGAGCGCCAGCGTGACTCGGGACAGGGGCAGCGGAACCCCGTCGGGGAACACGAACCGCTCTGAGAACGGCCCCTCGTCAGGGCTGTCCATCTCGCTCAGCTTGGCGATCCCGTGGTTGAGCAGGCGGCCCCGCGGTACCAGCAGAGAGGCCAGCTGGCGCGCGTACAGATCGATCCGCTCCTCGCCCACATGCTCGACCATGCCGATGCTGGCGATTGCGTCGAAACGCTCGCCTCTCAGCTCGCGGTAGTCGGCCACCCGGATCTCGACCCGGTCAGCCGTGCCTGCCTCCAGCGCGCGCTGGCGGGCCAGCTGAGCCTGGGGCTCTGACAGCGTGATCCCGACCACGCGCGCACCGTGGCGGGTGGCGGCGTGCAGAGCGAAGCTCCCCCATCCGCAGCCCACGTCCAGGACCCGCTCGCCCTCGCGCAGCCCCAACTTGGTGCACACCATCTCGAGTTTGGCCTCCTGGGCCTCCTCGAGCGCCGTCGCTCCGTGGGAGAAGCAGGCGCAGCTGTAAGTCATCGACTCATCCAGGAACAGGGCGAAGAAGTCGTTGCCCACGTCGTAGTGGTGGCGCACGGCCCGTCGGTCGCGCGCCAGCGTGTGCCGTTCGCCGCGCAGGCGAAGCTCGGCCCCGGGCCGCCGCGGCGGTCGGGTCAAGCCGCAGGCCGCCAGTACGCCACCCGCCAGGCGCAGTTGCCCGCGCAGACCAAGCGGAGGCGGCTCGAAGGTGTCCACAATCCGGAGCGCCTTGTCGATGTCGTCCACCTCCAAGAGCCCGCACACGTACGCCCGCCCGAGGCCCAGCTCGCCGGGCGCGCGCACCACGTGGGCCAGGGCTTCCGGAGAGAGGAACGTGAAGGTCGGCGCACCGGACTCGGTGGCCTCTACGCCGGTTCCATCCCAGAAGCGCAGGCCGAACGGGCGGCGGGGGAGCGCCGCCTCAACTTCGCGCCTGAGCGGTGCGGTGCTGGCCAGGGGCACGACTGGAGGCTAAGGGTTGCTGAGACGGGGCACGCGCCTGATGCTAGGCCGCGGGCGCTAAGACGGATGCCCGGCGCGGCGCGCGATCCGTTCGGGATCCACCCGGACAACGTCCCAGGCCAGACCGGCCATCTCCAGCAGTCGGATCATGCCGGCCGAGGAATCGATCTGCCACCAGCGCAGGCCGTGGCGGTAGGACGTGGGGAACGCGTGGTGATTGTTGTGCCAGGCCTCGCCCCACGTGGGGATGGCCAGCCAGGGGACGTTGCGCGACTCGTCGCGAGTCTCGAAGTCCCGGCGTCCGAAGAAATGGCACACCGAGTTGATGGAAAACGTCGAGTGATGGAGGAAGAAGATGCGTGCGGCTCCGCCCCACAGTAGTCCGATCAGACCACCCGTCACCGTGCCTGTAAGGGCCACGCCCAGGCCGAACGAGAGGCCCAGGCCGGCGAACACCCAGAGCACGAACGTGCGGTCTACGGCTCGTACCCAGGGGTCGGCCAGCAGGTCCTTGGCGTAGATCCGCTCATCGGCCACCTCCATGTCGCTGAACACCCACCCGATGTGGGCGTGGAAGAAGCCACGCACGGCTCCGCGCCAGCCCGACTCGTGACCCACGTGTGGGCTGTGAGGGTCGCCGTCCACGTCTGAGTAGCGGTGGTGTTTGCGGTGCGTGGCTACCCAGTCGATCACCGGGCCCTCGGCGGCCATCGAACCTAGCATCGCGAATAGCACCCGCATGGGCCGCGAGACCTTGAAGCTCCGATGGGTGAACAGGCGGTGGTAGCCCACCGTGATCCCGCTGCCGATCACCACGTAGCACACCGCCAGGTTGACCAGGTCCTGCCAGTCCACCAGCTTGCCGCCCCAGCCCAGGCCAATGCCCACGGCCAGGAGAATCGGCGGCAGCGCGGTGATGACGGCGCTGGCGACCCGATCCACCAGCGGCATCGAGACGGACCGAACCTCCGACGCGGGTGCTGGCTGGTCGGGAGCCAGTTCAGGGACGGGATCAGCGGTCTGCGTGGTCATGGCGTATGGACCGGACGTAGAAAACGCCTCGCGCCGGTCAAACAGCATCCTGCCCAGGGCCCTTGAGGACTCCTGCCCACAAAAGGCCGTGCGGGAGTCTAGACGGCTCAGCCCCTGAATGGTGTCGACAGGCCCGGCGGGTCTGTGCCGGGGCCGGGGATGCGGGGTGCTAACGTGACCAGCACGATGCTCCGACCGTGACTCCCTTGTCGCCTTGGCCGAGCGCCGCCTCGGTCGCTGGTCCCTGGTCACGCCGTCCTTTGAGGAGCAACGTTGTTAGCTGTCGAAGTATCAGACCTTGAGAAGCGCTTTAGGCGTCGGCACGGTCGGCGGCGCCAGACCGTGACCGCGCTCGCGCGGGTGTCCTTCGTCATCCCGCGCCGTGAGTGCGTGGCCATTCTAGGCCAGAACGGGTCAGGGAAGTCGACGCTGATCCGGGCCCTGTCCACCCTGCTGCTGCCCGACGGCGGACAGGCGCGGGTATTCGGCTACGACGTCGTACGTGAGGCTGCGGCCGTGCGGCGACTGGTCAACCGGGTATCGGTGGAAGCCTCGTTCTTCAAGCGCATGTCCGCGGTCGAGAACTTGAGCTATTCCGCCCGGTTCTATGGACTCACTCCAGGCGTGACCCGGCGCCAGATTCCCGAGGTCCTGGAGCGGGTGGGCTTCGCCAGCACGCGCGCGACCGTTCCGATGGAGGATCTCTCTCGCGGCATGCAGCAGAAGGTGGCCCTGGCCCGCGCCCTCCTGACCACCCCGGTGCTGTTGCTGCTGGATGAGCCCACGACCGGCCTTGACCCGCGCTCCAAACGCGAGGTGCAGGTGTTCATCCGGGAGTTGCGGGCCCAACACGACACAACGATCCTCCTGTGCACTCACGACCTGGCCGAGGCCGAGGCCCTGGCCGAACGGGTGGGGATCCTCCATGCCGGTCGGCTTCTGGCACTCGAGCCGGCACCGAACCTGCTGGAGCGCTACCGGGCCCGGACGTTGGAGGAGGCGTTCATGTCGGCCACCGGCACCGCGCTGGAGGAAGAGGGCGAGGAGGTGGCAGCGTGATCTCCATAGATCCGCACGCTGCCGCCAGCCCGACCGCCCGCAGCCGCCTGCGGCACCAGCTGATCGGCCTGGCCGGCGTGGTGGAGCGAAACACGTACCTGATCAAGCGCTACGGCTGGTGGGAGCTGGCCTTCTTCGTGTGGACGGTGGCCAACACCCTCACAGTGGTGTTCATCGCTAAGGGCATCAAAGCCGGCGGTGGACAGCTGGACGTTCAGCGCGAGACCACCACCCTGCTGATCGGGGCGGTGATCTGGTCCTACCTGGGGATCATCTTCGAGATCCTCACCGAGACAGTGGCCTGGGAGCGCTGGGAGGGAACCATCGAATACACGTTCATGGCCCCGCTGGCTCGGGTGGTCCACCTGGGCGGGATGGGCCTGTTCGCCGTCCTCTACGGGGTGCTGCGCACCGCCCTTCTGTTCGTCGTGGTGGCCCTGTTCTTCGGGCTGCACTTCCCTCATGCAGACTTCGGCACCGCCCTGGCCCTCCTGGCCGTGGCCTCGATCTCGTTCGCCGGGCTGGGCATGATCACGGCCGTGCTGCCGCTGATCTCACCGGAGAAGGGCGCCTCGCTGGGTTTCATCGCCCAGGGCCTGCTCCTCGTCGTCTCCGGCGTCTACTACCCCGTGTCGGTGATGCCGCAGTGGATGCAGTGGCTGGCCACCATCTCCCCAGCCACATATGCCCTGCACGGGATCCGCTCGGCCGTTCTCGACGGCACCGGATTGGCCGGTGCGTGGGGCGATTTCTGGCCCCTCATGATCCTGGGTGCGGTCTCGATCCCTCTAGGTCTGGCCGTCTTCCGGGTGGGAGAGCGCTACGCCAAGCGCAACGGAAAGCTGAAGCGGTCAGGGTGAGCCCTCGGGACCCGGCACAGCCTGGACTAGGCAGCTGGTGTGGATCAGCGATCGTACAGCCGGTCGATGCGCGGCAGCGGCCCGCGCATCTGACCATCACCGACGCTCTGCAGGAACGAGATCCCTCTGGGTTCCTCGTTGGCCACGGCGGCACTGCCATCGCACGATCTGTTACGGTCGCGGCATCGACCTTCTCCGGTGTTTGGCGGCCCAGCTACGTCGCGTCGTGCTGATCGCGGCTGTGGCAACGTTCTCGCTTTCAACCGGCCTCGCGGCCGCGGCCACAGGCAGTTCTGTGACCGCCTCCGGCCCCCTGCATGTGACGACCGGCCATCGGCTGAAGCTCCGGTTCCACGGTCACGCCGGGTCCGGAGTCCGGCGGCTTGTGGTCTGGCTGGACGACCGGACCTGCGCGAGCACGGCTCATGCCGAGCGCGGACGGAAGGACCTGCGCCGGCCGTCGGTCCTCCACGTGCACGGCCACTTCCGAGCCGTATTGACGATCCTTCATTCGAGTAAGGGCACGCACGTGGCATGCGCCTATCTGACCCACCGCTACACGGGCCTGACCGCCGCTCGGACCAGCTGGCGCTACGTGACCAGCTGAGGCTTCAGCCACCGACCCCTAGTCCCGCCACGGAAAGCTGAAAGCGGTCAGGGTGAGGCGGCCACCTTGGCCCGTGCCCGGGCGCTCCTGACCTCCTTGCTCAGGGTCTCGAGGTCGTACACCCCGTAGTGCCGGCGGCCATTGATGAAAAAGGTGGGCGTGCCCGAAATGTTGCTCAGGTCAGCCGAGTCCACGTCCTCGGCCACCCGGCCGGCCCCTTTGCGCTTGCGCAGGAACTCGCGGAAGCGATCCTCGTCCAGCCCCAGTTCCCGGGCGTAGCCCATGAGGTCCCGGATCGTGAGGGTGTCCTGGTGCGAGAGCAGCAGGTCGGACATGTCCCAGAAGCGCCCCTGCTCCCCCGCGGCCTCGGCAGCCTCGGCGGCCAGCTCAGCGTGCTGGTGAACGTCGGTCAGCGGCAGATGGCGCCAGACGTACCGCAGGTCGTCCCCGAAGTCGGCCAGCAGTTCCCGGATCACCATTTCGGCCTGGCCGCAGTACGGGCATTCGAAGTCGCCGTACTCGACCAGGGTCACGGGTGCGTCCGCCGGGCCTCGCACGTGGTCACGCTCGTTGTCCACCGGCACCGTCAGGTCTTCGATCGGCTTCGCCGACCCAAGGAGCGCCCGCAGGCGCGTGCTCGAGGGCAGCGCCTGCACCGCCCGCAGCTCGACCGAGGTGAGCGTGGCCGCCACCACGGCGGCGGTCAGCGTGCCCAGCTTGGCCTCCTCGAGCACAACGCCGTGGAAGGCCAGCGAGGCGATCAGCAGGGAGACCGTAAACCCGATGCCGGCGATCGTCCCTCCCCCCAACACCGAGGCCCAGCCCACGGGCGGACGGACCCGACCCCGGCTCAGCTTGACGACCAGCCAGGTCATGCCACCCACCCCGATCGGCTTGCCCACCACATAGCCGATCAGGATTCCCAACGTAACCGGCGCGGCATACGCGTGAGCCAGAAAGCTGCCGTTGATGACGATCCCGGTGTTGGCCAGCGCGAACAACGGCACGATCACGTAGCTCGAGATGGGGTGGTAGATGTACTGAAGCCGCTCATTCGGAGAGAGAGCGGTCCGCACGCCCTCGCGCGCCGACCGGGCCAGCTCAGAGGTGGGCTGCTCGCGAAACAGACGGAACAGGTCGGTGGCACGCTCGAGGTCGGCCCGGCTAGCGGGGTAGGCGATCGACAACAGACCGGCCAGGACTCCCACGATCACCGGATCCACTCCCCCCTTCAGAAATCCCACCCAGGCCACGAGCGCGAGCGCGAAATACAGCATGCCGTTGCGGATCCGCCGCAGGCGGATCGCGAGAAGCGCCGCTACTGCCCCAATCCCCACCAGCAGGCCGGCCGTTCTCACCGCCCCGCTGTAGGCGATAACGATAACCAGGAAGGATCCCAGGTCGTCCACGACCGCCAACGTGAGGATGAACCCCCGCAGACTGGGTGGAAACCTCCGGCCAACCAGAGCCAACATCCCCAGCGCGAACGCGGTGTCGGTTGACATGGCCGTGCCCCACCCGTGGGCCGTCGGCCGGCCGGCGTTGAACGCGAGATAGATGGCCACCGGCACCGCCATCCCGCCCAGCGCTCCCATCACCGGGAGGAACAGCCTCCGGCGATCTCGCAGCTCCCCCAGATCAAATTCCCTCCGCGCCTCCAGCCCCACGACCAGGAAGAAGAACACCATCAGCCCGTCGTTCACCCACTGCCGCAAATCTTGGGAAATCCCGGCGTGGCCGATACGGATCGACAGCACGGTCCCCCAGACGCTGTTGTAGGAGGACGTGGAGACGTTCGCCCAGATGAGCGCGGCCACGGCCGCGCACAGGAGGATCGCTGCACTGCCGGTCTCGGTTCTCAGGAACGACCGCAGCGGCTCCTCGAGGCTCCGCGTCCACGCGGTCCGCTCCGAGAAGGTCTCCTGGGCTTGAGCCTCCAAATCGATCGGAGCTAGTCCAGGATGGGCAGCCGAACCGAGACCGTGGCCAGGACCCGGGCCACAGTCTCGTCGCCGGCGCGGATCTCGCAGCTGGCGTGGATTAACGAGCGGCCCAGGCGTTCGATGCGCGGAAGCGCCTCTAGCCACTGGCCCTCGCCCACGCCCTCCAGGAAAGCGATCTGGAGGCCGGCCGTGGCGAAAGTCGCGCCGGGCGGCACGTGGGCTCTCGCCGCCCGGCTGATGGCGATATCAGCCAGCGTCATCAGCAGTCCACCGTGGGCCCGCCCCGCTCGGTTCGCGTGCTCGGACGCCACCCGCACGGCCACCACTGGACCGGAGTCGCTGGCCCTTACGTACAGCGGCCCGACCAGCTCTCCAAAGGGGCTGGGTTCGAGCGGCTCAAAGAGATCCGGTCTGGCCACCGCCTGCGCAGCTTACGGGGCCGGCTACCCGCCGCCCCCGCAGCGTGTCGTGGTCAGGTGGTGTGGGCAGGGTTCCGGAGCGCCGCTTAGGCGGCGTTCCGGAGCGCGGCCAGCTCGCCGCTACCCGCCAGCCGGCTGAGCCCGCGCTCCTCCAACTGGCGTGCACGTTCAGGGGTGATCCCCAGCTCGATGCCCGTCTGGCGAAGCGTCAGCGGCTCCTCGCCGCTCAGACCGAAGCGCAGCCGAATGACGTCCCGCTCGCCCTCTGGGAGATGGGCGACCAGGGCATGCACGCGCTGGTCTCGATCCGTTTCGGCCACCTCGTCATCGGGGCCGGGACGGTCGCTGGGCAGCAGATCACCGAACGCCGTGTCCTCGTCGCCGACAGGCTGATCGAGGCTGGTCAAGCTGCGGTTTAGCTCCCGGAGCTCGATCACCTGGTCGAGTGGCATCTCGGCCACCTCGGCCAACTCCTCGTCGGTGGGCTCACGGGAAAGCCGGCCGCTCAGCTCGCTCTCCAGCTTGCGAAGCTTGACCTGCTGCTGGGCCACGTGCACTGGCAGGCGGATCGTCCGCCCGTGATTCTGGAGCCCACGCTGAATCGCCTGGCGGATCCACAACGTTCCGTACGTCGAGAACTTGAACCCGCGGCGCCAGTCGAACTTCTCGACCGCCCGGATCAGGCCCAGCATGCCCTCCTGCACCAGATCCTCCATGGACAAGCCATGACCCTGGTAGCGGCGGGCCTGAGCGACCACCAAGCGCAGGTTGGAGTTGATCATGCGCTCCTTGGCCTCCAGGTCGCCTCGCTCGATTGCCTTGGCCAGCTCGACCTCTTCGGCGGCGGTCAGCAGCGGGTAGACGCGCGCCCGTCGGAAGAACAGGGCCAGCGAATCCGGGATCGCCGAGACGCCCGTGTCGAGCTCGGGATCCTTGCGGTGCACCGAACGCCGGCGACTCTGGCGCGTGCCAGCGCCGGAATCGACGCCAGCACGGCGCCGCTTGCGGTGCTTCTCGGTGGGGTTGGTTTCGTGTTCTCCGCGAGTCCTTGCGGCGGCCTCGCGGCTCCTATCAAAGCTGCTCAGTTGATGCTCCTCTGAAATGGTCCATGCCATGGTTCGATACCTATCGAATCATAGCAGTTTGTTCGATGTTTATCGAACGTTTCTTGCCCTGTCTACAAGGGATTTACACCAATTTCAGACGTTCGACTAACGGAGATACTTCCCCGGGCAATCCCTGCGCTACGCACAACAGAGTACGTTCGCGGACGTTCCAGGTTTCATGGGACGGCCTCGATGGCTCCGTCCCGCAATTTGGTGGCGTGTGCGGGCGCCGAGGCGTGTGGCGTAACAAAGCCCGCACGATCGCCGGAGCTTCGTGCCAATGGTGGGCCTATAGCCATTTCGCGTCACTCAGCGCCGCGCGGAACGCGGGCTTTGTGACGCTGCACCGCGACCACCGCCCTGGGGATACCCATCGGCCAGCGCGGGCAGCTGCGGGAACGCACATCTCCTCCTGAATCGTTGGGTCGAAGGCCACCGGAGGCAGCCCCGGTTCATTCACCTACCCGGGAGGTAATAGACGAACAGCCGGCCCGTTGTCGCTTGATCGTCGCCGTTGCCCACCGGAAGGATGATCCGCCCGCCGATCACAATCGGGCTGTTCCAGTGGCCGCTGGCGGCGGCCAGTGAGTCAAGCACGTGTCCGTTGAGGGGGTTGAGGACCTTCAGCAGCCCACCCAGCTCGTCGTAGACGTACAACAGCCCGCCGGCCAGCACGGGACTGGTGCCTGGCGTTCCGTCGGTCCATCGGACGTGCAGGCGCCGGTTGGCGCCCAAGACGTACGCGCTCGTGCCCCCATCCGTACCCACGAACAGCCAGGTACGCCCGCTGTGCTGCCAGACCACCGGGGCGGTGAGCATCTGCGAGCCACCCGGAGTGGGAATGGTCTGGAGCGCGCCGCCGAGGCGGTGGCCCCCGGCCCCCGTCATCGGGTACAGCTGCTTCAGAGACAGCAGCGACAGGACTCCCTCCTTCCCCCCCTGCACGGCCAGCCCATCCGAGAGGAGCGCCGGGGCCGTGCTGCCGAGGTCCGTGTCGGTCTGGTTGAGCTGGTTCTGGTTTTGGGGCGTCCAGTGGGCGAGCGGCTTGAGCGTCGGGCTCAGCTCGAGCACGCTGTCGCCCCAGTCCGTGGAGCCGTTGAACGGCCCGTTTCCAGTGGCCACCAGGATGTTCTCCGTGCTCGGCTCAATGACGGCGCCCGCCCGGGCCCAGATGGCCGAGTCGCTGGCCGGGCACGAGGACGGAGGATCGATCAGGTTTCGGCGGGCCGAGCACAGGGCGTTCCAGACATCGGCCACCCGTCCCGTCCGGCGATCGATCAGCACGACGTGGCCCTGATAGACCGGCCCGTCGCCGTTGTAGCCGCCGGTGGTGACGATCAGCCACCGGCCGCTGATATTGAGTTGGTCGACCTTCTCGCGGCTGGGATCCCAGGTCACCCTGGTCGCCCAAACCGGACGGCCGGTGGTCAGGCTCAGCTTGTGGGCGTAGCCGTCAGGTGAGAGCGAATAGACGTATTGCCCGTCAGGGTCGGCCACCGGTGTGGCCTGGGTGATCTGGGGCCCCCCCTGGTACGAGGAGATGTCGCGCGGGGTGAATTGCCACAGTCGCTTCCCGGACCCGGGATCGATCGCGATCGCCCGGCCATACGTGGTGTTGACAACGATCACGTCACGCCTTCGCCCATCGACCTTCACGTCGTGCATCTGGATCGCCGAGGCGTCGACGGTGCCGTCGATCGGGATCACCCGTCTGCGCAGCTCGGACAGGTTGGCCCGGGTGATCCCAGTGTTGGATGGACCGACCCCAGAGCGCTCCGCGGTGAAGTCAAAGCGTGTCCAGTCCCCATCGGGCACGCTGGCGGCCGCGGTCGCCTGAGACGGTGAGCGGCGGGCATGTGGGCCTGCGGCTACGCCGCAGGCCGCCAGCAGGATCGCTCCCGCGACCGCGACCATCCTCATCACGGCCCCTGCCCCGGCTCCGCCGATCTCGGGTCTCATTATGGGTCATCGTAGCTGTGAGGTGCCGCCCGGAGGCGCCTGGACGCGGCGCCGGGCGGGTCGGACGGCTGGGACTTCGAGGCGAGGCGTTTCCGAGGTCCCGGGCGGGTACGCTGACCGCCATGTCGGTCCACAACGAGACCGAGTTGATTGCGGCTATATGGCGCAATCCCCCAAACCTCGACGCAGCCGGTGAAACCGCTCGCGGCGCCTGAGCCCTTTCGCTGGCAGGACGGCGATCGCGTGGTGGTGTTCGGGCGCGGCCGGCTCGCCGAAGCGGAGGCGCTGCTTGGCGGAGATTATGTGCTGCTGACCACACCGCGTGCCGCCGCTGCGGCGCCGGAGGTAGTCGACCGCGCTACGGCGGTCCACCAGGTCCCCTCGGGCTGGGTGGACGAGCTGGCCGGAGACCTTCGTGGCCACGTCCAGGGTGAGCTGCTCGTGGCGCTGGGGGGCGGCCGGGTGGTCGACACGGCCAAGGCGCTGGCCGCCTGCGACCCGCCTCGCCGCGTGGCCGCGATCCCCACCACGCTCTCCGGAGCCGAGATGACGCCGATACACCGCCACGCAACCGGCGTGCCCCCGAGCACCCCGCGGGTCCGCCCGGCCATCGTCCTGAACGACCCGGACCTGTCCGCTTCTCAGTCCCCGGCGGACATGGCCCAGAGCGCGGGCAACGCGCTCGGCCACGCCGTGGAGGGGCCGCTCACCCCGCTGACGAATCCCGTGGCGGCGCTGGCCGCGATTCGGGCCGCCCAGCTGCTGGACGCAGGCTCCGGTTCCGCAGAACCAGATGCCGAGGCTCGGGA
>JBPYDM010000097.1:0-2786 GCA_051986255.1 Solirubrobacteraceae bacterium | reverse complement strand
TGCTGCTTCAGTACCTGCACGCGTGTGTCACGGCCCGGAGGCGCGTGGAGGCCTTTGCCTTCGGGACCCGGCTCACCCGGATAACCAACGAGCTGGCCGGCCGTGACCACGACCTGGCGCTGGAGCGGGCGGCCGCCGCGGTGGCGGACTTCTCGGGTGGCACAAGGATCGGGTCGGCCCTGGCCGAGCTCAACCGGGTGCACGGGCGACGGCTGGGCCGCGGCGCGGTGGTGGTGATTCTGTCCGATGGCTGGGACCGCGGTGACCCGGCCGTGCTGGAGGCGGAGATGGCCCGGTTGCGCCGGAGCGCCCACCGGCTTGTATGGCTCAACCCGCTGGCCGCGCATCCCGACTTCGAACCGCTCACGCGCGGCATGCGCGCAGCGGTGCCGCACACAGACGAGCTTCTGGCTGGCAACTCGCTGGCCTCTTTGGAGGAGCTGGCAGCGATCTTGGAGGAGATCTAGATGAAAGACGTGTTGGCTGAGATCACTCGGTGGAAGGAGCGCGGGGTGCAGATCGCGCTGGCCACGGTCGTCGGAGTGCAGCGGTCTGCACCCCGAGCGCCCGGGGCCAAGATGGCGGTCAGCAGCGACGGGGATATCGCTGGCGGCGTCTCAGGAGGGTGCGTCGAGGGCGCCGTGGTGGAGATCGCCGAGGGGGTCATGCGAGGCGACGGCCCGCAGCTCGTCCATTTCGGGATCGCCGACTCCGAGGCGTGGGACGTGGGCCTGCCTTGCGGCGGCGAGATCGACGTATGGGTGCAGCTGTACGAGTCCGGCCGTCTGGAGGAGGTGGCCCGACAGGGCGGTCGGGCAGCCGAGGCGACGCTGCTCGAGGGCGAGGGGCTGGGGTCCAAGCTTGTGATCGAGGCGGACGGCGGTCGATCCGGCTCGCTCGGGTCACCAGAGCTGGACGACGAGGCCGTCAGCGTCGCCTCCGAGTTGCTGTGGACGGATACCTCGGAGCGGCGGGGTGCGCTGTTCATCGACGTGGTGGCGCCTGCGCCCAGACTGATCCTGTTCGGTGCGGTGGACATCGCCGCGCCGTTGTGCAGCCTGGCCCGGACCGCCGGCTGGCGACCGTACGTGGTCGACCCGCGGGGCCGCTTCGCCACCGCCGAGCGCTTCCAGGATGCCGAGGAGGTGGTGGCGTCTTGGCCCGAGGAGGCCTTCGCCCACCTCGGAGGTATCGATCCGGCGACATCGATCGTCGTGCTCACCCACGATCCGAAGCTGGACGACGCCGCCCTGACCGCGGCCCTGCGCTCACCGGCTGCTTTTGTCGGAGCAATGGGGTCTCGCCGCGCGCAGGCGGCCCGGCGGGAGCGTCTGCTGGCCGCCGGCATGGACGACGAGGACCTGGAGCGGCTGTCCGCTCCGGTCGGCCTCGACCTCGGAGCGATTGGCAAAGAAGAGACGGCGCTGTCGATCCTGGCCGAAGTGGTGGCGGCGCGGCACAGCCGGGACGGCGGGCGGTTGAGCCAGGCGCGGGGACGGATCCACCGGGTCCCGGCGTGAGCGTCGAAGCGCTCGGCCCAGCTGGTGAACGGCGATTCACCGCCAGCGGGCGGCGCGTAAACGCCAAACGCCTGCTGGGATGGTGATCGCCGGACTGGTTCTGGCCGCCGGCGCGGGAACCCGATTCGGCGCTCGGCCCAAGCTGCTGGCCGAGCTGGACGGACGGCCCCTGCTCGAGCACGCGGTGGCCGCGGTGTGCGCCGTGCCCCAACTCGAGCGAGTCGTGGTGGTGCTGGGGGCCCGGGCTGAGGAGATCTGCCGCCGAGTCGAGCTGGGCCGCGCCGAGGCGGTGCTGTGCCCGGATTGGGAGCGGGGCCAGTCCTTCTCTCTGCGCTGCGGTGCTCGGGCGCTCGAGGGCGCGGATAAGGTGATCGTCACCTTGGGGGATGTCCCTGGAGTAGGGCCCCAGCTGATCGCCCGCTTCCTTTACCAGCCCCCCCGGACCCGCGCTGTGTATCGGGGCCGGCCTGGCCATCCGGTCGTGTTGGGAGCGGCTGAGCTGGCAAGGCTGGACGATCTGCGGGGTGATGTGGGTGCCAACGACCTGCTGAGGGGGGGAAATCTGATCGAATGCGGCGATCTGAGCGCCGGCACCGACGTCGACACACCCCGCGACCTGGAGGCGATCCGCGATGAACCTAGAGCAGTCCTTTGAGGTAGCGGCACCCCTGGAGCGGGTGTGGCAGGCCCTGATCGACGTGGAGCATGTCGCACCGTGCCTTCCCGGCGCGGCGGTCACGGGTCGCAACGACGACGGGAGCTACAACGGCACCTTCAAGGTGAAGATCGGCCCAACCACCGCCTCCTACACGGGCAAGCTGGAGATGGAGGGGGTGGACGAAGCCGCCCACCAGGCGACCATGAACGCCCAGGGAACCGACCAGCGGGGCCAGGGTGGGGCTAGCGCCAAGATCGTCTCTCGATTGGAGCCGGTGGATGACGGCCACACCCGCGTGTCGGTAGACACCGATTACCGCATCACCGGCCGGCTAGCCCGCTTCGGGCGCGGCGGGATGATCGAGGACATCTCCGAGCGGCTGCTGCGCGAGTTCGCGCAGCGGCTCCAGGCCTCCCTGGAGGGCTCGGGTGGGGTGGAGGCGGCCGAGAACGCTCCGGCGGAGGCGGCGGTCGGGGACGCTGGGGCGGAGGCGACTGCCGAGGACGCTCCGGCGGAGGCATCGGCGCCGGTGCCGCCACCTCCACCGGCGCCGGGACCTCCGCCTCCACCGGCGCCGGGACCTCCGCCTCCACCGGCGCCGGGACCTC
>JBPYDM010000096.1:0-12868 GCA_051986255.1 Solirubrobacteraceae bacterium | reverse complement strand
ACCGGCATCTGAGTGCGCAGCGCCTCGACGGCCAGGTCGCGCCTGACTCCGAGCACGCCGCCCCGCGCGCCCGTCATGCCCACGTCGGTGATGTAGGCCGTCCCTCCGGGAAGGACCCGGGCGTCGGCAGTGGGGACATGGGTGTGTGTCCCCACGACGGCGGTGACCCTGCCATCCAGGTACCAGCCCAGGCCGATCTTCTCGCTGGTGGCCTCGGCGTGCATGTCCACCAGTACGTGGTCGGCCTGGTCGACGAGCGCGTTCAGAACGCTCTCGGCCTCGATCAGGGCGGGACGCCCCGTCTTCATGAACAGGTTGCCCGACAGTGAGACGACGCCGAGTCGCGTTCCGTCGTTTGACACCACACACCAGCCGTGACCGGGCTGGCTGCGCAGGAAGTTGGCCGGGCGAATGATCCGGTCCTCCTCGTCCAGGTACGGGTAGACCTCGCGATGGCGGTATGTGTGGTTGCCCAGCGTGATCACGTCCACGCCGGCCTCAAACAGCTCTTGGGCTATCTTCGGGGTGATCCCCACTCCCCCCGCGGCGTTCTCTCCGTTGACGACCACGAACTGCGGCGCGTGCCGCTCGCGCAGCGACGGCAGGAGCGAGAACAGCGTCCGGCGGCCCGCGCCACCGACCACGTCTCCCACGAACAGGATGCGCACGTTTTTGCTCACGTCTGCTTGACCCTCATACTTTCATCTGGATGCGCTTCCGGCTTCCAAGGCGTTCCCGGGTCGGGTGGGGCTTCTGGCGTAGTCGCCGCCCAACGGAAGAGGACGTGCCTAGCGCGCCCGCTCCGATGACCGACCCGATGACCCACGAGACAGGCGCCCCGCCCGCCGAAGAGGCCCCTGCCAACCAGCCCGGGCCCCGTCCACCCACCCAGCCCGTTACCCAATCCCCAACACGCCCACCGCGGGTGACAGTTCCCCGGTGGATACAGCTGGTCGTGCTGCCCCTGGCCCTTCTCGGCCTCTGGGCCCTGGCCCGGGCGGCCGGACCGGTCCTGCTGATTCTCATCGCGGCGAGCACGTTCGCCTTAATTCTTAACCCGCTGGTCAAGATCCTGGTGCGGCGCGGACTGCCGCGCGGTCTGTCCATCCTGCTCGTGTACCTGGCGTTCTTCGCCGTGCTGGCCGGAGTGGGCGTCCTCCTGTCAAACCCGGTGAGTACGCAGGTGGCCCGCTTCGCGGACAACGTCCCCAGCATCATCCGCCAGGCCAACCACGATCTGGCCAACTTCCAGAAGTTCCTCAACCGCCACGGCATCAGGATTCAGATCGAGCACCAGGGCCAGACCGCGCTTCAGACCCTAGAGAAGAACGTGGTCAAGCACTCGGGCAGCGTGGTCTCGTTCACGCGGGACCTGTTGGGCAAGCTGTTAACGATTTCGTTCGATCTGTTGCTCGTGCTGGTGCTGTCGGTCTACCTGCTCGTGTACGGGCGGCAGATCGGGGAGTTGGTCAGGCGGCTGATGCCGCCGGGTGACGGGACGCCGGGCGACGACTACCCGCTTCTGGTCCAGCGGGCCGTGTTCAGCTACGTGCGAGGCCAGCTCCTGTTCAGCTTGATCATGGGTGCGAGCGCCGGCGTCTGCCTGTGGATCATGGGGGAGGTAGGGATCTTCCCCGACGGCGCCCACTACGC
Organism: Solirubrobacteraceae bacterium; assembly: GCA_051986255.1. Taxonomy (GTDB): domain Bacteria; phylum Actinomycetota; class Thermoleophilia; order Solirubrobacterales; family Solirubrobacteraceae; genus Palsa-465. The sequence goes on along the minus strand of JBPYDM010000096.1, from coordinate 11,215 downwards.
GATCTTCTTCGGCATCTTCTACGGCGTCATGGAGTTGATTCCGTACATCGGGCCGATCCTGGGCGCGTTGCCCGCGGTTCTCGTGGCCCTGTTCACCGATCCCATCTCCGCTCTGTGGGTGACCCTCCTGTTCGTGGCCCTCCAGCAGCTCGAGGGCCACCTGGTGGCGCCCCAGGTGTTCCGCATCTCGCTGCGCATCAATCCGATCCTGGTCATCCTGTCGCTGCTGATCGGTTTCCAGATATACGGCGTGCCCGGGGCGCTGCTGGCGCTGCCTGTGGCCGCGGTGCTGCGCGAGACCACCCTCTACCTGCGTCGCCACCTGGTTCTCGAGCCATGGGGTCCACAGGCTGCCGCCCTGGGGCTGGTGGGTTCGGCTTCCGCTCCCGAGGAAGGCGAAGCAACCGCCGGCGACCAACCCTCCCAGGCCGAGCAGGCGGCACCGGCAGATGAGCCGTCGGCAGAGCCCTCCCCGCAGGAGGAGGCATTGGCCGGCGAGCCCTCCCCGGACGCCTCCCCAGAGCCTAGGGTGACGAGGGCTTCGCCGACGCCGCCCGAGGCCGATGTGGAGACCGAGCCTGAGCGCGCAGGTTACCGCCGGTAGACCACGGGTAGGCGCATCCAGTTCGGTGGCGCGCTGGGCGGCCCGGCACAGGCTGTTCGCGTAGCGGCCTGCGACCCGATCCCTTAGCCGCTCCAGCCTGAGGCGCGCCGCAGGCTGGCCCCACCAGCAGGGGGAACCACTAGCCTCCGGGCATCGTGTCAGGCATTGTCGCGGACCCCTCCCCCAGCACGCTCAGTGCGGTCGCCCTGACCAAGCGCTTCGGCTCCAGAGTGGCCCTCCAGACGGTGAGCTTTGAGATCCACCGGGGTGAGATAGTGGGGATCATCGGCCCCAACGGCGCCGGAAAGACCACGCTGCTCTCGATCCTGGCCGGCGTCCTTGATCCGAGCGAAGGACGCCTGACCCACTCCTCCGATCGCGGACTGGGGTGGGTTCCTCAGCAGCCGGCCGTCTACTCGAAGCTCTCTGTGGCCGAGAACCTGCGGCTGTTTGCCCGCCTGGAGAAGCTCCCCGACGTGGACGGCGCGGTGCAACGGATGCTCTCCGAGATCGGGCTCGAGGATCGGGCACGCGATGAGGTGTCCAGCCTGTCCGGCGGCAATCAGCAGCGGGTGAACATCGCTATCGGGCTGCTCTCGCGGCCGGCCACGCTGCTCCTGGATGAGCCCTCGGCGTCGCTGGACCCGCGGCAGCGCGAGCGCCTGTGGGACTTCATCGCTGCGCTGGCCACCAGAGGAACGGCCGTGGTGTTCTCGACGCACAACGTGGTCGAGGTCGAGCACTACGCCAGTCGTGTGCTCGTGCTGGCCGATGGAGAGCTGCTGTTCAGCGGGACCCCCGGTGAGCTTGAGCAGGCGGTCGGGGGTTCGCGTGACCTCGAGGCAGCGTTCGTAGGTTTCCTGCACGAGCACGGTCACTGAGCGTGGGTAAACGGTCCCGCCACCCCGATCCCTGATGCGCTGGCTGTTCGTCAAGGACCTCCAGATCCTCCGGCGCTCTCCGCTGCTGGTCGGGCTGCTGATCGTCTACCCGGTGGTGGTCGCCCTCATGATCGGCTTCGCCCTCTCCAGTCCCCCGGGCAAGCCCAAGGTGGCCTTCTTCAGCGAGGTCCCGCGCGGCCATGGAAAGGTGCGCTTGGGCAGTCAGACCATCAACGTCTCTCACTACGCCAGTGAGTTGTTCCAGTCGGTGCAGCCGATCAAGGTCTCCTCCCGGGCCGAGGCCGTCGCCAAGGTGCGCGACGGTCAGGCCCTGGCCGCTCTGATCGTCCCGTCGGACATCGTCTCGCAGATCCAGGGTCTGATCACCCAAGGGGTGGGAAGCCCCACGGTCCAGCTGATCCTCAACTCGCGCGACCCTCTGGAGCGCCAGTTCGTCCAGCAGACGATCAACGCTCGGATCAGCCAGGTGGAACAGGCGGTCTCCAAGCAGGTGCTCCGGGTGGCCATCAGCGACCTTCAGCAGGTGCTGAACGGCGGACATGTGAACATCGCCGGGCAGTCGGTCAAGCTGCTCGGGCTGCGCGTGTCCCGCTCCCTGGTTGAGGGTGCGAGCACCGCGTTGCCTCGGGGATCGCCGTTCCGGCCAGCCCTGGCCCAAGTCGTATCGTTCGCCAACCTGGCGATTCAGGGCCTTTCCTTCGCCAGCCCAGTGCTGGGTTCGATCGGGACGCCGCTGACGGTTGAGCAGACCCAGCTCTCGGGACGCACCACGCCTGCAGATTCCTACGCCGCCACGATCGCCGTGGTGGTCTCCCTGATGCTTGTCACGCTCGTGTTGGCGGCCAGCCTGTTGGCCGTCGAGCGCTCAGAGCACACCTACTCACGGCTAGTCCGAGGTCTCGTCCGGCCAGCCGGGCTACTCAGCGAGAAGGTGGGGCTGTCCGCCGTCTGCGCGGCCGTGGTGGCGCTGGTGATGGCGCTTTGCGTATCGACGTTCGTGCACCTGGAATGGGACCGGTTCGGACTCTGGGTGGTCGCGCTGGCGATCGCGGGCCTAGCCTTCGGGTCGCTGGGTGTGGCCATCGGTGCACTGGCCAGGGACGTGAGCGCTGCATCTCTGCTCGCTCTCCTGGTGTCACTGCCCATCGCCTTCATGGCCTTGGTCCCGACCAGCGCCGTGTCGGGCGGGGTTAAGACGCTGCTGGACGTTGTGGCCTTCATCTTCCCCTTCCGGGCCGCGCTCGACGCCGCGGGGAACGCGTTCACCGGAGCTTCCCCGGGGATGCTCGGACCGCTGGCCCACCTGGTGGTCCTGGCCATCGTGTTCGGGGCCGTGGCTCGGGTGGGGTTACGACGGCTGGCCTGAGACGCTGTCGCGAAATCCTGACCGCGTCTGCCGGCGGCCAGTGACCGCCCCGCGAGCGGTGTAGCGTCACGAAGCTCGCATTCCGCCAGCCGCTGAGTGACGCCACACTGTTATAGGCGCACCAACGGCACAAAGCTCCGGCGCTCCGGAGCGTTTTGTGACGCCACGCGGCGTCCCGGCGTGCACTGGGGCGTCCCCTCCGCGCTTACGGCATCCCCGCCCCCGGGCAGGGCGCGAGACAACTGCCCGGCGCCAAAGAACGCCGTGCGTCTCGACAGTTCAGCGTGAGCTGACCGTGCGCATGAACCCGAATGCGCACAGAGCGGCTACCAGCAGCGCGATGATGGGCAGAGCGGCGGATACGACGCCGGCTACGGCGAGCACCAGGCCCACCACGCCGACGATCCCGGCCACGCTCCCGCCCACCACCAGCCGGTAGGCCCGCTGCTCGCGTGCCCGACGTGGGGTGTAGTTGCCCCGTCTCTGAAGGTCTGATGCCATGTGGCTCTGAGAGTACTGCACCGAGCCGCCCATCCCCCCAGGGGTATTCTGATCTGCGATGCCATTCCCGCAAACGCGCCTTCGCCGGCTCCGTGCCACGCGCCAGCTGCGCGGTATGGTGCGCGAGACCCGGCTTGACCCCGGTGACCTCGTCTACCCGATGTTCGTGGCGCACGGGATCGACCGCCGTGAGCCCATCGCAGCCATGCCGGGAATCGACCGCCTGTCGATCGCGCATGCCGTGGCCGAGGCGGGGGAGGCGACGGGGCTGGGCATCCCGGCAGTGCTGCTGTTCGGGATACCCGCCGCCAAGGACGAGGAGGGGTCCGGCGCCTGGGACGAGGAGGGTGTGATTCAGCTGGCCACGCGGGCGATCAAGGACGCCCACCCGGACCTGGTCGTGATCACCGACCTGTGCCTGTGCGAGTACACGAGCCACGGGCACTGCGGTTTGATCAAATCGGACGGCTCGGTGGACAACGACGCCACCCTCGAGCTCCTGGCCCGCGCAGCCGTCTCGCAGGCGCGCGCTGGGGCCGACGTGATCGCCCCCAGCGACATGATGGACGGGCGCGTGGGCTTCATCCGGGCAATTCTGGACGAGGATGGCCTGAGCGACACGCCGATCCTGGCCTACTCGGCCAAGTTTGCCTCAGCCTTCTATGGGCCGTTCCGCGAGGCAGCCGAGTCGACCCCGTCGTTCGGCGACCGCCGGAGCTATCAGATGGACCCGGCCAACGGCGGCGAGGCCGTGCGGGAGGCCCGGCTGGACACCGATGAGGGTGCCGACATCCTGATGGTCAAGCCGGCGCTGCCCTACCTGGACTTGATCCGTCGGATCAAGGAGGACACGGGCATGCCGCTGGCGGCGTACAACGTCTCGGGCGAGTACGCCATGATCAAGGCTGCGGCCGCCGCGGGGTATCTGGACGAGCGCGCCGCAGTGCTCGAGGCGCTGACCGGCATCCGTAGAGCCGGCGCCGACCTCCTCATCACATACCACGCCAAGGACGTGGCCCAGTGGCTGCAGTAGGCGGGGCACAGCCCCGCGGACCTGTGCCCAAGCTCCGATCCCGCAAACACGGGGCGGCGATTCCGCTCGACGAAGGCGACAAGCGGCTCCTCAACCTCATGCAGGGCTCGTTCCCAATCGCGCGGCGCCCCTACCAGCACGTGGCCAGCCAGCTGGGAACCTCCGAGCAGGCGACCATCGCCCGTGTCCAGGAGCTGATCGACGAGCGGATCATCCGACAGGTCACGCCCATCTTCGACACTCGGGCGCTGGGCTACTCCTCGATGCTCGTGGCGGCCAAGGTCGATCCCGACAATCCCTGGCGCGCGGCCAGCATCATCAACGAGCACCCCGGGGTGTCGCACAATTATCTGCGCAACCACGAGTTCAACATCTGGTTCACGATCGCCACCGAGCCGGATTCCCCGCTCGGGCTGGATCGCACGCTGGAGGTTTTGGGACGCGTGGCCGGCGCCGAGTCGATCCGCCAGCTCCCCACATTGAAGCTGTTCAAGATCCGCATGGACCTGGAGATGGAGGGCGACACTGACGCCCTGGCCCGGACCGTCGAGGTGGCGCCGCCGGCCGAGACAGAGCCGCAGCCCTACGACGAGCGGGACGTGGCCGTGATCCAGGCCACCCAGGGGGACCAGCCGGTGGTCGAGGAACCGTATGCCCTCGCGGCCGAGAAGCTCGGGATGAGGCAGGAGGATTTGCTGACGCACCTGGAGGGGATGCAGGAGCGCCGTTTGCTGCGCCGCGTGGCGGCCATCCTGTTCCACCGGCGAGCGGGGTTCAGCGCCAACGGCATGGGCGTTTGGAAGGTGCCTGACGAGCGGATCCTGGACCTGGGCCCCCGGATGGCCGCCTTTCGGGGTATCTCTCACTGCTACCAGCGCCCCACCTACCGGGACTGGCCGTACTCGATCTTCACCATGGCCCACGGCCGCTCCAAGGAGGAGTGCGACGCGATCCTGGATTCGATCGCCGAGCACACGGGCGTTACCGAGCGGGCCACCCTGTACTCCTCCACCGAGTTCAAGAAGGTTCGGCTGCTGTATTTCACCGGCGACTACCGCGCCTGGGAACGCAAGCACGCCGGCGTGTGAGCACGCTCTCCATGAGCCGTTCCTCGGAGCTCTATCAGTGGGCGCGCGGGCTGATTCCCGGGGGGGTCATTTCGCCCGTGAGGGCCATGCGGGCGATCGGCCGGGACCCCATCTTCGTGTCCCGCGGCGAGGGGTCGACGCTGTTCGACGTGGACGGCAACGAGTACATCGACTGGGTGTGCTCGTGGGGCCCGCTCATCCTGGGCCACGCCCAACCGGGTGTGGTGGACGCGGTGGCCTCGGCCGTGACCGACGGCACGACGTTCGGCGCGCCCACGTCCGGTGAGATCCAGCTGGCCGAGGAGGTGGCAGTCCGGATTCCTTCGGTGCAGATGGTGCGAATGACCTCGTCGGGCACCGAGGCGACCATGAGCGCGCTGCGGCTGGCCCGGGCGGTCACGGGCCGCGACCAGGTGGTGAAATTCGCCGGGGCGTACCACGGGCACGTGGACGGCCTCCTGGCCGAGGCGGGATCCGGCCTGGCCACCCAGGGGATCCCCGCGAGCCCCGGTGTGCCCGCTGCTGCCGCCGCGGCCACCGTGGTGGTGCCCTGGAACGCCCCGGACGCGCTGCCCGATCTGAGCGACGTCGCGGCCATCCTGGTCGAGCCCGTGCCGGCCAACATGGGCGTCGTGCCCGCGGTGTCGGGCTTCCTGGAGCACCTGCGCGAGGCGGCCGACCAGTCCGGGGCGCTGCTCATCTTCGACGAGGTCATAACCGGCTTTCGCGTGGCCCGCGGCGGAGCGCAGGAGCTCTATGGCGTGCTCCCGGATCTCACCATCCTGGGCAAGGTCATCGGAGGCGGCCTCCCAGCAGCCGCGTACGGCGGGGCGGAGGTGCTGATGGAGCGGATCGCCCCCGCCGGCGACGTGTACCAGGCGGGGACTCTCTCGGGCAACCCGCTCGCCGTGGCGGCCGGGCTGGCCACGCTGCGCCAGCTGGGCGTGTCTGCCTACGGCCGGCTGGCCGACACCACGCACAAGCTGGCCCGAGGCCTCGAACAGGCGGCGGCCGCGGCGGGGTGCCCGGTCCAGGTGCAGCACCTCCCGGGCCTGCTCACGGTGTTTTTCAGCGGGCGCCCAGTCCGCGACTACGCGGCCGCCCGGAGCTGCGACACGGACGCCTTCGCCGCCTGGTGCCGGGCGTTGCTGGACCGGGGCATCTACCCACCCGCCTCGCAGTTCGAGGCCTGGTTTCCGTCTCTGGCCCACTCGGGCGAGGACGTCGAGCGTACTGTGGAGGCAGCCCGGGAGGCGTTCGGGGAGGTGGCGGGCCGGTGAGCGGGCTGACCCACGCCCTCAGGGCGGAGGGCGGGCTTTTAGCCGAGTCGGTGCGCCCCCCGGCGCGCGCTGGGCCGGGCGGATTGGCCCAGGCGGCGGCCCACGGACCCCGCGCGGCCGGGCGAGAGGGCGAGTACGCCCTGCTCCTGGAGATGATCCTGGAGGGGTCCCGGCTGCACTACGGCTCTCCGCGAGTGGTACATGCGCCCGATCCGGATCTGGCGCTACTCCTGGGAGATCAGCTGTACGCGCTCGGCCTCGCCCGGCTGGCCGCCCTGGGAGACCTGGCCGCCGTCTCCGAGCTGGCGGACGTCATCTCGCTGGTCGCCCAGGCTCACGCCGCCGGGGACCCCCTGCTGGCTGAGGCGGTGTGGCAGGCGGGGGCCAGCGCGATCGGATGGGGGGTGAGCGAGGGGTACCACGAAGCCAAGGTTCTGGCCCGCCAGCACGACGCGGGCGCCCGGCAGGCCCTGCGCGAGGTGACACGGCCCGCGCTGTTGGTCGAGGCCTCCTCGTGACGGAAGCCTCATTGTTGACGATAGCCTGTCAGGCGCTGTTCAATTGCCCTTCCCGCCGCCGTTTTTCAGTCCGTGGCCGACCGACGTAAGACCCGCTCCAAATACACCCTCGATCGCAACATCCCGGGCGCGTTCGAGGGCGAGACGGTCACCCGTCGCCGGTTCATGGTCGGCGCGGCCAACGGGGTGGGCGCCGTGGCGGCGGCCGCCTTCACGTTGCCGGCGCTGGGGTTCGCGTTGGCGCCCGTGTTCCACGAGGCGGCGTCCATCACCTGGCAGCCGGTGGGACCCCCTTCGGAGTTTCCCAACGACAACTACATCCCGAAGGTGATCGTGCTCGTTCCGGGAATTGGGGAGGCCGGCAATTCGCTCGCGTACGTGCGCACCCGCAATCCGGCCGTCGACACCGAGCCCGAGGACCGCTACAACCACTGGATCGCCCTGTCCTCGCGCTGCATGCACCTGGGTTGCCCCGTCCGCTGGGTGCTGGCGGCCGCTCGCTTCATCTGCCCCTGCCACGGCGGCGTGTACAACATCCGGGGCATGGTCGCTGGTGGGCCCCCAGTGCGGCCGCTGGACCGTTTCTACACCCGCCTGAATTCGAGCACGGGACTGGTGGAGATCGGGCCGCGCTACTCGGTTAACTCCGAGCTTCAGCGCTTCGCGCCCCGTGACCCCGGGGAGCCCCTGGACGGCATCGGCCAGTTCCTCTATCCGGCCCGCTGGTCTACCCCGTCACCTCCCGGAGCCTAGTTCTCGATGCCGCGGCTACCCGCCCCGCCCAAGGTCCTCCAGCCCAAGCCACGGCCGCCGGGGCAGCCTCCGCAGAAGGGCCTGCTCGACCCGGTCGAGGGCGGGAAAAGCGCGGTTGACTGGATCGACGAGCGGACCTCGCTGTCTCCGGCGCTGCGCTGGATCCTGTTCCGCAAGGTGCCGCGGGGGACCAACTGGGCCTACACCCTGGGGTCGGCGACCCTGTTTGCCTTCCTGAACCAGGCGGTCACCGGGGTGGTCCTGGCCATGTATTACCGGCCCGACGCCTCCGGCGGGGCCTACGAGTCGATCCGCTACATCAACGACAACGTCTTCCTCGGGCAGTTCGTGCACGCGATGCACAAGTGGGGCGCGTCGGTGATGATCATCCTGATCTTCCTGCACATGGGGCGCGTCTTCTTCTACGGCGCGTACAAGTACCCGCGCGAGCTGACCTGGGTGATCGGCGTGGTGCTGTTGATCCTTACCCTGATCATGGGCTTCACCGGCTACCTGCTGCCCTTCGATCAGCGCTCCTACTGGGCCTCGGTGGTCGGCGTCAACATCAACTCCGGCGGACCCTTCATCGGGCCCTTCCTGTCGGACTTCCTGCGGGCGGGCAACGAGTTCGGGGCCACCACCCTCTCGCGCTTCTACGCCATCCACATGCTCGTGATCCCGGGGGCGATCATCGCCCTGATCGGGGCTCACCTGTACCTCGTGACCAAGCTGGGAACGACAGCCCCGCCATGGACCAAGGCGGAGGAGGACCCCCGGCTGGAGCGCGAGCCGGTGGAAGTGTGAGGGCTCGATGAACCAGGCTGAGAAGGAGCTCTACCTCCGCGAGTACTCGGTTCTGAAGAACCAGGGCAAGCCGTTCTTCCCGTACGCGGTGGCCAAGGACGGATCAATGGCGTTGATCGTGATGCTCGTCATCATCTTCCTGGCCCTGCTGTTCGGGGCCGAGCAGGGGCCCAAGGTCAATCCAACCACCACCACCTACGTCCCTCGGCCCGACTGGTACTTCTACTTCCTGTTCGAGGTTCTGCGGGTGATGAAGAACGTGCCCGACTTCACCCCGATGGCCACGATCGGGGTGCCCACCATCTGCATGGTCCTGCTGTTCCTGCTGCCGTTCTACGACCGCAGCCCGGAGCGGCGGATAGAGCGCCGTCCGCTGGCCCTGGCCGCCGGGATCGCCACCATCGCGGCCATCGCCTACCTGACCTACTCCGGGGCCAACACCGGCTCCCCGAACTCTGTGGACATGGCGCCTCCGGCCAGCCTGACCGCTACCCAGGCCACCGTGTACAAGCAGGGCGAGCTGGTGGTGGGGCAGTCGGGTTGTCTGGCCTGCCACCAGATTGGCTCCAACGGCAACAACGGGCCCGGGCCCAACCTGACGCACGTCGGCTCGCTGCTCCCCGCCCAGGCGATCGCCTCGACGCTACGCAACCCGACACCCCCGATGCCGTCGTTCAGGAATCTCCCGCCGCAGAAGTTCGCCCAGGTCGTAGGCTTCCTCTCCGAGCTCCAGTAGCCGCCCGGCGGCATGGAGCTCAGCCCCCAGCCCTCCGTGACCGGCCCGTCTGTCCCGCTCGCCACCGAGGGTGGCGTCAGCGGCCGAGCAGCCGAGCAGACCGGGGTGCTCGAGGAGTCCGAGGTCCAGGCCATGTTCGACCGAATCGCCGGCTTATACGACGGCATGAACGGCCTGATGACAGCCGGGCTGCACCACCACTGGCGCCGCCGGGCGGCCGACCTGGCGAAGCCCCCTCCCGGCGGCCGCGTTCTGGACGTGGCCACCGGCACCGGTGACCTGGCCCTTGAGCTGGCGCGCCGGGTGGGGCCGGCCGGGGAGGTGGTGGCCAGCGACTTCTCGGAGAAGATGCTCGCTCGGGCCCAGGCCAAGGCGGCCCCAACCGGTCTGCCGGTGCGCTTCGAGAGCGCCAATGCACTGGCCCTGCCCTATGCCACGGATTCCTTCGATGCGGCCACGGTCGGGTTCGGGGCCCGAAACTTCTCCGACCTGCGGCGGGGGTTGGAAGAGATGGTCCGAGTCGTGCGTCCTCAGGGACGGGTCGTTGTGCTGGAGATCACCACTCCACATCGCGCGCCGCTGTCCACGCTGCTCGAACTGTGGTTCGAGCAGATCATCCCTGGGCTGGGGCGCCTGGCCGGGGACTCACGGGCCTACACCTACCTGCCCAACTCGGTCCGGCGCTTCCCCGGGCCGGCCGCGCTGGCCGGTCTGATGTGGAGCTGCGGCTTGCGCCCTGTGCGCTGGATCGAGACCGCCGCAGGCATCATCGCCATCCATGTGGGAATAGTGTCCCGGTAGTGACGACTGGGGCCGTACAAAACGTAGTCGAGGTAGGCGGGGCGCCTGTGACCCGACTTCTCGAGCGGACCGAGCGGCGGATGGTCGAGCTGGCCAGCGCGCACGGCCCGCTCCTGGCCCAGTACGCCGGGCAGACGATCTCCGCCGGGGGTAAGCGGTTGCGACCGCTCCTGGTCTGCCTAGCCGCCGGTGCGCCACCGCCCGAGAGCGACGAGCTCGTCCGGGCCGCCGTGGCCGTCGAGCTCGTGCACGGGGCAACCCTGGTGCACGATGACGTCCTCGACGGCTCGCCGCTGCGGCGGGGCCGCCCCACGGTGTTCGCCTCCGGTGGCCGCTCGGCGGCCATCGCCACGGGTGATCTTCTGTTCTCTCGCGCCTTTGCCGAGCTGGCCGGAGGCGGATCGTTGCCCGCCGTCCGCATCCTCTCGCAGGCGGCCGGTGAGCTGGCTCAGGGTGAGCTGATGCAGCGGGCCGACGCCTTTGACGGCACTGTGTCGGTGGAACGCTACCTCGAACGGTGCCGGCTCAAGACGGCCGTTCTCTTCCGGGCGGCTTGCGAGCTCGGTGCCCTGGCTGCCGGAGGACCGATGTACGAGCTCGGTTGGTTCGGGGAACAGATCGGGCTGGCCTTCCAGCTCCTCGATGACGTGCTGGACGTGACCGGGCCGCCGGACCGCACCGGCAAGCCCAGGGGTGCCGACCTCCTAGACGGGACGGTGACGCTACCGGTGATTCTGGCCCGCCTTCGTGACCCCGGCCTGGCCGCGCGCGACCTGCGGGAGATCCGAGGCGCCGACCAGGCGGCGGAGATTTGCGAGCAGATTGGCCT
>JBPYDM010000095.1:0-3386 GCA_051986255.1 Solirubrobacteraceae bacterium | reverse complement strand
TCCTCGTGATCTCCCCGAACGCCTGGGCACGCCCGGCTCGTTCCCGTACACCCGCGGGATCCATCCGGACATGTACCGCGGCCAGCTGTGGACCATGCGCCAGTACGCCGGCTACGCCAGCGCCCGGGAGTCCAACCAGCGCTACCGGTACCTCCTAGAGCACGGATCGACCGGGCTGTCCATGGCCTTCGACCTGCCCACGCAGCTGGGGCTCGATTCGGACGACCCCAGGTGTCTGGGGGAGGTCGGCCGGACCGGCGTAGCCATTGACTCCATCGACGATATGCGGGTGGCCTTCGATGAGATCCCGCTCGACCAGGTCTCAACCTCGATGACCATCAACGCGCCAGCCAGCGTGCTGCTTCTCCTCTACGAGCTCGTGGGCGAGGAGCAAGGGGTGCCGGCGGAAAAACTTCGGGGCACGACCCAGAACGACATTCTCAAGGAGTACATCGCGCGCGGCAACTTCATCTACCCGCCCGAGGGGGCCATCCGGCTGACCACCGATCTGTTCGCCTACTGCCGCGAGCGGATCCCCAAGTGGAACACGATCTCGATCTCCGGCTACCACTTCCGTGAGAAGGGCTGCTCGGCGGTACAGGAGGTGGCCTTCACCCTGGCCAACGGGATCGCGTACGTGCAAGCGGCCGTTCAGGCCGGGCTCGAGGTGGACGAGTTCGCCCCCCGTCTGGCCTTCTTTTTCAACGGCCACAACAATGTCTTTCAGGAGGTGGCCAAGTTCCGGGCCGCCCGGAAGCTGTGGGCGGAGATCATGCGCGAAAGGTTCGGCGCACGGGACGAGCGCTCATGGCGCCTGCGCTTCCACACCCAGACCGGTGGGGTCACCCTGACCGCCCAGCAGCCGGAGAACAACATCGTCCGGGTGGCCCTCCAGGGTTTCGCGGCCGTGTGCGGGGGCACGCAGTCACTCCACACCAATGGCTTCGACGAGGCGCTGGCCCTACCCACCGAGCGGGCGGCCAAGATCGCCCTGCGCACTCAGCAGATCATTGGCTACGAATCCGGGGCAGCCGACACCGTGGACCCGTTCGCTGGCTCGTTCTTTGTCGAGGCGCTGACCGAGGAGATCGAGATCAGCGCCCGCGAGCTGGTGGCCAAGATCGACGAGCTGGGTGGGTCGATCCAGGCCATCGACTTCATGAAGGGTGAGATCGAGGAGTCCGCTTTCGGGTACCACGAGCGCTACCGAATCGGGCAGGACATCGTGGTGGGCGTGAACAAGTTCGTGGAGGACGATCCCGAGGTGCCTGACATCCTCCGGGTGGATCCCGAATCCGAGCGCCAGCAGCTGGAGCGGTTGGAGGCGTTCAAGGCAAACCGCGACGCCGGCGTGGTAGAGGAGCGGCTCCATGAGGTCCGCCAGGCGGCGGCCGGGGCCGACAACCTCCTCCCAGTGCTCCGACGCGCGCTCAAGGACAACTGCACCCTGGGGGAGGTGTGCCGGGCCATGCGCGACGTTTTCGGGGAGTACCAGCCGACGTTCTGAGCTGGCGGGGCCACAATGCCCCGTCGCAGAGGACGAATTCCGGAGGTGCCCACGGCCGGGCGCGCCACCCCCTCACGGGCCCACCCCCCGCTACGTGTGCTTCACGTATAGCCGGTGGACGATGTCGTACATCTTCTCCGAGGTCTGGCCCATGTACGGGCAGCAGGTTGGGCCTCCCCGGGCACTGATGCCGATCTCCAGGTGAGGCGCGAAGGAGTATCCGACGATCCCGCAGCCCACTTCGGCAATCGGCTGGCCTCGGGTCACGTGGGCGCCCACCCGCACCAGATCCGGCCTGGCGTGGCCGTAGTAGACGTAGCGGCCGCGCATTCGACCCGAGGTCACCTTGAGGACCGGCGCCCACTGACCGAAGCCGCTGATCCCCTCCTGGACGATCTTCCCATCCGTCACCGCCACCTCAACCGCTGTCGAGCCGCAAGCGTTGTTGTACATCCCGATGTCGACGCCCTGGTCCTGGCTCCAGTAGCGAGGAGGGAGCACGTGCTTGACCTCCCTGATCGGGAACGCCCAGTCCCGAGGCGGGCCGCTGCGCGGATCACCGCTCCAGACGGCGCCGCCGCCTGACCCCCTCGGGATCTCGGCCAGCGCGGACGGGACGGCGTAGCCGAGGATGACTACGAGCACCAGCCAGCGCACCGCCCAGACGGAGGCCTTGAGACGAACGATTCTGTCGACCACGGCGGTTCGCAGGTTCGGTTGGCTTGGTGCCTTGCGCCTGCGGGGTTAGCTGTCGGGCTGGCGCTGTTTCTCTGACAGCGCTTCCGGCGGATCACCGCGGGATTCGCCCCAAATTGATTGGGTTCCCCGCTCCCCGGTTTTGGCTGGCCGGGGATTCGGCGGTCGGTATTCATATCGGATATTTCCGCAGGATGCGTTCTCGCCGCGCCGGTCGACGCAGAGTGCGGGCGGAATGGGATGCCTGAGAGGATGCCTGCAGGCGTTCATCCAGGGAGAGGAGTCACCCCGGGACGGGCGAACTCCGGGCCATGATTCACGAAGCGACGCGCACGCTGGTCAAATCGCAACCCGAGGTCTGGGAGCAGTGCAGCGATCCAGAGTCGCTGTCACGACATCTGAACGGCTCGTTCGGCGAGATCCGGATAACGCGCCTTGAGCCTGAGAGCACGGTCGCCTGGGAGGGCGAGCACAGCCGCGGCACCGTGAGGATCGAGCCTTCAGCCTGGGGCACCCGGGTGACCATGACCGCCCAGACCGAACCGGACCAACCGGCGGTGGGTGTGGAGCCGGTAGGTGACGGGGAGCCGGTGACTCAGCGGGAGCTGACGGCTGGCGTGGAGCCGCCGGCTCAGGTGGAGCCGCCGGCCGATCCCGAGCCGCCGGCCGATCCCGAGCCGCCGTCCGATCCCGAGCCGGCCGCCAACCACAACCTAGGGGCCGATCTAGCTGACGAGGAGCCCGAGCCTGCGCCGCCGCCTCTGGAGAGTCAGCCGGCGCCCCAGAGGCCACGCGAGCGGCTCACCCGCCGGCTGATGCGGATGTGGCGCGGGCGGGCCGCTCGGGATGTCGGGCTGGAGGTTCCCGAACCCGCGATCGCCCCGCCCGAACCCGAGGTAGCCCCGCTCGAGTCACCGCAGGCCCCGCCCGAGGCCTGGCAGCCCGAGCCGCCGCAGCCCGCACCCGAGCCCCCGCAGCCTGAGCCCGTCTCGCCCCAGGACGACCAGGCCGACAACGGCTTCGACGGGGACTCGATCCTGATGGCCGCCCTGGAGAGCATGGGCCAGGCTCATCACCGCCCGTACTCGCGCGGCTGAGTGCGCCCTTGCGGGCGAAGGCTTCGGCGAACCGCATAATCACGCTGGATCTCCACTGACCCCATAAACTCGCTCTCCCCGTGCGT
>JBPYDM010000094.1:0-3052 GCA_051986255.1 Solirubrobacteraceae bacterium | reverse complement strand
GTGATCGACACGTCCAGCGTGGCCAGCAGCACGGCCAGGGTGCAGTTGGACAGGGCGATCCACTTGTAGCCTGGACCCCGCGCTTGTCCGTTGGAGTTTGGAGGCGGACGGTGTGGCAGGGCTTTGGCTAAGCTACGCATTCGACAGGTAGACTGTACAGGTTACCTGGTGAAGCCGAGATGACCCCCGCTCCCGCCACCACTGACCCGCTCGGGACGGCAGCCCTGGCCACAGAGCTTCGCGTGGTCCTGGGCCGGTTGGTGAGACGGCTCCGGGCCGAGCATCCGTTCCCTGTGTCCCAGGCCAGCGTCCTCTCCCGGCTCGACCGCGAAGGGCCGCAGAGCGTCAGTGACCTGGCGGCCGTCGACAGCGTGCGGCCTCAGTCGATGGCCCAGACTGTCTCGGAGCTCGAGTCCGATGGGCTCGTTGCCCGCAGGCCCGATCCTCACGACCGACGCCGGGCGCTGGTCGAACTGACTGAGATAGGCCGTGCCAGGCTCCTCACCGAGCGCCAGCTCCGCGAGGGATGGCTGGCTCAGGAGCTGTCCGCCCTGTCCGAGCGGGAGCGAGCGGTCGTGCGGGAAGCGCTTGAGCTGTTCAGGGCCCTCACCGAGGGGCGAGATGTCTGACGATCGAAAGGGAGCAATGAGCGATGCGATGACGACTGACACCGTCCGGATCACCGGACACGGCGGGCATGAGGTCGAGGCCTACCTGGCTCGGCCCGCCGGTGCGAGCCCTCGGGGAGGCGTGGTGGTGATCCACCACATGCCCGGGTACGACCGGGCTACGAAAGAGATCACCCGGCACTTCGCCGAGCTTGGCTACGACGCGATCATGCCCAATCTGTACTGGCGTGAGGCTCCGGGCGCCGGCCCCGATGATGCGGCCGCCGTCGCCCGCTCCCAGGGCGGGGTTCCGGACGAGCGTCTGGTGGGAGACGTGGGGGGCGCGGCGCAGTACCTGCGCTCGCAGCCGAGCTCCAACCAGAGGGTGGGGGTGATCGGGTACTGCTCCGGTGGCCGCCAGGCGGTGCTCGCCGCCTGCCACCTCGACGTGAATGCCGCGGTGGATTGCTACGGCGCGTTCGTGACCGGCCAGCCGCCGGAGGGATTCCCGCTCCAGATCAGCAACCTGGTGGACCAACTCCCCAACCTGCGCGCGCCGCTGCTCGGCTTGTTCGGCAACGACGACCAGTACCCGAGCCCGGCGCAGGTCGATGAGCTCGAGGAGATTCTCAAACGGCTGGGCAAGCCGTACGAGTTCCACCGCTACGACGGTGCCGGCCATGCCTTCTTCAACACCGACCGGCCGTCCTACCGCCCCGAGGCCGCCATCGATGGCTGGGAGCGGATCGCCACATTCTTCAAGACCCATCTGGGAGGCTGACATGTGTACCTACGCCACCGTCAATACCGCGATCGAGGGAAGCGCCAAGGGCCCGGGGAGCAGCTGGTTTCGCGTCTGTAGTGGGACGGTGTACTTCGATCATCCTGTCCATGCCCGGGCCGAGCACACGCTGAATATCGATTTCGCCAACCCGGCTGACGGACCGTCGGCGCGCGTGGCCGTCGAGCTCACTGCGGCGTCAGCCCGCGAGCTGGTGGCTGCCATTGGGGCCGCCCTGGACTCCGCCCCCGCTGAGCTGACCGCCTGATTGCCGATCTTCTGAACTTCGTGGCCGACCGAGACCGCTCGCGCATTTCGCTTACAGTGGCGGCATGAACGACGACTGGCGTGTGCACATTCGCCTCCATGAACAGGGTCGCCGGCGCCAGCTGACCGAGGAGATGGAGGCGGCCAGCCTCGAGCAGGAGCTCGAGAACGCGCTGCCCGATCGCGTGGTCGTGTCCCACGACGACGACGATGTCTTCTCCTATGTGGAGAGCCGGGAGCAGGCAGAGCGGGTGCGCGACTTGGTCACCGCGCTGGCCGCGAAGAACGATTGGAATGTCGAGACCCAAATCGCCCGGTGGCATCCGGTGGCCGAGGAGTGGGAGGACCCAGACAAGCCCCTGCCCGGCACGACCGAGGAGGTCTCCGGCGAGCACGCTGAACTGATGCAGCACGAGCGCGAGGAGGCGCGCGAGCAGGGCTATCCCGACTACGAGGTCCGGGTGCACTGCCACTCGCGGGCCGACGCCGTCCGTCTGGCCGAGCGGCTGCGCTCCGAGGGCATCCCCAGCCTTCGGCGCTGGCACTACGTCCTGGTGGGCGCGCCCGACGAGGACACCGCGGCCGCGCTGGCCCAGCGGATAGAGGAGGAGTCCCCTCCCGGATCGGTCGTCACCACCGAAGGGAGCGGGCCGGCGGCGTATGCCGTACGCCCGGGCAATCCGTTCGCGGTGTTCGGCGGCCTGGGGGGCTAATCGAGCGGGGCGTCATAGCGTCTCCGGTCGATCGTGGGGGTGTTGGCTGGCGTCCGGTCGGCTCCGGGGGAGCTCGAGGATGCCGTGTGGCGTAGGTCGAGGATGCCGCCTGGCGTAGTTCCGGGATGCCGTCTGGCGTAACAAAACG
Source organism: Solirubrobacteraceae bacterium (assembly GCA_051986255.1). Lineage (GTDB taxonomy): Bacteria > Actinomycetota > Thermoleophilia > Solirubrobacterales > Solirubrobacteraceae > Palsa-465. Next base: position 535 of record JBPYDM010000094.1, on the reverse strand, counting down.
GCCGCGGCCGTCGGGGCTCGGTGACGTTGGTGGTCCTATAGCCACGTAGCGTCACTGAGCGCCGCGCGGGATGTGAGCTTTGTGACGCTGCACGATCGACAGCTGAGGCCGGTCTAACGCCTGTGCAGGCTGGCCCGGCCGTGGCAGCCGTGTCGCGCCTCTAGTTCGTCTAATGCGAGCTCGGACTCCCTGGCTTCCGGTTCCGGCAAGGGCGACGCTGAGCCGGCGGACTCACCGGGCATCGGTGGCACGACACCCTCGCCCAGGAGCAGCGGTGTGCGACCAACGCTCAACGTCGCTCCGTCCGCGGCCCTCAAGGAGCCAGCTGCGAGCTTCGTCTGGGCTGCCGGCTGACTTGCGCATCGCGACGATGGTGATTGGGCTGGTCGCCTAGCGGAAATCGTTCAGGACGCCCTGCTCGCGAGGCCCATGAAGCCGTTCCTGATCTCGCTGGGGCCCGCCGATCGACGGGCTCCCCAGACCCTCGTCGCTCAGCGGTCTGCATATCACGAGCACTCGTGCCCCGCGCTCCGCA
>JBPYDM010000093.1:0-19864 GCA_051986255.1 Solirubrobacteraceae bacterium | reverse complement strand
GCGCGACGTGCTCGAGCGAGCCAGCGCCCGGGAGACGGCGGCCCGGGTGGCCGGCGGCGCGGTGGCCAAGGCGCTGCTGGCCGAGCTGGGCGTCCAGATCCGCTCGCACATCATCCAGATCGCCTCGATCACAGCGCCCCGAGCGCCGCGAGCGATGCTCCCGGATTTCGACGGCGTCGACGAGTCCCCAGTGCGCTGCCTCGATCCCGAGGTGAGCGCAGCCATGGTGGCCGAGATCGACCGCCTGCGCAAGGCCAACGAATCCCTGGGCGGCGTGTTCGAGGTCCTGGCCTTTGGCTTGGTCCCGGGCCTGGGCTCCCACGTCTCCTGGGAGGAGCGCCTGGACGGCCGGCTGGCGCAGGCCATGCTGTCGATCCAGGCCATCAAGGGCGCGGCGATAGGCGATGGGATCGAGGTGGCCGGGCTCCCGGGCTCCCAGGCCCACGATGAGATCTTCTGGGACGGGGCCCGCGGCTATCACCGTGAGACCAACCGCGCTGGCGGACTCGAGGGGGGAATGACCACGGGGGAGACGCTCGTCGTTCGGGGCTGGATGAAGCCGCTGCCCACCTTGACCAAGCCGCTGCGCTCGGTGGACATCGAGAGCCACGAACCCGCGGAGGCGCTGCGCGAGCGGACCGACTCCTGCACCGTGCCCGCGGCCGGGGTGGTGGGGGAGGCGATGGTGGCGCTTGTGCTGGCCGATGCCTACCGACAGAAACTCGGCGGCGATCACATCGACGACATGCGGGCGGCCCTCGAGGCCTATGAGCGGCGGATCGGGTGGCCAGCCGGCCGGCGGTGAGAGACATGCCCGGGGAGCGCAAGCTCGTGTTCATCGGCTTCATGGGAGCGGGCAAGACCACGGCGGCGCAGCTGACCGCCCGGACGCGTGGCCTCGAGGTGGCCGACCTCGACGATCTGCTCGAGCGGCGGCTGGGCAGACCGATCGGCCGGGTGTTCGCCGAGGATGGCGAGGCGGAGTTCCGCGCGGCTGAGCAGGCGGCCGCCCTCGAGCTCCTCGAGAGTCCCCAGCCGAGCGTCGTGGCACTTGGGGGTGGGACCGTCCTGCACGCGTCTGTCCGCGACGCGCTCGGTGCCCATAAAGTGGTCTGGCTGGACGTGGATGTGGACGCGGCCTGGGAGCGCGCGCGAGGACCTGACCGGCCGCTGGCTCAGGATCGAGGTCACTTCGAGCGGCTCTTGGCCGAGCGCGAGCACCTGTACGCCGCTCTGGCCGACGCGGTGGTGCCGGCGGACCCAAGCGTACGGCTGGATCCCGTGCTCGAGGCCCTGGACGAGCTGCCGCCCGGCGCGCGGCTGATCTGGGCGTCCAGCGCATCAGGCGATTACCCGGTGTACCTCGGGCCTGGGTTGCTCGACGGCCGTTTCTGGCCATCGCCGCTTAAGGGCCGTCGGTTCCTGGTCACCGACACCACAGTGGGCGGCCTTTACGGCCGGCACCTCGAATCCGTCTACGGGCGAATCACAGTGCCGCCAGGCGAGAGCTCCAAGACGTTGGCCCAGGCCGAGGGGGTGTGGAGCGAGCTGGCTCGCGTACGGATAACCCGGGCGGACCTGGTGGTGGCCCTGGGCGGAGGGGTGGTGGGCGACCTGGCGGGCTTCTGCGCGGCCACGTACCAGCGCGGCACACGGTACGTGCAGGTGCCCACCACGCTGGTGGCCCAGGTGGACTCTGCCTACGGCGGCAAGACGGGAGTGGACCTACCCGAGGCCAAGAACTACGTAGGGGCCTACCACCAGCCGAGCGCGGTGATCGCCGACCCCCAGGTGCTGGCCTCGCTCCCCGAGGCCGAGCTGGCGGCCGGGTACGCCGAGGTGGTCAAGACGGCGCTCATCGCCGGGGGCGGGCTCTGGCAGCAGGTGAGCCGCGGGGCTGACCCCCGCAGCCCGGACATCATCATGGCCTGCGTGCTCACCAAGCTTCGGATCGTGGCTCGGGACGAGCGCGACCGAGGCTTGCGCCAGGTCCTGAACCTCGGCCATACCGTGGGTCACGCCATCGAGGCGGTGACGGGATACGCCCGCTACCGCCACGGCGAGGCGGTGGCGCTGGGTCTGCTGGCCGCCCTGCGCCTGTCCGAGCAGGCCGAGCTGCGCGCGGAAGTGGCCGCGCTGCTGACCGCCCACGGACTGCCCACGAGCATGAACGGCGTTGATCCTGAAGCGGTCCTCACCGCCACCGGGTCAGACAAGAAGCGGCTTGGGGAGGAGCCGGTCCCGTTCGTGTTGCTGGACGCTCCGGGGATGCCGCGGCCGGGACAGCGTGTGCCGGCGGAGGCCGTCCTAGCCGCGGTGAGAGAGCTGGTCGGTTGATGAGCGTGCGCAACCGCGTCGAGGTCATGCACGGGGTCAACCTCGATCAGCTGGGCCGGCGCGATCCGGCCGTCTACGGGACGCTGACCCTGGACGAGCTCGAGGTGCGGATCAAGTCCGCCGCCAGCGAGATCGGACTCCAGATCCGCTTTTTCCGCACCAACCACGAGGGGGAGTTCGTGGAGCGGCTGCATCGGGTACAAGCGCTGGCCGATGGCCTCGTGCTCAACCCGGGCGCCTGGACTCACTATTCCTACGCCATCCGCGACGCCCTCGAGCTGACCGGGCTCCCCGCCGTCGAAGTGCACCTGTCCGACATCCACAATCGAGAGCCCTGGAGGCGGCAGTCGGTGATCTCGGAGCTGTGCATCGCCACCATTTCGGGCCGCGGTCCAGATGGATACGGCGAGGCGCTGACCCGCCTCCGTGACGAGCTTTCGGTTCCCGATGCAAGCACCGAATGAGGACTCAAACCCCGGGCCGGTCGCGCAGCGCCCCCACCTCGTGTGCGGACCGCCGGGCCCGCACACGAGTGGCTTGCGCTAGCCGCCGCAGCCGACCCAGGCGCCCGCCCCCTGGTTCGAGTAGATCGTCCAGCGTTCGGAAGCACGCCACGCGGGGCGTGGACGACACGCCCTGGCAGCAAATGCTGGAAACACCCCACGCCGCAAACATCGCGACGTGCGGATGCATTCCTCGACGACCGTTATGTGATCATCCGGGGCCCACCCGAATACGGGTGCAGCCCAACGACCCGTGCGAGTGTCGCCATCAGGTCGGGGCCAACGGTAGCGACAACGAAGAGGCGAACACTGTGCGCCCGGTCACAGTCCGGTTACGCGGACGTAACGCCGTTACATATGTACTCCTTAGGCGGCTCTCACCAACGTTTGGGACGGTGGCGCCATGCACAAGCGAACGATCGCCATTCCACTTTCCGTTCTGGCCGCCGGCGGACTTGCCGGCGGCGCCTACGCCGCCACCGCCAGCCAGTCTGGCTCGGGGTCCCCGCAGGCGTTCCTCAACGATGCCGCCCATCGGCTGCACGTGAGCCCGGGTCAACTGAGCGGCGCGCTCAAGCAGGCATTCATCGACCAGATCAACGCGGCTGCGGCGGCGGGGCGTCTCAGCCCTGACCAGGCCAAGGCCATCAAGCAAAAAATCGAGCAGGCCCCCGGTCTCCCGCTCCCGTTGCTGCCTGGCATGGTTGGCCCAGGCCTGGTTGGCCCAGGCCGGTTCGGCCTCCGCATGACGGTGCCAGGCATGTTGGGGCCCCCGGTGCCGGGCATGTTGGGGCCGCCCGCGATGCTGAGCGGCGCCGCTTCCTATCTCGGCCTCACGGAGAAGCAGCTTCTGCAGCAGATGAACTCGGGGAAGACTCTGGCTCAGATCGCCTCCGCCAGGGGCAAGAGCAAGACCGGTCTGGAGCAGGCCATCACCGCAGCGTTCAGGTCCCAGCTCCAGAAAGCTGTGAGCTCCGGCCGCCTCCCCCCGGCGTTCGAGCAGCGCCTCCTGCAGGCGTTCAGTCAGCACGTCGGGGACTTGGTGAACGGCGCCCGGCTGGAGGCGTTCGGTAAGGGATTCCGACGCGGGGCTCCTCCGCCATGGTCCGTCGGGCCGGGTGTGCAACGTCAGGGGAGCGCTTTCGGCTCGGGCCCGCCCCCAGCCATCATCGGTTGGGCCAAGCAATAGCCGGACTCCCGCTCAGCGTCTCCTGCTAGTCGGTGGAGCCGGGCCCGGCGTGGCCCGGCTCCGGTGGCTGTGTGGTCCCTCGCTACCCTCAGCCATCGTGATCTCGACGAACCAGTTCCGCAACGGCACCCATATCGAGGTCGAGGGGACGATCTACAAGATCCTCGAGTTCCAGCACGTCAAGCCCGGGAAGGGCGGCGCGTTCGTGCGAACCAAGTTGCGGCGGGCCAGCGACGGCGCGGTGATCGACCGGACCTTCCGGGCGGGCGAGAAGTTCCGCCCCGTACGCACGGAGACCCGGCGCATGCAGTTCCTTTACCAGGATGAGTCGGAGGCGCACTTCATGGACAGCGAGACCTACGAGCAGCTGACCATCCCCGTGGCCACGGTGACCGACGCGCTGCGCTGGATGAAGGACGCCTCAGAGGTCGACGTGCTCTACATCGACGACCGCCCGGCGGACATCCAGCTCCCCAGCGCCACCGACCTGGCCGTGGCCCAGACCGAGCCTGGGCTGCGCGGCGACACCGCGTCGGGTGGCGGGACCAAGCCCGCGGTCCTGGAGACCGGAGCCAGGATCCAGGTGCCCCTGTTCATCGACGTCGGGGATCTCGTGCGGGTGGACACGCGCTCAGGCGAATACGTCTCGCGGGCCTGAGCCTGGGTCGAGCTCGACGTGCGCAGGACCGATCAGCGTCGCGCGGCGATCTGGGCTCTGTACCAGAGCGACCTGCTGGGTCAGCCGCTCGAACAGTCCTTTCCCCGCGACACCCACGCCTTCACCCGGGCCCTGGCCGAGCTCGTGGAGGCTCACCACCCCGAGCTTGACGAGTTGATCCGAGCCCACGCCAGCGGCTGGACCCTGGAACGGATCGCTCCGTTGGAGCGATCGATCCTACGAGTGGGTCTGGCCGAGCTGCTCTATCCCGAGGCGCTCCCGGGGGAGCGGGAGATACCCCCCGAAGGGGCGATCGACGAGGCGGTCGAGACGGCCAAGCGCTTCTGCGGAGCTCAGGCACCGGCATTCGTCAACGGGATTCTGGCCGCGGTGCTGCGCGAGCGAGATATCGGTAATTTCGCCTCACGCGGCCCATCTTCGACGGACACAACGACGCGCTGACGCGCGAGGACCATGCCCTGATCACGCAGGGCCGGCCCGACGGTCACCTCGACCTGCCCCGGATCGACCAAAGCGGGCTGCGCGGAGCCATCTTCGCCGTCTTCACGCCGTCTGAGCCAGATCGTGACGAGCCCGTGCCCCGCCGGGACGGGGGGTTGGAGTTCGAGTACGCGGCGTCGGTGTCTCAATCCACGGCCGCCGGCCACGCCACGGCAGCGGCCGGGCGGCTGCTGGCTCTGGAGCGCTCCGGACACATCCGTCTGGCCCGGACCGCCGCGGACCTCGACCAGGCAGCCACCGACCAGGGCCCGCTGGCGGCGGTTCTCCACTTGGAGGGAGCTGAGGCGATCGACCCCGGTCTCGAGTCGCTCGATCTGTGGTACCAGGCCGGTCTCCGCTCGGTCGGACCTGTGTGGAGCAGGGCCAACGACTTTGCGCACGGCGTCCCTTTCATCTCTCCGTCCTCTCCTGACCACGGGCCGGGGTTGACGCCGGCCGGCCGGGCGCTGGTCCGGCGATGCGCCGAGCTGGGGATCCTGGTGGACCTGAGCCACCTGAACGCCGCCGGGTTCTGGGACGTGGCCCGGCTGGACGTGGGCCCGCTGGTGGCCAGCCACTCGGGGGCGCATGCACTCAGCCCTGCCTCACGCAACCTCACCGATGAACAGCTCGAAGCTGTCGGACAGTCCGGTGGTCTGGTGGGAATCGTGTTCGCCTGCCCCTTCCTCCGGCCGGACTTCGCCAACGATCCGGACACGCCCCTCCAGCTGATCGCCGACCATGCCCGCCACGTGGTCGACCTGATTGGACCCGAGCACGTGGGGCTCGGCTCGGACTTTGATGGAGCCACGATCCCCAAGGAGGTGGGCGGCGTGGAAGGACTACCGCGCGTCCTGGAGGCGTTCACGGAGGCCGGTTTCACCGACGCCGAGCTCGACGCGATCGCCTGGGGAAACTGGCGCCGGGTGCTCGGGGCCTGGTGGGGCGAGTGAAAGGGACCCCCGAGGTGAATTTGGCTCTGAGCGTCGCTATTGCGACATCCAGCGACATAAATCGCGGCGGCCCGCTACGCCCGGCGACCCGCCAGCCGGCGCGAGCCGCTATCCCACCGCGACGGCCGTGGAGACTGATGCCGCGCGTGTGCCGGCGATCGAGCCGGCCGCCATCCGGCCGCTGAACACGCAGCCTCCCAGGAAAGTGCCCTCGAGCGAACGCCGGCCGTGCATGCCGCCACCGCCGAAGCCCGCGGCCTCGCCCACCGCGTACAGGCCCTCGACGATGCCTCCGTCGGGGCGGAGCACCCGCGACTCCAGGTCGGTCTGGATCCCGCCCAGGCTCTTGCGGGCCAGGGCGGTCATGCGGATGCCGATCAGGGGGCCGGCGGCGGGATCCTCGATGGCCTGGAAGCGACACGTGCGCAGCCGGTCCCCTCGCCAGTTGGCCACGGACTCGATCCGTCTGAGCTGATCGTCGTTGAACAGGCCCTTGCCCCGGGCGATCGTCGCGTCGTAGTGGCGCACCTCGCGCTTCATCTGCTCGACGTCTAGAGCCCGGTCGCCCATCACGGCCTCCATCAGCAGGCCGAGTTCATCCAGTGACCCGGCGGTGACGAAGTCGGGGCAGTGCTCCACGAGGTGGCGGACCAGCGTCGGCTTGCCCAGGAGGACGGAGAGCAGGAAGCGGATCAGGTGCTTCTCGCGGATCTGGGGGTTGTGCTCGGAGCCTGAGACGTCGAGCTCACGGCGGGCGATCTTCCAGTTGCAGACCATCCAGTAGTAGCCGCGCGGGTCCTCGCACATGCGCTCGAGCGCGTAGTGCGCGTCGAGGGTGGGCATGAGCGGAATGGGCCCATAGCGGCGGCCGGTGGGGTCGAGCACCAGCCCGGAGCGGGGCGGGATCAGCTTGATGCCGTGCAGCGGTCGCCGGGGGAACGGATGGCGCACGGCGTCGGCGTAGTTCCACATGCGGGAGATGTGGGTGACGTTGGCTCCGATGCGACCCGCCTCCTGGTGCATGGCTCCGTTGGCGTAGTAGTGGGAGCCCATCAGGATCTCCGGCGGCGGCGTCCCGAGCTCGGATGGCCACTCGCGCCGGACCATGTCCAGGTTCCCGCCCACGCCCCCGGCGGCGATCACCACCTGCTGGGCGCGTACCTGACGTCCCGCTTCCTCGGGCTCGTCCTCCCTGACGATCCGGCAGCCCGTGACGCGGTCGCCGTCGGTCAGGAGCTCGGCCACCCGAGTCCGGAGGCGCACCTCCAGGAGGCTCCGTCGCGGATGGTCCTGGATGGCGCTCCACAGCGCATCCACGAGCGCCTTGCCGCAGCCCCATGTGAGGTGGAATCGCGGCACGGAGTTGCCGTCGCCGTACACGCCTCGCTCCGCCCAGTTGACCACGGGGAAGAAGCGCACTCCGTAGCGCTTCAGCCAGTCTCCCACCTCGTCGCGGGCGCGGGAGACGTAGGCCTCGGCCCAGCGTCGGGGCCACTCGTCCTCTGGGCCAAAGCCGGCCATCCGGTTCCAGTCCTCCAGGGCCAGCTCGACGCTGTCGCGGATCCCGGAGCGCCGCTGCTCTCGCGTATCCACCATGAACATCCCCCCGAACGCCTCCCGGGCCAGGCCACCCACTTCGTGTGGCGCGCAGCGGTCGACGAGCAGCAGCCGGTCCGGTCCTCCGGGCGCTTCGAGCAGCTCGAGCGTCACCACCAGGCCGGCGACGCCCGCTCCGATGATCACCACGTCGTAACTCTCGGCTGTCAGGTGGCCATCGGTTTCCGGCACAGCGTGGACGGTACCGGCTTGGAGCGGGCCGGGGCCTCGCCCCGGGCACCGGTAGGGTCTCCGCCGTGCTCGGCCTTCCTGACGACGTGCGCGCGTGCCTGTTTGACCTCGATGGCGTGCTGACCCAGACGGCCAAGGTGCACGCCGCCGCCTGGAAGCAGATGTTCGACGCCTATCTGCGCCAGCGGGCCGAGCAGCGGCGCGAGGAGTTCGTCCCCTTTGACGAGGTCCGCGACTACGACGAGTACGTGGACGGCAAGCCGCGGTCCGACGGCGTGCGCTCCTTTCTTCGGTCGCGGGGCATCGAGTTGCCCGAAGGTGGCCCAGCCGATCCGCCTGGAGCAGACACCGTGGCCGGACTGGGCAACCGCAAGAACGAGCTGGTGCTCAAGATGATCCGCGAACAGGGGGTGGAGGCGTACGAGGGCTCGGTCCGCTACGTCCGGGCCGTGCGCGACGCCGGATTGCGGCGGGCGGTGGTGTCCTCGAGCGCCAACACGCACGACGTGCTCAAAGCAGCCGGAATCGCCGACCTGTTCGAGGAGGTCGTGGACGGCAACACCGTGGTGCGCGAGGGACTGAAGGGCAAGCCGGCGCCCGATACCTACCTGGCGGGAGCACGGGCCCTGGGTGTGGCTCCCGATCAGGCAGCGGTGTTCGAGGATGCGCTCGCCGGCGTGGAGGCCGGCCGGGCCGGTCGCTTCGGCCTGGTGGTGGGGGTGGACCGCGTGGGCCAGGCCCAGGCGCTGCGCGAGCACGGGGCCGACGTGGTGGTCATGGACCTGGCCGAGCTGACGGACGCGAAGTGATCAAGCAGGAGACGTTCACTATCGAGCCGTGGGCCGTGCGCGAGACCGCGCTCGACCTGCAAGCGCTGGCCCAAACGGAGTCAATCTTTGCTCTGGCCAACGGGCACTTGGGCTTGCGGGGCAACCTGGACGAGGGAGAGCCCTTCGGCCTGCCCGGCACCTACCTTGGCGGTTTCTATGAGAAGCGAGACCTTCCCTACGCGGAGGCCGGCTTCGGGTACCCCGAGGCCGGTCAGACGGTGGTCAATGTGACCAACGGGAAGATCATCCGGCTGCTGGTCGAGGATGAGCCCCTCGACATCCGCTATGGCCAGCTGCTCAGCCACGAGCGCGTGCTCGACATGCGCGCCGGCCTGCTCCACCGAACCGCTCAATGGGAGTCACCCACCGGGCGCCGGGTCAGGGTGCGGTCCACCAGGCTGGTGTCGTTCACCCAGCGGGCGGTGGCTGCGATCCAGTACGAGGTCGAACCCCTCGAAGACGGGATCCAGGTAGTGCTGCAGTCAGAGCTGGTGGCCAACGAGGCGCTGCCCGAGGTCCGCGGAGATCCTCGCGCGGCCACTGTGGTCGGTCCACCTCTCGTCTCCTGTTTGCACGATTCGCTGGACGATCGGGCCATCCTCGTCCACCGAACGAGAGCCAGCCAGCTGACCATGGCCGCGGCGATGGCCCATATCGTGGAGGGACCAGAGGACATGAACATCGCGTCCGAGAGCTTCGACGACGTGGGTCGGGTGGTGGTGAGCGCTGATGTGGCGCCTGACCGCCCGCTGCGTCTGATCAAGTTCCTGGCTTACGGATGGTCGGCCCAGCGGTCCGTTCCCGCCCTCCAGGACCAGGTGTCGGCCGCTCTGGCCGGTGCGGCGCACACCGGTTGGGATGGGTTGCTGGCCGAACAGCGGTCCTACCTGGACGATTTCTGGGAGCGGGCCGACGTGGAGGTCGAGGGCGACACCGAGCTTCAAGAGGCCGTTCGCTTCGGGCTGTTCCACACCCTCCAGGCCGGCGCCAGGGGCGAGCAGCGGGCGATCGCCGCTAAGGGGCTCACCGGACCCGGCTACGACGGCCACACCTTCTGGGACACCGAGTCCTTCGTCCTCCCGGTGCTCACGTACACCGCCCCCCGCGCCGCGGCCGATGCCCTGCGCTGGCGCCACCGGACGCTCGCGCTGGCCAAGGACCGAGCCAAGGTGTTGGGACTGCGGGGCGCGGCCTTCCCCTGGCGCACGATCGCCGGCGAGGAGTGCTCGAGCTACTGGCCGGCGGGCACGGCGGCGTTTCACATCAACGCGGACATCGCCTACGCGGTCGTGCGCTACCTCCACATCTTCGGGGATGAGGACTTCGAGCGCGAGGTGGGCCTGGAGCTCCTGGTGGAGACGGCACGACTGTGGCGGTCCCTGGGCCACCATGACTCGACGGGGCGGTTCCGGATCGACGGCGTGACCGGCCCCGACGAATACAGTGCCGTCGCCGACAACAACGTGTACACCAACCTGATGGCCCAGCGGAACCTGAGGGCGGCGGCGGCTGTGGCGGAGCGGCATCCGAACAAGGCGCAGGCCCTGGGGGTCGATGACGAGGAGATGGCCAGCTGGCGCGACGCTGCTCAGGACATGCTGATCCCCTACGACGAGGCCCTCGGCGTGCACCCCCAGGCCGAGGCCTTCACCGATCATCAGGAGTGGGACTTCGACTCCACGCCGCCTGAGAACTACCCGCTGCTGCTGCATTACCCGTACTTCGACCTGTACCGCAAGCAGGTGGTCAAGCAGGCTGACCTCGTATTGGCCACGTTCCTCTGCGGGGACGCCTTCACCGCCGAGGAGAAGGCACGAGACTTTGCCTACTACGAACGGCTGACCGTTCGCGACTCGTCCCTCTCAGCGTGCATCCAAGCGGTGATAGCCGCTGAGGTCGGCCATATGGAGCTGGCCTACGATTACTTTGCCGAAGCGGCTCTGCTCGACCTCGAGGACACGGAGCACAACACCCGGGACGGTGTGCACATCGCCGCGGTGGCCGGGGCGTGGATCGCCGCAGTGGCCGGCTTTGGCGGGATGCGCGACCAGCACGGAGAGCTCAGCTTCGCCCCTCGGCTGCCATCGGCGCTTACCCGCCTGGTCTTTCGTGTCTCGGCGCAGGGCCGGAGTCTGGTGGTGGACGTGAGCGCCAAAGAGGCCAAATACTCTTTGGCGGCCGGGCAGGAGTTGGAGATCAGCCACCACGGCAAAAAGCTCACCGTAAAGGCGGGGCGGTCGGTGACCCGGCGAATCCCGCGCATCCGCGCTCCTGAGCGCCCCACTCAGCCTCCGGGACGGGTCCCCACCCGACGCCGTCCGCCTAGGTGATCAGCCCGGGGCAGCGTCAATCTTCTGGCTTCGTCCAGCTCAGCACGGTGGCCGTGCCCGCCCGCCGGGGAGCGTGCCCGGCTGCGATGTCATCCCGCAGGTGGGCCAATCCAGCCTTCAGCTCAGTGGCATGGTCGCGCTGCATCCGCTCGAAATAGCTCGTGCTTCCCCGCGAGGCCGCGTCAACGACACGTTCAGGATCGGCGGACAGTGCGGCCAGCGAGGCATCGTCCATGTCGGCGAACTGAAAAGTCATCATGGCGGCCCCGGGGAGCTCCTCCAGAAAAGCCGACCGGGGCGGGTGGGTGGCCCCCATCCAGCTCCGGCTGATGGGGAAGTAGTCGAGGACCCACAGCGAATCGGAATCCTCACCCGTGAAACCAATCAGCACCAGTTTCCCCCGGCGTCTGAGAACGCGCCGGGCCTCGGCCAGCGCTGCGCTGCGGTCCTCGACGTGGTGAAGCATCGAGATCATGGCCACGGCGTCGAACGACTCATCGGCGAACGGCAGGTGCTGTGCGTCCGCCTGTACGGTCTGAAGACCCTTGGCGGCGGCTCGGGACAGCATCCCCGGCGAGCGGTCCACCACCACCGGCTCCCAACCCTCGCGCTTCAGGGCCAGGGCGTAATTCCCGGTACCGCCGCCGACATCCACCAGTCGTCGGCCGGGGGCGCCCGCCAGGGCCTGGCGGAGCGGGCGCAGGACTGACGGGCTGGCGGCTCTCGTCTGGTCGTAGCGCTCGGCCTGGCGGGAGTAGTCAGGGAGGAGGCCCACGACATGAGCTTGGCAGCTCGGCGCGGGAAGGAACGCCTAGCGCAGGGCCAACGCCGCCAGACGGTCGGGTAGCTGGGTGAGCGAGCCGAGGGACTCTTCAGCTAGCGCCAGTGCCTCGGGGCTGGGGGGAAAGTCGGGGTTGGGAATCGCGATCACCCTCATGCCCGCGGCGGCCGCGCTGCGGATGCCATTCGTGGAGTCCTCCACGGCCAGGCAGGCTTCCGGCAGGGCCTCCAGCCGGCGTGCGGCCTCGAGGTACACGTCGGGCGCAGGCTTGCCATGGCGCACCTCCTCTGAGGACACGGTGGCGGCGAAGCACGTCCGCAGCCCGGACAGGTCCAGGAACAACTCGATGATCGGCCGGTTGGCCGAGGAGGCAAGTCCGACCGGCCATCGGCCGGCGGCGGCCCGCACCGCCTCGCCCGCCCCTGGAAGCAAGGGCAGACGCTGCTCGTAGAGTTCCCGGAGCCGTCCCACAACGACGTCCGAGATCTCCCGGGGTGCAAGAGAAACGCCGAGCGTGTCGTGCATGTACCCCGCCCACTCCGTCGAACTCATGCCCATCATCGCCTGCTGGGCGTCGGACGCCCAATGACCTCCGTGGCTGAGTGCGACCTCCCGGCGGGCGGTGTTCCACACCGCCTCGGAGTCGATCAGAACGCCGTCGAGGTCGAAGATGACGGCGGCGATGCTCGCGGCCGGCAAAGCTACTCGCCCGGGCAGACCGGGGTCATCAGCCTTACGGCAGCCCTCAGGACCCCATGAGCATGGGCGAGGGCGGGATCCGGGTATGTCCCCGGACCTCAGGGATCAGCATCCCGATCTCGTCCTCGTAGCACCAGGTCCACTCTTCGCCCGGCTCGAGCGAGCGGATGAGGGGATGTCCCTCGGCGTGATAGTGGGCGGTGGCATGGCGGTTCGGCGAGTCATCGCAGCACCCCACGTGGCCGCAGGTCAAACAGATGCGTAGGTGCATCCACACTCCGCCTTCGCGCAGGCAGTCCTCGCAGCCCTCCACGCTCTCGGGGAGGTCCAGCACCTTGATCATGTCCAGATGTGAGCAGCTTGGCATTGGGTGTTCGTGCGGGAAGCGGCGCCAGAGGAGACGCGCAGTCTCATCACACCTTAGCCGAGCCGGTAGTTTGGCTTCCCATGATTGACGAAATTTCGCCCCACGAGGAGGATGCGGGCCCGCTCGAGCCGCTCGACGAGGCGGTCGACCACATCCGCGGTTCCCACTCTGGCCACGTCATTCTCGAGTACGGCGACTACGAATGCCCATTCTCACGGCGGGCCTACAGGGAGATACAGCGCGTGGAGAAGAGGCTGGAAGGTCGGGTTCGCTTCGTCTTCCGGCACTTCCCCCTGACCGAGATACACCCCCACGCCCTGGCCGCCGCTGCCACGGCCGAGGCGGCCGCCGTCCAAGGGCGCTTTTGGGTCATGCACGACTCTCTGTTTCACCACCAAGACGCGCTGGAGGACCAGGACCTGCGGCACTACGCCGCCGCCCTGGGGCTAGACCAGCAGCGATTCGATGACGACCGCGGCCACCCCGACATCCTGCGGCGTGTCGGCCGTGACGTGCAGAGCGGGCTGGCCTCTGGCCAGGTGATGGGAACGCCCACGCTGTTCATCGACGGCACCGTGCACCGCGGGTCCTATGACGCGGAGACGCTGCTCGCGCTGCTCACCTCGGCAGCATGAGCGGCACGGCCGGCTACGACGCCGTCATCCTCGGATCCGGCCGGGGCGGGCGCGGTTGTGCCTCGCGGCTCAACGACGCGGGGCTGCGTCCTTGAGCGTGCTCCGGGACACGATCATGCAATTCCCCACGTTCAGCGAGGCGTTCCAGATGGCCGCCGAGCTGCTATGACGTAGCCCGGCCGCGCAGGATCGCCTGCCGCTCGGCCAGGCGGTTGTCGCGGCGAAGCTGAGCCTCGTGCTCGCGGCGGCGCTCCTCGGGTGACTGGACCGCCAGCGGCGGCACGGCCGTGGGCTGGCCGTCCTCGCCCAGGGCGACCATCGTCAGGTAGGCCGTCGAGGTGTGGACGACCTCCCTGGTGGCCACATGCTCGGATTCCACCCGCACGCCCACCTCCATCGAGGTGTGCCAGGCCGCGTTCACCGTCGCCAACACGGTCACGAGCTGACCGACGTGCACCGGATCGAGGAACGTCATCCGGTCCATCCCCGCCGTGACCACGCGCGTGCCGCAGTGCCGGATAGCCGCGATGCCCGCCACCTCGTCGCACAGCCGCATGATCACCCCTCCATGGACGTAGCCGGCGGTGTTGGCGTCCTGGATTCCCATCCAAACCGTGAGCACAGAAGTTGACTCCGAGGGGCGGCGCGGGTTCATCCGGGCGGACTCTACGCCGCAGCACATCGATAACTCCTCGCAAAGTCCTGCCGGTTGCGCCGGGCCACTGAAGCCATCGCCGTAAGCTGCCGATGTACGAACGGTGGGATCCATGCGCCATGAGATCGAGGTCAGCGAAGCGGCCATCCGTGCCTACGGACGGCTGTGGCGCGCCTTGAACGGCAAGATCAGGACGCACCCTTCGCGCGACGGTGGGCTCATCTGCGAGCTTGCACTCGGCCGCGTCCATCCTGTCCTGTGGCGGATCCAGCCCGACGGGGCGGTGGCGGCCGACACCCGCTACAGCTTCGTGGGGAGGACATTTGTAAGCGCCCCACTCCCGCAGGGGATCTAGGACACAGCCGACCCGCCCCCGGCCCCGACCAGCCCTTAACCCCCCGCGTGGCTGGTCGCCGCCTCCAGCCCGGCGGCCCCGGACCCGGCCGTCAAGGCCTTCGGCGCCCCCACGATCTGCCCTCCCGGGCACGCCTCGGCCAGGACCCGGCGCCGGGGGTTGACGATCCCGATCAGCCCCACCACCCCGCCCGCCGCCACCAGGCCGGCCACGATCAGGATCGCGTGATGGAAGGCCGTGACCGACGATGCGTTGCGGGCGAAGGTGTCGTGCACCAGCGTGCTTGACACGGCCACGCCGATGACCGACACGCCCAACAGCCCGGCCACCCGGGCGATCGCGTTGTTGATGGCCGACGCAATGCCGGCATCGCTCTCGTCGGCGTCGGCCAGGACCGTGGCGGTCAGAGGGGCTACGGTCATCGATAACCCCAGGCCAAACAGGAGCAGCGCGGGCAGCAGGTCGCTCACGTACGAGGTATGAATGCCGGTCCTGAGGAGCAGCAGGATGCCCGCCGCCGCCACTAGTGGTCCGCCGGCCAAGAACAGCCGCGGCCCGTGGCGGTCGGCCAGCGCTCCGAAGCGGCGCGACAGCGTGAACATGACGACGGTCACCGGCAGTGTCGTCAGCCCGGCAACGATCGCGCGGAAGCCGGCCACCTCTTGCAGGAAGATGATCAGGAAGAAGAACAGGACCGACAGCCCGGCGTACATGGCCAGCGTCTCCAGGTTGGCGACGGTGAAGTTGCGTCGTCGGAACAGTGCCAGCTCGAGCATCGGATCCGAGGTCCGGCGCTCGTAGGCCAGGAAGCCCGCCAGGGTCAGTGCGCCCCCGACCAGCGGAATGAAGATCACTGGGCTGGACCAGCCGTGGTGGGGCTCCTCGACCAGCGCGAACACCACTCCGCCCAAGCCCACTACGCACATGGCGGCACCCGCTACGTCGACGCGGCGCTTCCCGGTCTGCCCGCCAGGTGGTATCGCCGTCAAGATGAGCCCCAACGTGGCCAGAACAAGCGGGATATTGATGGCGAATATCCACCGCCAGGACGCGTTGTCCACGATCACGCCTCCGGCCAGCGGACCGATCACGGCGGCGCTGGCTCCCCAAGCAGTCCACGCTCCGATGGCGGCCCCGCGCTCGCGCTGCCCAAACGCGGCCACGATCACGGCCAGCGAACTCGGGGTGAGCAGCGCTCCGGCCATCCCCTGGAACGCACGCGCCGCTACCAACACACCGACGGTCGGCGCGAGGGCGCAGGCCAGTGAAAAGACTCCAAACGCCCCGACTCCAAGCGCGAAGATTCGCCGCTCACCGTAAATGTCCCCCAGCGAGCCGCCGATCAGGATGAACGAGCCCAGCGTGAGCAGGTAGGCGTTGGTGATCCATTGCTGGGCCACCAACCCGCCCCCCAGCTGATGCTCGATGGCCGGCAGCGCGACGTTGACGATCGATCCATCGATCGTGGCCACCCCCGAGCCCAGGATCGCGGCGACGAGCGTCAGCCGCTGCCGGCGCGACATGGTCGGATGCGTGCCGCGGTCATCACCGCGCTGGCGTCTGCGCCCGACGGCCCCGGATGCGCTCACCGGCTCACCTTCCGTGAGCTTGGCACACCGGGCCCGGGCGCGGCACCCGTGGGCTCACCCAGGGCTGGCTAGGATGATCTGAAAGCCGTCTGAAATGGAGCCAGCACGATGCTCGACAGCGCGATCGGACACGCTCCTGAGCGCGAGCCAACTACGGAGCAGGGCAAGCACCGCCCGACCATCGTGGTCGTGGACGACGAACCAATGGTGCTAGCCGCCGTTTCCCGGGATCTCCGTCGCGGATTCGGGGAGCGTTACCGGATCGTGCGTGCCACCTCAGGCGAGGAGGGCCTAGAGGCCCTTCGGGAGCTGGTTCGGCGCAACGACCAGGTGGCCATGCTGCTGGCCGACCAGCGGATGCCCGGTATGTCAGGCACCGACTATCTGGTGCAGGCCCGGGAGGTCGTGCCGACCGCCAAACGCGTTCTGCTCACCGCGTACGCCGACACCGAGGCAGCGATCCAGGCCATCAACGAAGTGTCGCTGGACTACTACCTGCTCAAGCCATGGGATCCGCCCGAGGAAGAGCTCTACCCCGTCGTGGAGGATCTGCTCAGCACGTGGGAAGCAGGCGCCGCCCTGGAGTCCGGGGGGGTGAGGCTGATCGGACATCGCTTCTCCCGGGCCACGCACGATCTGTGGGATTTCCTGGCCCGCAACCGCGTACCCGGGCGCCGCCTGGACGTTGAGCGAGACTCCGAGGCACGGCAGCTGCTCAAGGTGGCCGGGGCGCCCGAAGACCGGCTGCCGGTGGCGCTGCTCGAGGACGGGACCGTGCTCGAGCGGCCCACCGTGCTCGAGTTGGCCGAGCGCCTGGGGGTCACGGGTCAGCCGGCCTCCCAGCATTACGACCTGGTGATCGTGGGCGGCGGCCCGGCAGGATTGGCGGCGGCGGTGTACGGCGCCTCGGAAGGCCTCAGGACGATCATGGTAGAGCGGGAGGCCCCGGGCGGCCAGGCCGGCCAGTCCAGCCGGATCGAAAATTATCTGGGCTTCCCCGCCGGGCTGAGCGGCTCCGACCTGACCCGCCGGGCCACCGACCAGGCCAGGCGCCTGGGGGCTGAGCTGCTCACCCTTCAGGACGCCGACCGCCTGCGTGTGGAGGGCGCCGGGCGGATCGTCGAGCTGTCCGGAGGCGGGAGCCTCAGCGCCTCGAGCGTCCTTGTCGCCTCCGGGGTCTCCTACCGCCAGCTGAACGTTCCCGGGTTCGCCGAGCTGACCGGCAGCGGCATCTATTACGGGGCGGCGCTGACCGAGGCTCGCGGCTGCTCCGAGCAGCACGTCGTGGTGATCGGCGGGGCGAACTCCGCCGGCCAGGGGGCTGTGTACTTCTCCTCCTTCGCCAGCCGGGTCACGATCCTGGTCCGGGGCGACTCGCTGGCCAAGTCGATGTCGCACTATCTGATCGAGCAGATCGAATCACTGCCCAACGTCGAGGTGCGAACCCGAAGCCAGGCCGTCGGGGCTGATGGGAACGACCACCTGGAGGCCTTGCGCATCCAGGGGCCGGACGGCAGCGCGACGCTCGAGAAGGTTGACGCCTGCTTTGTGTTCATCGGGGCCGCGCCGCGCACGGACTGGCTGGCGGGCGTGGTGGCCCGCGACGAGCGCGGCTTCATCCTGGCCGGCCTGGACGCGAAGGCCGACGGGTGGCCGATCCAGCGCGACCCGTTCCCGCTGGAGACGAGCGTCCCGGGTGTGTTCGTGGCTGGTGACGTCCGGGCCCGCTCGGTCAAGCGCGTGGCCAGCGCGGTGGGGGAGGGGTCGATGGCCGTGTCACTGGTTCATCAATATCTGGCGGAGGCGTGAGCTCGACCACTCAACAGCCCGTCACCGCCGCGGACCTGCGGCCCGTCGACCTGTTCGACGAACTGAGCGACGAGCAGCTGGCCGAGTGGGCGGCCATGGCCAGCTGGCGCAGTGCAGATGCTGGCCAGCTCGTCCTCGAGGAGGGGCAGTCCTCCCCGGGCCTGCTACTCCTCCTCGAAGGTGAGCTTCAGGTCTTCAGGCGCGATGGTGACCGGCTCGAGCCGGTAGCTCATCAGAACGCCCCCACCTGGGTAGGTGCAGTGCCCACCCTGACGGAAAGCCCGCTGCCCGCGCGCATCGTCGCGGCCACGGGGATCCGCGCGGCGGAAATTCCGGCGGACGATTTCCGCCGCCTGGCCCTGTCCTATCCGCCGGTGCATCGGAGGATCATGCGCCAGGTCGGCCCGCTCATGGCCCGCGTGACGGCGGTCGAGCAAAGCCGGGAGCGGCTGGCCGCGTTGGGCACGATGGCCGCCGGTTTGGCCCACGAGTTGGGCAACCCGGCCGCCGCTGCCAGCCGGTCGGCCGCCCAGCTGGCCGACGCGCTGCACGTGATCGGCTCGACCCTCAGAGAGTTTGTGGATGCCGGCATCGGACGCGAGGCCGCCGGGCAGATCGCCGAGTTGCGCGAGCGGGCGCTGAATCAGTGCGCGCAGCGCGGACCCCTGTCGGCCCTCGACGCGAGCGATCGCGAGGACCACATGCGGGAGTGGCTGGAGGGGCTGGACATGCCGGACGCCTGGTCGGTGGCCGAGCCCCTGGCGGCGGCCGACCTCGACCATGCCTGGTTCGAGCGCATGCAGGCGCTGGCCGGGCCGGCCACCCCGGCGGCCTTGCGCTCCGTGGCCGCCTCGCTGAACGCGCAGCGGCTGGTCAGCGACCTGCGCGAGGCGACCGAACGAATGAGCTCGTTGGTTTCGGCAGTCAAGGCGTACGCCTACATGGATCGCGGGGGTCTGCTGGAGACCGACATCCATGAGGGACTCGAGACCACGCTCAAAGTCCTGGGCCACAAGCTCAAGCACACACAGATCGAGATCAAGCGAGACTACGACCGCTCACTCCCCCCGGTGACGGTGTACGGCTCGGAGCTCAACCAGGTGTGGACCAACCTGCTCGCCAATGCCATCGAGGCAGTCGGACACGAGGGCACGATCACGCTGAGGACCCGGCCGGACAGCGACTGCATCCGCGTCGATATCGCCGACACCGGGCCTGGCATACCCGCCGAGGTGCGCTCGCGGATCTACGAGCCATTCTTCACCACCAAGGACGTGGGTCACGGCACGGGCTTGGGGCTGGACACCGCCAGACGGATAGTCGAGGAGAGGCACGGAGGCTCGTTGTCGTTTGACACCGGCGATCAGGGAACCACCTTCCACGTGTGGGTTCCCCTGAAGGTGCCCACCCGACTGAAGGTCACCGCGACGCCCGCCTGACCGCCGGTGAGGCGGCAACGGGTCGGCTGCCGCTGGTCAGGCAGCCACTGCGTCCCGGCTCACCGGCTCAATCGGCTCGATCAGCGGCATGCAGATGGCCGCCGGCTGCACCGCGTGGCGCAGGGTGTTGCGCAGCTGTACAAAAGCCACGCTGCCCAGCAGTGCCGGGATCCACAGAGAGATCGTGTGATAGATGAGGACCGCGGCGGTGGCGGGGGCCAGAGGTTGATGGAAAAGAGCGAAGGTACCGATGAGACCGGCGTCCAGGCCACCGATCCCGCCGGGCACCGGCACGTTCCCTCCTAGCTGACCGATCAGGTATCCCATCACCAGCACGCCGAACGGCGGCGTGTAGCCGACCGCCTTAAAGGACACCCCAAGGACCGCCAGGTCAAAGGCAAGCGTGCCCACCGACCCCCCGAGGATCGGGATCGGGCGCTGGCCCA
>JBPYDM010000092.1:0-12591 GCA_051986255.1 Solirubrobacteraceae bacterium | reverse complement strand
GCGCATGAAGGTCGAGATCGAGGTGACCGCCCGCCGCGGGCAGAGGTAGCGACCAGAGCCCGGCCCACCGCTCGACCGCTCGGGCCAACCCGCGTGCCGCTCCCGAGGTCAGTGGATGGCGAAGCTGATGAACTTCTGGGCCAGGAGCCCGCCCGCGGAGTTCAGAGGCGCGGACCACGTCTGGAGATAGACGCAGGCATGGTCGGGGCGACGCACGTGCGTTTCCCACCTCGACACCTTCTCGAAGCGGCCCTTTACGGGCGTTTTCCAATACAGGCCGTTGGCGGTGTGATCTAGGCGTGTGTATTCGCCGGCGGGGTTCGCGGCGCACTTGGCGAAGTCCAGCCAGAGATAGAGGCGTGCTGACTGGCCGGCGAATCCGGTGATCGTGACTTTGTACGGCTTGTCAACCGTCACCCGGGGGATTCTCATCTTGACGCTGCTCCCGCCCGCCAGGGCGGAGCTCGTCAGCACCAGGGCGAGAATCGTCGCCGCGGCAGCTCCAACCGGCGCTCTCCGCGCCCACCGAACCAACGAGGTCATGCCCCCTCCTTCAGTTGCTACGGCCCCTTCGCGAACGTAGCGGGCCGCGCCGGCGGAGTCAAGCTCAGCCCGCGAACCGGGCTAAGCCAGCCTTGAGGCTTCCCTTCTCAGCACCTCCCACGCCCACCTGACGTCCTCCTCGCTCGTTCGCATCTGTCCCACCGCCAACCGCAACACGTACCGCCCGTTCAGCACAGCGTGCGAAACGAAGATATCTCCGCTGGCGTTGACCCGCGCCAGCAGCTCCTGGTTGCGCTCATCCGGCCCCTCCAGCCGAAAGCACACGACCGAGAACGGGCGCGGCGCGCACAGCTCCCACCCCGCCTCCTCCCTGACCCAGCCCTCGAACAGCGTCGCCAGCTCGATTCCCAGCCGGATGTGCTGGCGCAGGCCGCTGGCTCCCAGGCAGCGCAGCACGGCCCACAGCTTCAGCGAGCGGAACCGGCGGCCCAGCGCCGGCCCGTACTCGCTCAGTGAGAGTGCGTCCTCGGCGTCGGGGGTGCGCAGGTACTCCGGGATCAGGCTGAAGGCGTCGCGCAGCGCGTCCGGGCGCTGGGACCAGAACAGCGAGCAGTCCATCGGGGTGAGCATCCACTTGTGGGCGTTGACCACCAGCGAGTCCGCCCGCTGCACCCCTTCGAAGGCCCAGCGGAGCTCAGGACAGACCATGGCCGCGCCGGCGTAGGCGGCATCGACGTGCAGCCAGGTGCCCGAGCGCTGGCAGGCGTCGGCCACCGCGGGCACCGGGTCGACCGACGTGGTGGCGGTGGTCCCCACTGTGGCCACGACGCAGGCCGCTTCAGTCAGGTCCCCCAGCGCGTCCGGCCGCAGGCGAAAGGACTCGTCGCAGGGTACCTTGCGCTGGCGCATGCCCAGCATGCGGGCAGCCTTGTCCACGGAGGAATGCGCCTGCTCCGAGGACACCACCTCGTCGCGTCCGGTGGCGCGCCGAGCCGCGATGATGGCGGCCAGCGTGGACGTCGAGGCGGTGTCCTCGATATGACCGTGCCAGCCCGCCGGCAAGCCGAGGAGCTGGGCGGTCCAGTCCAGCACCAGCCCCTCCAGCTCGGTGGAGGCCGGAGCGGTGCGCCAGAGAATGGCCACCGAGTTCAGCGTGGCCGCCAGCAGCTCGGCCAGGATCGCCGGCTCGGCGGCGCTGACGGCGAAGTAGGCGAAGTTGCGGGGATGCTGCCAATGGGTCACCCCCGGCAGGAGTACCTCGTCCAGGTCGCGCAACACAGCGGAGAATGGCTCGGGCTCTTCGGGCGGACGGGCGGGCAGACGGCTCCGGATCTCTCCGGGCTTCACCTGGGCCAGCACCGGCAGCTGACGGACCCGCTCGAGGTAGCTGGCCGCCCATTCCAACGCGGCCGCGCCGTCGGCACGCACGTCAATGGGCGGCTCGGGCCGGCCGGTCTCGCTCACACGGGAGCCGTAGCTGCTGGGAAGTCGTAGTGCACGCCGGTCAGCTCCTCCGATACCTCCCACAAGCGGCGCCAGGTCGCCTGGTCGTACGCCCTATGGGCGCCCGTGACGATGTGCGGGTAGCCACGCCCTTCGAACAGCCCGTCCGGCCCTACGAACGAGCCGCCGGGCAGGTCGGAGACGGTGGCCGCGTACAGCGTGGGTAGGGCTCCCATCTCGGCACTCTGGGCGATCAGGAGGTTCGTCACGGCCATGAGCGCCTGCTCGTATACCGGTGGGGCGGCGAACTGAAGGTTGGTACGGGCGTAGCCCGGGTGGGCGGCCATGCTTTTCAGGCCGGTGCCGGCCTCCGAGGCCCGGCGCTGGAGCTCCAGGGCGAACATCAGGTTGGCGAGCTTGGACTGCCCGTAGGCCAGCCACCTGACGTAGCGCCGCTCACCCTGGAGGTCGGAGAACCTGATCCTGCCCGTCCGGTGGGCGCCGCTGGACAGCGTGACCACACGGGGCTCCGGGGCGGCCAGCAGGCGGCCGAGAAGCTGGCCGGTGAGCGCGAAATGACCCAGGTGGTTTGTCCCGAATTGGCTCTCGAAGCCGTCGGCGGTCAGGCGACGTGGGGCCGCCATGATCCCGGCGTTGTTGATCAGGAGGTCGAGCCGCTCATAACCGGTGGCATAGCGCTCGACGAACTCCCGGACGGATCCGAGGTCGCCCAGGTCCAGACGCTCCACTGTGACCGCGGCTGAAGGCGCGTCGTCTCGGATCCGGGCGGCGGCCGCGTCGCCCTTGTCGGTGTTCCGGCAGGCCATGACCACCGTCGCCCCCGCCCGGGCCAGCTCCCGAGCGGTGACCAAGCCTATGCCGCTGTTGGCCCCGGTGACCACGGCGATCCGCTCACGCTGATCGGGAATATCTCTGGCGGTCCAGTGGTATGCCATCAGGAAGCCCTCCGGTTGACGGACTCCGAATACGCCTGGGGACGGAACGGGAGCACCGTCACCGCTCCAGCACCTCGAACCGGATCCCCTCCCGCTGGAGGCGGTCGATGAGCGACTGGCCCATGGCCACGGCGGGAGTGACCTGGCCCGAGGTCTCCGGGAGCTGATCGTTAGCCAGGCAGAGGGCGGACTGGGCCAGCATCTTCGAGGTCTCGCTGTACCCGGGGTCTCCGCCCGACACCTGCGTGTGCAGTTCCGGGCCGCCCGCCCGGGCCCGGAAACGCACGCGGAACCAGGACCTGTCGCGCTCCTCGGGTGAGGGCCCTTCCCCCGGATCCTTCAGCCTCAACAGCAGCTCGCGCGTCGGGGGTAGCTGGGCCAGGGCCACGACCATGACCGCACCGGCCGCCATCCCGGCCAGGACCGGGAGGCGCGTGACCACCAGGTAGTGGCTGTAGGTGAAGTCTGGGCCGTAGCTGTCGAGGGCGCGAGCCGAACGAAGCACCGTCTGGGGATCGATGGTCGGGAATGGGACGACCCATCCTCCGGCCGCCTGGTCGTGGCGCGGCGATCCGGCCGCCCCCCGGACTCGCCGGCCGGCGGGCCGTGATTCGCGCTCGCGGCGCTCCCGCCCCACATCCCTTCCCTGGCGCAACCGTCCCATGATCTCGATCATCGAGTGGTAGGTGCCGCCCGAGAACGTGCCCCCGATGCGGGCAAAGCCCTCCAGGCTGATCGGCACGTCCTGGGGCAGATGGTTCACGGTGAACAATGCGCCCAGGTCGTACGGAATCGAGTCAAACCCGCAGGAGTGCACGAGCCTGGCCCCGGTGCTCTGGGCCTGCCGGTGATAGCGCAGCCACATCAGATCGACGAATTCGGGCTCGCCCGTCAGGTCGACATAGTCGGTCCCGACGGCCGCGCAGGCCGCCACCAGGCCTTCGCCGTAGCGGATGTACGGGCCGACCGTGCTGATCACCACCCTGGTGGACTCCGCCAGCCTTCTCAGCGACTCGCTGTCGTTCACGTCGGCCTCGAGCAGTGGCAGGTCGGCCTGATCGGCGCCGAGCCGCGAGCGCACAGCCTCGAGCTTTGACCGGTTCCGTCCCGCCAGGGCCCAGCGCGTTCCGGGGTCGCCGTGGGCGGCCAGGTACTCGGCGGTCAGGGCCCCGGTGAACCCCGTGGCCCCGAAGAGGACGATGTCGTGCTCGCGCTCGGTCTGCGAGATGGCCGCCTCAGCCATCCGGGGGTACCTCGCGGGCCTTCTGGAGCGCCTCGGCCGGCGATACCCCGGCCCGAGCCGCTACCCAGCAGGCCACCGGCGCCGCCACTCGCTCGGATGAGTGCGCCGCTTCGCCGGCCAAGTCGAGCAGCTGGCTGAACTCCTGGGGGGTTGGCGGCTCGGTGCCCAGGGCGCGCGCGAACTCCGCGATCCACGCCTTGGCGTTCATGGGCGGGCGCTCATCGTTCTCGGATCGGGCGGGCACGGCATCCGGAGAGCCCGACTCTATCCGTCCTGGACTGGCCGTTGCGGTACGGTGCCGGGGCCGGTCCCCCACCGAGGAGGTCTAGTCATGATCGCCAAGCTGGACTTCGTTGCCATCCCCTCCACCGACGCCGAACGCTCACGGCAGTTCTACGACCAGGCGCTCGGGCTGCGGCCCGATGAGCATGCCCGGTTTGAGTTCTGGGCGGGCGACACGTGCCTCACCATCTGGGAGCCGGCACGACTCGGCATGGAGTTCGCCCCGCAGAAGAACGGACATCTCGCCCTCCACGTCGACGACGTCGGAGAAGCACGCGCCGAGCTCGAGGCCAAGGGCGTCGAGTTCTTGGGCGAGACCTTCGACACCGGGGTCTGTCACATGGCCTTCTTCACCGATCCGGATGGCAACGACCTGATGCTGCATCACCGGTACGCGCCGTACGACTGATCTGACGCCGGCCGTCAGCTGGCCAACTCGTCCGGCAGCCGAGCCCGGCGCATGTCCACCCGCCCGGCCCGGGTCGGGACGCCCTCGCGCTGCAGGAGCGCGAGCTGTCGCCGGCCCTTGGCCAGGCTGCCGTCGGCCCGGACCACGCGGTGCCAGGGCAGCTCCTGCGCGGCCGGTCCGGGGGTAGTGGCCAGCACGTGACCCACCAGACGCGGGGCGCCCGGCTCGATGTCGCCGTAGGTGCGGACGAATCCCTCCGGGATCGCTCGGATCCGGGCGATGATGCGCTGGCGCCGGGCCTGGCTGAGCGGGAGCGACGGGCTGACCTCCATCCGATTGCACCGATCTTGGCATGATCGGCCTCCCCAATTCCACGAAAGGCAGGTTGAAATGGCACTTTTGGAGGACAAGGTGGCGATCGTCACCGGCTCGGCCCGGGGCATCGGCCGGGCCACGGCCGAGCTTCTCTCTGAGCATGGCGCGCGCGTCCTGATCAACGACCTGGACGCGGACGTGGCGGAGCAGACGGCCGCCGAGATCTCCGGTGAGACGCTGGTCTTTGGCGGTGACCTGACCAAGCCGGGGGTGCCGGACGAGCTGGTGCAGAAGGTGATCGATGAGTGGGGCCGGGTCGACATCCTGGTCAACAACGCCGGCTATACGCTGGACGCTCCCATCCACAAGATGTCCGACAACTGGTTCCAGCGCATGCTGGACATCCACACGATCGTGCCGTTTCGCATGTGCCGCGCCGTGGCTCCCCACATGCGTGAGCCGGCCAAGGCGGAGCGCGACGAGGGGCGGGAGGTGTTCCGGAAGATCGTCAACGTCACCTCCGTCTCGGGGACGATGGGCAACGCGGGGCAGGCCAACTACTCCGCGGGGAAGGCCGGGGTGGTTGGGCTGACCAAGACGCTGGCCAAGGAGTGGGGTCAGTTCAAGATCAACGTCAATGCCGTGGCCTTCGGCTATATCGAGACCCGGCTGACCGCCTCCAAGGACGACGCTAATGTGTGGGAGGTCGAGGGCGAGAAGATTCAGCTGGGGATCCCGGACCAGCTGCGGGGGATGGCCGCGATGCTCATACCGCTGGGCCGGCCTGGCTCCCCGGCCGAGGCGGCCGGAGGCATCTTCCTGCTTTGCTCCCCCTGGGCCAACTACATCCACGGCCAGGTGATCAACGTCACCGGCGGGCAGTTCTCAGGGATGTACATGTAGGCGGGTGCAGTCGACACCAATCCCAAAGGCGGCCGCGGCCCGCCCCGGGGATCCAGGCTAAGAGCCTGTCTCAAAAACCGGGGTGCCAGGGTTTTGAGACAGGCTCTAAGTCCGCGCCGTCGGGTACGGCCGCCCGGAGAAGAACTCCGCCTCCAACCGGCCGAGATCGGTGCGCGGCTCGTCGCCCAGCAGCCATTCCCGGGCCAGCGTGAGCCAGTTGCCCCGGGCTTGGAGCTGACCGAGCAGGCCGATCAGGAGCATCACCGCGCGCAGGAGCACGAAGTGCTCGGCGGGCAGCGTGAGCGAGTGGAACTGCTCGGCGTCGCGCAGCCGGCTGTAGGCCCGCATCATCGCGCCGGTGGCCGAGCCGTCGATGCTCACCACCTCGTCGGTAAGCAGCCAGCCAAAGATCGATTCATACGCCTCCAGGAACGGTTCGGCCAGGGCCGGATCGGGCGGCAGCGCGCCCAGTCCGGAGATCACGTCGAACAGCGCCTGGGCGTCGTGCTCGTAGGTGGCGCGCGTGGAGGCCATCAGCTGGGCCACCTCCTCGTTGGACATGGTCTTGAAGAAGCCGAAGTCGAGGAAGGCCACCCGGTCGTCGCCCATGAACAGCGAGTTGCCCGGGTGCGGGTCGCCGTTGAGCAGCCGGTGGCGCAAGGGACCGTTGATGTAGAAGCGGACCAGGATCTCCCCCAGCCGGTTTCGCGCCTCGACGGGCCGATCGCGCACCTCGGCGAAGCGGGCCCCGACGATGAGCTCTGACACCAGCACGCGTTCGCGGCACAGATCGGTGATCACGTCCGGGACGACGATGAACGGATGGCTGCGGTACGCCCGGGCCATGGAGCGCTGGTTTGAGGCCTCGAGCTCGTAATCGAGCTCCTGGCTGATGCGCTCCCGGATCTCGTCGGCGATGGCCACGGTGTCAACGCCGGGCGCGATTACGTTGAGCAGCTTGAGGCTCAGTCGCAGGTTCTGCATGTCGGCGTGGATCGCCTCGGCGATGCCGGGGTACTGGACCTTGACGGCCACCTGGCGCCCACCGTCGAGCACCGCCCGGTGCACCTGACCGATCGATGCGGCGGCGATCGGCTCCTCGTCGAAGTCAGCGAACGTCTGACTCAGCAGCTCCCCCATATCCGCCTCGATCACCCTGCGGATCGATCTGAACGAGACCGGCTCGGCGTCCTGCTGGAGCGCGGCCAGGATCTCCTGGAACTGGGGCCGGATCTCCTCCGGAACCAGCCCCAGGTCCACGGCCGACAGCGTCTGCCCCACCTTCATGGCCGCCCCCCGCATGCTCCCCAGCACCTTGACCAGCATCTCCGCCGATTTCAGCTGCTGCTGGGAAGCTCGGGCCCGACGATCCTCCGAGTTGCCCCCGAGCAACATGGCCCGAGCCGCCGCCTCGCGGGCGGCCACCGCAGCCGCGGTCCCGGCCATGCTCGCGGCGCGCCGCAGACGGGATGAACGGATCTCGTCTTCGTCCCTGGCCATACGGGGCCTCGACCTATAGCCCCAGCGTCCGGGCGATGATCTCCCGCTGGATCTCGCTCGTTCCCCCATAGATGGTGGTCACCAGCGCCACCCGGACCTGGTGCTCCATCCCGTACTCGGTGGCGTAGCCGTAGCCACCCATCATCTGCATCCCCTCGAGCGTGACCCGCTTGGCCAGCTCGCTGGCCTTGAGCTTGGCCATCGAGGCCTCGCGGGGCAGGGTGCGCTGCGGGTCGGCGTCAGATTTGGCGGCGACGTCGTACACCAGCAGCCGGGTGGCCTCGAGCTCGGCGGCCAGGTCAGCCAGCCGGTGCTTGATGGTCTGGAAGGATCCGATCGGCTGGCCGAACTGCTTGCGCTCCTTGACGTAGGCCAGAACATCGTCGAAGGCTCGCTGCGCGCCGCCGAGCGCCTGAGCGGCCAGGATCAGTCGCTCGTGGTTCAGCCCGGCCATGAGCTGGCGCCAGCCCTCTCCCTCCACCCCGATGAGCCGGTCGGCCGGCACACGGCAGTCGCTGAAGAACACGTCGTTGACCTCGCGCCCGGCCATTGTGTCGATGCCGCGGACGTCGATCCCCTCGGTCCCCGCCGGGACGGAGAGCATCGACAGCCCCTGGTGCTTGTCGGGCGTGCGCTCTGTGCGGCACACGAGCAGTATGTGGTCGGCAGCGTGGGCGGCGGTGATCCACGTCTTCTGGCCATTGACCAGGTAGCGCGCATCGGACCGCTCGGCCCGGCAGGAGATTGAGCCCACGTCCGAGCCCGACTCGGGCTCTGACATGGCGATCGCCTCCACGTGCCCCGCGGCGATCCCGCCGAGCAGCTCCTGCTTCTGATCCTCGGTGCCAGAGCGCCTGACCGCTCCGGCCACGATCATGCTCACTCCGATGAAGCCGACCGGGATCAGGCCTCGCCCGATCCCCTCGAGCAGCAGGCAGAGCTCCATCGCTCCGCCCCCCGAACCGCCGTACTTCTCGGGGATCGTCACCCCCAGCCAGCCCAGCTTGGCCATCCGCTCGTACAGGGACTGGTTGTGGGGCTCGCGGCCGCCATCGGTCAGGGCCTGGCGCTGCTCACGCGTGCCGCACTCGCGGCGGGCGAAGTCCCTGATCGACTCCACAAACGCGCGCTGCTCGTCGGTCAGGGTCAGCAGGGACATCGGGGGGATCGTAGACGGGCGTGCCGGAGCGAGACCAGCCCGGCACCTCCGTCGTCGCTCCCACCTAGAATCCGTGCCCGCGATGTCTGGGCGGCTGTTTCCAGCCAACGCGGAGGTGGACGGGTTCCTCACCGGGCCTGACTCGGTGGTCTGGCGTTGCGCCAGCGACGTCCGTCTGAACGCGGCCGTGCTTTATCCGCTGCTGCTCCAGGTGGCACACCCGACCGTCGCGGCCGGGGTGCGCGACTACTCGGATTTCGAGCACCGGCCGTGGGAGCGCCTGATGGCCACGCTCGACTACGTGACCGTGCTCGTCTACGGGGGCCGAGACGCGGTGGCTGCCGGCCGCCGCCTGCGGGCGCTTCACCAGCAGTTCCGGGGTCTCCGCGAAGATGGCCAGCCCTATCACGCGCTCGAGCCCGAGGCCTACGCCTGGGTTCACGCCACCCTGATCGAAGCCTACGTGGCCGGCCACGCCACCTTCGGACGGCCCATGAGCCCGCCCGAGATCGAGCGCCTTTATCGGGAGTGTCGCGGGCTGGGGCGGCTGATCGGCGTGCGCGAGCAGGACATGCCGGCGAGCTGGCCGGCCTTCCGCGAGTATTTCGCGCGCATGACCGCCCACGAGCTCGAGCCCACCGCGGCGGTGGACCGGGTGCTGGCCGCCCTGCGCCGCGCGCCCCCTCCCCCCGTTTCGATCCCGGACCTGGTCTGGAGAGCCCTCCGGTTGCCCGCCTCCCAGGTGCTGCGGCTGGGTGGGGTGGGTTTGATGAGCTCCGACCTGCGGACCCGTCTCGGGATCCGCTGGGGGGCCGTGGACGAGGCCCAGTTCCGGGCCCTGGGGCGGCTCTCGCGGAGCCTCACGCCGCTCATGCCCGTGAGCCTTCAGGTGACCGGACCGGCCCGGTTGCGCGGGCGGCGCGAGGCCATCGCCCGTGGTCCGCTCGGCCCTTGAGCATGGCTCCGCGGATCCGTCACGCGGATCCCGAGCTCGACGCCGCCGCCTGCGCCGAGATCTACGAGCCCTACGTCAGGGACACGGCGATCTCCTTCGAGCAGCAAGTGCCCGACGCCGCCGAGCTGGCCCGGCGCATCGAGCAGATCTCATCCCGGTACCCCTGGCTGGTGGCCGAGGACGACGGGACCGTGACCGGGTACGCCTACGCCAGTCGGCACCGTGAGCGGGCTGTCTACCGCTGGGCCGCCGACGTGGCGGTGTACGTGGCGCGGCGCCAGCAGCGCCGGGGCATAGGCCGTGCGCTCTACGAGAAGCTGTTCGAGCTGCTGATCGCCCAGGGGGTGCGGACGGTGTGCGCCGGGATCACGCTGCCCAACCAGGCCAGCGTGGCTCTGCACGAGGCCGTGGGTTTCCAGGCCGTCGGCGTGTACCGGCGGATCGGCTGGAAGAACGGGCGCTGGCACGACGTCGGCTGGTGGCAGCGCGAGCTGGTGCCGCCCGGCGACGCGCCTCCGCCAGAACCGGGACCGCCGGTCGGCTGACTGACTACTCGGGATCGTCCTCCAGGATGAGCGCCAGGGTGGGGCAAGCATCCACCGCCCGCTCGGCCAGTCCCATCAGCTCCGGCGGGACGTGGTCGGTTTCGATGATCGGGTAGCCCCAGTCGTCCAGCCGGATCAGTTCGGGGAGCAGTTCGACACACAGGGCGTGGGCCTCGCAGGCGATCGGGTTGACCTTCAGGCGGACGCTCATGGCAGCCGGAGGGAGGCGTGGTGCGGGTGCGGGACGTACCGGATCATCGCCGTCCCGCGGCTGCCTGCTCGCGCACCGTGGCGCCGCCCACGGGGAATCCAGCCGGCTCGGCCCGGCAGTGGTATTCGCGATGGTCGGCGACCTCCGCTCTGAATACGTCGAGCGTGCTCAGGATGAAACGGGTGGCGCCATCTGGGTGATGACAGGCGCCGCGGCCCCTCACCTCGTGACACCAGTGGGTGATTCGCTCCGCCTCCCGGGGGTGCGCCACTCCGCTGGCCAGAGCGTTGACCGAGTCGGCTATGGCCCGCAGACCGTACGTACACGGGCCACATTGCCCGGCGGACTGCCGAGCCAGGTAGTCGATGACCCGGGCGCTTTCGTGCAGACCGCAGGCGGTGTCACCCAGGGCTATCAGCACACCAGCGCCCAGCGAGCATCCCACCGAGCGCAGATCCTCCCGAGCCAGCCGCAGATCGAGCGCGCGCGAAGCCTCGACCCAGGTGCCGAAATAGCCACCCACGAGCAGGGCCCGGAGCGGCTCCGTCTGGCCTCCGGCGGCCTCGAGAAGAGCGCTCATCGGGGTGCCGAAGGCCAGCTCGTACACCCCGGGGGCGACCACCGCGCCCGAGATGGTGACCAGCGCGGACCCCGGGTCGACGCTGGTGCCCAGCTCGCGGTACCAGCGCTCGCCAAACCGGGCCACCAGCGCCACTTGAGCCAGGGTCTCCGGGTTCTGGATCAGCGTGGGGAGGCGACGGTAGCCCTTCTGGAACGGGCGTGGGGGGACGAACGTGGGCAGGGGCTGGCCACCGTTGAGGTAGTGGACGACCGCGCTCTCCTCGCCGGCCACGTATCCCTCGGGAGCAGCCACCAGCGAGACCGGCACGGGATCGTCGGGCCGGGCGGCCAGCGCCGCCTCCAGCGACGCCAGCGACCCGGCGGCACCCTGGCCGACCTGAACGATCACCTCCGGCGCGCCCACGGCGTCGGCGGCCAGAACCGCCCCGTCCAGTACCAGGTGGGGCAAGCGCGTCAGCAGCAGCCGGTCCTTAGCGCTGGCGGGCTCAGTCTCCGACCCGTTGACCACCAGGGCGCTGACGCGCCGGGCAGCAGCCAGGGTCCGGAGCTTTTGGGCCGTGGGGAAGTCCGCGCCGCCGCGCCCACGCAGGCCGCTGCGGTCGATGGCGTCGATCAGCTCGTGCGGGTTCCGCCGCGGCAGTTCCCCGTGCACGCGCATGTGCTCGGCCAGGGTCATCGCGCCCCCGCTCGAATCCAACCCGGCCAGTAGCCGGGGCAGGCCGGGATGCCCTTCCAGCCACGCCGGGGTCATCTCCCGCCTCCCACGGGCGACCCCAACAGGCTCCCGGTCACCGTGTCGTTCTGCTGGTCGATGTTCAGGTTGGCGTTCAGGTTCAGCGCGGCTCCGCCGCTATCGGCCACTCGGGCCAGAAAGTGGTTTCCCTCGAGGTTGAGGATCCGGCCCTCGAACGCGGCGGGTGTTCCCACCGCGCTCATGGAAACCTGGCTTCCGACCAGGGTGAGACCGCCCCCTTGCAGCGGCTGCCCGCCCATCCTGATTCTCAGCAGACCCTTGACCGCGCCGGCTAGCCGGAGCTGGAGCTGCACGATCACCCCACCGCTTGCTGTCTTCTGGGACACGTTCCCCGAAAGGGAGGCCGAGAACGGGCCGCGGAGCGCGGTACTTGTCGGCGTAGTGGCCGCGGGAGCATGGCTCGACGCAGCCGTGGCTGCTGCGCCCAGCAGGCGGGCCGGAGTGCCGGCCCGGCGAGCCCAGCCGTGCTGGAGCGGACCCGCCAGGGCGAAGGCCACGATGCCGATCGGCGTGATCACCGAGAGGGCGTACGCGCCGACGCGGAGCGATCCCCGACTGCGGTCGATCGCTCCCAGGCGGACCACCGCGGCCGCCAGCACGGCCAGCATGCAGGCCACGGTGAGCAGGAGCAGCCACCACTGCTTGACATCGGTGCCCGTGCCCAGCGTGTGCAGGATGGCGACGGGCCAGCTGACGTAGGCCAGCCAGTGGATGGCTCGCCAGGAGCGGTAGCCCAGGCGGCGTCGCGCCAGGCTGGTGATGACCAGGGCCAGGATCAGATCGAAGGACAGCGTCCCCAGACCGAGCCACACCGGTCGGTAGGGCGATAC
>JBPYDM010000091.1:0-9669 GCA_051986255.1 Solirubrobacteraceae bacterium | reverse complement strand
AACTGGCCCTTGAGGGTCTCGGCCCAGCGGCCGTAGGGGAGCCCCTCTTGCGGCGGCTCGGCCGCGAAGCTGATCACGAACCGGTCGGTGGGCGGCATGCCGGCCGAGGATAAGGGGTCTAGCCGCGCGCCGCTTCCAGCGTCGCCGCCAGGGGGCCGCTTGGGCCGGCGTGGGGGAGGGGTGCCGTCTGGCGTCACGAAACGCGCGGGAGCGCAGACGCTCGGTGACGTTGGTGGCCCTATAACGGTGTGGCGTCACTAAGCGCCGCTCGGGATGCGGGCTTTGTGACGCTGCACCCGCGCCCGCCCGCCCGTCCCGCGCCCCGCGCACCGCGCCACTGCGCCCGCCGTTGTATGCCCGGCTCTACGTGCTCAGAAGGCTCCTCGCCGGCTGAGCACGGCCGGGATCGTCTTCAGCAGGATCGAGAGGTCGAGCATGATCGACCACCTCTCCAAATACAGGAAGTCCAGCCGGACCAGGTCGTCGAAGTCCAGCTCGGAGCGGCCGGACACCTGCCACAGTCCGGTGATGCCCGGGAGCACGAGGTAGCGCTTCTTGTGCCAGTCCTCCAGGCGGTTGAAGTCGCGCATGGGAAGCGGCCGCGGGCCGACCAGCGACATCTCGCCCCGGACAACGTTTACCAGCTGCGGGAGCTCGTCCAGAGAGAACCGGCGCAGGAACCGGCCCAGGGCGGTCAGGCGGGGGTCCCGACGGATCTTGAACAGGGCGCCCGTCTGCTCGTTGAGGGATTCGAGCTCGGACTGAATTTGCTCGGAGTGCTCGCGCATGGTGCGGAACTTGAAGCAATCAAACGCCCGGCCCGCCATCCCCGGACGAACCGAGCGGTAAATCACCGGCCCGGAGGAGGTGAGCTTGACCGCGACGACGATGGCCAGCAGCACGGGCGAGAGCAGGAGTAGCAGGACTACCGAAATGACCAGGTCAAACGTCCGCTTCAGCGCGTAGTCGATTCCCTCGAAAACCGGGGGCCGGAGCTTGAACAGCGGTACCGACTCCCCGGGCACGAACTCCCCTCGGTCGATCAGGATCTCCATCGTTGAGGGCGCCACCTGAACGGTCACGCCGTGCCGGTGGCACAGGTCGACCAGCTCCACCGCCTTGTCCTGCGGGAAGTCCGAGTCGGCGATGATCACCTCCTGGATCCGCTCCCGAGCCAGGACCGGAAGGAGGTCGACGAGTTGCCCCAGCGAGCGCAGCCCGTTCTCTGGATGCGGGCTCAGAGAGATGAAGCCCGCCACCTGGACTCTCGTCCGAGAGCGGTGGGCCAGCGCCTGCGCCACCTCATCCATGTGCTTGCCCGAGCCCACCAGCAGGGCGCGCCTCTCGTAGCCGGCCTGGGCCAGCGCCCACCCCGTGGCCCTGAGGTGAAGCTCGCGCAGGATGCCGATGTAGACGGTGGCAAAGAACAGTGAGCCGTAGAAGACGAAATAGCTCGAGAAGTGCTGACCGCTGGCCAGCGCGAACACCAGCGAGACGATGGTCACCTGGAAGAGGGCGGTGGCGACCCTGCTGAGTCCGGGCCGGCGCGGCCGGTCGGCGTACAGGTCCGCCCGGGCGAACAGCAATACGGTGATCAGGTACGCGAACGCGGACCAGTGCCGGGTCTGCCTCCATACCGCTCCCAGGTCGACGTCGTTGCGGATGGCCGCCTCGACGAGCAGTGAGGTGAACAGAGCCGCCGTCACACCGACAAAGTCGAGAACCAGCAACGACAGGACTCGGGCTACCCGCCGGGCGGTGTCCAGCCGCAACAGCAGCGACCACATGAGCGGGCGCTTGCGTCGTACATCGCGCTCCGGGAGGACGAACGAAGCCGCCACAGGAGCGACGTCTTCCGTCGGGCTATCGATGGGGGCTCGTTGCTCGGTGGTCATACGCCTCTCATGCGCTCTTACGACCCCGACATGCCCACGGAAACCTACCGCTGCCGGAAAGTTTCGGCCCATTGGCGACGAACGTCCCCGGCTAGCTCTGAGCGCCGACGAGCGCCTCGACCCCTGCCTCCTCGATCGTCCTCAGCAGGCCTTCCCGCAGGCCTACCTCGGGTTCCCATCCGAGGACCTCCCGGGCCAAAGTGATGTCAGGCCGCCGAACCTGCGGATCGTCCGTGGGCAACGCCTCAAAGACGACCTCCGAGCGCGAACCGGTGACCTCGACCACCGTGTGGGCAAGCTCGAGCAGCGTGAACTCGGTCGGGTTCCCGATGTTCACCGGGCTGTGAAAGCCGGACTCGGCCAGCGCGATGATCCCTCGGATCTCGTCGGCCACAAAGCAGAAGGATCTGGTCTGGGTCCCGTCCCCGAACACGGTGATGGGACGGTCTTGGAGGGCCTGCCGCAGGAACGTGGGAATGGCTCGGCCGTCGTGCGGCCGCATGCGGCTCCCGTACGTGTTGAAAATCCTCACGATCGCCGTGTCGACGCCCTGCTGGCGGTGGTACGCCATGGTCAGCGCCTCCGCGTCGCGCTTGGCCTCGTCGTAGACGCCGCGGGGACCGATTGGATTGACGTGGCCCCAGTACGTCTCGGGCTGCGGGTGCTCCTTGGGATCGCCATAGACCTCGCTCGTTGAAGCCAGCAGGAACCGGGCCCGGTGATTCTTGGCCAGCCCCAGGGTGTGGTGGGTGCCGTTTGAGCCGACCTTGAGGGTGTGGAGCGGGAGGCGGAGATAGTCGATGGGCGAGGCCGGCGAGGCCAGGTGGTAGACGAAGTCGATCGGCTCATCGACGTAGTAGGGCTCGGTGATATTGAGGTTGAGATGGACGAACTCGGGCCCCCGGATGTGCTCGATGTTGGCCAGCGTCCCGGTGTCGAGGTTGTCCACGCAGATCACCCGGTGACCGCGGCGCAGCAGCTCGTCGCACAGGTGGGATCCCAGGAAGCCGGCGCCGCCAGTGACCAGGCTGGTAGGCATGGCTGGGAATCTATCGACCCGCTCGAGAGAGTGGCACCGCGGCGGTACGGTGGCCGGCTCCGGGGGACCGTGGTGAATTTGTCTGCCTATAGCGAGACAAAATCACAAACGATGGCGCAGGACGTGTTCCTCGCCCCGCCGGATGGTGACCTTCTCCGAGTCGAAATGCTCGAGTAGGGCCTGAGCGAACTTGCGGGAGGTCCCAAGTTCGTCGCGTAGCTGGGCCAGCGTGACCGAGCCGCCCTGGGCCCGGGCCAGCGCGACCATCCGCTCACGGATCTGGTCCAGCACCTCGGAGTGGTAGTGGAGCTGGCGCGAGACGCGGACCGCCGTGCCGGCGGCGCGCAACGCGGCCAGGTCATCGGCGTCGAACTCGGAGTCGAGCGGCGGTTCGTAGGCAGCGACCTTCAGACGCTCGGCGGCGGCCAGGGCGGCCGAGCCCAACCGAGGGGGCAGCGCCAGCTCCGGCGCGGCCGCCCCCAAGCTCGCACCGCGGTCCTGGCCGTCCGCGTCCGGTTCGCCCCTGGCCAGCCGTTCCAACCGGACCAGAAGCTCGCGGCTGGGACCGTGTTTGCGCGGATGCGCGTCCAGCACGACTCCTCCGCCCAGCGTGTCCGGTGGCGCGATCTGGCGGATGACCAGGCGATCGCCGACGGCCGGAACCAGAGGCTGCTCGAGGCGCAGCTGCCAGAAGCTCCCGCTCAGCCAGGCCAGCCGCGCCGGCGTCTCGCGCGTGCCGTGATGGACCTGGATACGGATACCGGGCTCGGCGGGCTCACCGGGGAAGTCAAGCCGGGCATCGATCAGATAGGTCGGGGAAATCGAGGCATCGAGCGCTACCGCGACATCGCCTCGGCCGACCTCGGCTACCGCGACCCCGGTCAGGTTCACCGCCACTCGCTGTCCGGCTCGGGCCGTCTGAACGGGTTGATCGTGTACCTGCACACCGCGCACTCGGATCCGGCGCGGCCCCGGGAGGAGCACAAGCTCGTCGCCGCGACTGATCGTTCCTGACCACAGGGTTCCCGTCACCACCGTGCCCGCCCCTCGGATGGTGAACGAGCGGTCGACGTGGAGTCTGGCGGCGGACCGGCTGTCCGCCCGGCTGGGGATTCGCTGGGCAGCGCGCTCGAGGGCGGCCAGTAGGGCCTCCAGCCCCTGACCCGTCCGGGAGGACACGGCGATCGCCTCGACGTCCGGAAACAGCTCGGTGGCTTCGAGTATGGCCACCTCGGGATCGGCCAAATCGGATTTGGTGACCGCCACCACACAGGCGTGTAGGTCGAGTGCCTCCATGATCCGGGCGTGCTCTCGCGTCTGGGGCATCACCCCGTCGTCCGCGGCGATCGTCATCAGGAACAGGTCTATTCCGGTGGCGCCGGCCACCATCGTGCGCACGAAGCGCTCGTGCCCGGGAACGTCCACCACCGACAGGGCTCGCCCCGAGGGCAGCACGAGCCTGGCGTAGCCGAGCTCGATCGAGATTCCCCGGACCTGCTCCTGCGGCAACCGGTCGGTGTCGGTGCCGGTCAGCGCGCGTATCAGCGCGGACTTGCCGTGGTCGATGTGTCCGGCTGTGCCGAGCGTGAGCGGGGCGTCGCTCGCCCCCTCGTCCAGGCCAGCATCACTCACGCCAATGCGCGCCGGGCGGCCGTGGCCAGGGGGTCGAGTTCGTCTCGGCTTACCGTGCGCACGTGGAGTAGGACCCGGCCGTCCTGAATGTGGCAGAGGACGGCTGGATCCCCGTGGCGCAGGCGCCGGGCCATGGCCTCGGGCTCTCCGGGCAGAGCGACGGCGTGGCCGGGCAGTTCGAGCGTGGGGAGCGCGCCGCCGCCCGCTTTCTCTGAGCAGGCGATCGCCTCGGCCCCCGAGCCGATCGCCTGGGCCAGCCGCCGGGCCCGGAATTCCAGCTCCGCTGCGTCGAGTGTCAGCATGGCCAGCGTTGGGATCTCGGCCTTCGCCCGCTCCGGCTCTCGGTACAGGCTCAGGGTGGCCTCGAGCGCGGCCAGAGACAGCTTGTCGATGCGCACTGCCCGAGCTAGCGGATGCTCCCGGGCGGCGGCGATGGCCTCCCGTCTGCCCAGCAAAAGCCCGGCCTGCGGCCCCCCCAGAAGCTTGTCGCCCGAGCAGCACACGATGGCCGAGCCCGCCGCCACCGAGTCGGTGATCGAGGGCTCATCATTCAGCGCCGGCACCGCTGCCCGATCGGCCAGTGCTCCCGATCCCACGTCATCGATCACTGGGAGCCCGAGCTGGCACAGACTAGCCACGGGAACGTCCTCGACAAATCCCACCGTCCGGAAGTTCGATTGGTGCACCCGGAGGATCGCCGCTGGCGGATCCCCGGCCCGGTCGATGGCGCGCTGGTAGTCGGCCAGTCGCGTGCGATTGGTCGTCCCCACCTCGACCAGGCGCGCGCCGGAGCCCGCGATGACCTCAGGAATCCGGAACCCTCCACCGATCTCGACGAGTTGACCGCGCGAGACCAGCACGGCCTGGCCTTTCGGAGCCAGCGCGACCACCGCCAACAGGACGGCGGCGGCCCCGTTGTTGACCACCAGCGCCGCCTCGGCGCCCGTCAAGTCCCGGAGCAGCTGCTCGACGTGAGCCTGTCGGCTGCCGCGCGTGCCCCGGGCCAGGTCAAGCTCGAGGTTGCTGTAACCCTGGGCCACCGCACTCAGGGCCTGGCGGGCGCTCTCAGGCAGTGGCGCCCGGCCCAGGTTGGTGTGGACGATCACGCCGGTGGCGTTGATCACCCGGCGCAGCGAGGGGCGCGCGAGTTCGTTCACCAGCTCCTGAGCCCGTGTCAGAAGATCCTCCTGCCGGCTGGTCACACCTGCCAGCAGGGCGTCCCGGTGCTCCTGGATGGCCCGTCGCGCGGCGGCCACGCTGAGCGCGTGTGGTGCCTGGAGGGCAGCCGCCAGCTCGTGAACGGCGGGAAGCGCCCTCAGCGTGGCGGTTGTGGCGCGTTCCCCGGCACCCACTCGCCCTCCTCCTTCTTCCAGATCGGAACCTGGGCCTTGATCTGGTCGATGATCTCGCGTGCACCGGCAAACGCGGCGTCGCGATGGGGAGCCGAGACGGCCACCGCTACGGACGCCTCGGACAGGGGAACCTCTCCGATGCGATGCTCCGCCGCCGCCGCGCACAGCCCATGGGCGGTGATGGCCCGGTCGACGATCCCGGTCATCTCCTTCTCCGCCATCTGGGCATAGGCCTCGTAGTCGAGATGAGTGACCGCGCGGGTCACGCCCAAAAACGTGACTATCGCCCCCGCCCGGGCGTCGCGAACCAGGTCGAGCAGCGGGTCGAGACGGAGCGGAGATCGGGTGACCCGCGCGTGCACGGCTGTCGCGCTCCCGCCCGAGACGGGAGGGATGAGCGCCAGCTCGTCTCCGGATTGCAGCCGCGCGTCCTCACCGGCGTATTCCTGGTTGACCGCCATCACCACGGGGAGGCCGTCCAGCAGCTCGTGCAGGCTTTCCATGACGTCGGAGACCCGGGCTCCGTCGGGAAGTTCGAGGTCCAGGGCATCCCTGCCGGCCCGCTCCCGGAGCGAGGCAAACAGCCGCACGTGTACCTGCATGCGTCAAGGCTAGTCGGCGGCGCGCCGCCGGCCCTAGGGCACGACGGTCCGAGGGCGTGATCCGGGGCGAGCGGGTGGGCTCTGTGGTCGCTGTGTTGGCACACGGTTAGGAGGGGTCGGGGATGCCGAATGGCTGACCTATGCTCGGCTTTCTTTCACAAAGGAGTACGCATGAAGAGATGGACAGTTGGAGCGATCACGCTGTTGAGCGTGGTGGTCCTGGCGGCCTGTGGAAGCAGCAGCAAGACCACCACCACCTCAAGCGCAACGACCAAGACCACGTCGACAAGCACGGGAGCCGACGCGGCGGTGGCCAAGCTCGTGCCAGCCTCGATCAAGTCCAAGGGGACGATCACGGTGGCGGCGGACGCCACCTACGCGCCGGACGAGTTCATTGCCTCGGACGGTCACACGGTGATCGGGATGGACGCAGACCTGGCCAAGGCGCTGGCCGGCGTCATGGGACTTAAGGCCAACGTGGTCAACGCGACGTTCGCCACGATCATTCCGGGTCTCGCGGCGGGTCGGTACGACATGGGCGCCTCGTCGTTCACGGACACCAAGGCGCGAGAGAAGTCGGTCAATTTTGTCGACTACGCGAACGTGGGTGAGTCGTTCTACACCAAGACGAGCGGCGGGACGTCGATCGGCAGCATCGCCGACATCTGCGGCAAGACGGTTTCGGTTGAGAGCAGCACGACCGAGGAGGCCGATGCCAAGACGCAGAGCGGCAAGTGCACGAAGGCTGGTAAGCCGGGGGTCAAGGTGCTCGTGTTCAACACCCAGACCGAGGCCAACCTGGCCGTGTCGAGCGGCCGCGCGCAGCTGGGATTCGCCGACACGCCGGTGGCCGATTACCAGGTCAAGCAGAGCGGGGGAGAGTTCAAGATCGTCGGTGCGGCATACGCGCCGGCGCCGTATGGCTTGGCGATCCCCAAGGGCGACTTTGACAAGGCCGTGCTGGCAGCCATGAAGGCCCTGGAAGCCAACGGGACGTACGCCCAGATCTTCCACAAGTGGGGCCTGGACGGCATCGCCATTCCGGCCGCGCAGGTCAAGATCAACGGCGCCACGAGCTGAGGGGTCCTGGTTTCCCCACGAACTAACCCGTCGGGTACATAATGCGCCCGGGTGGCCGGCGCGGACGTAACCGAAAAGAAGACTGAGCGGCCGGGACGGCCCGAGGACATCAAGGCCGTCCCCGTCCGCCACCCCGGGCGCTGGATCGCGGCGGCGATCGTGCTCGTGATCGCCGCCGCGATCATCCGGTCGATCGTCAGCGGCGCGGGCGCCAAAGGCGTCCCCAACTCCGGGTTCCAGTGGCACATCGTCGGCCAGTACCTGTTCGACTCCCGCATCCTGCACGGAGTCCTGACCACCATCTACCTGACTGTGCTCTGTCAGGCGGTTGGCATCGTGCTCGGCATCCTCGCAGCCGTGATGCGCCTGTCTCCGAATCCGATCGTGAAGGGCGCGAGCTGGCTGTACATCTGGTTCTTCAGAGGCACGCCCCTCTATGTCCAGATCCTGTTCTGGTACAACATCGCGGCGCTGTTCCCGACGATCGCGCTCGGGATCCCGTTTGGCCCGTCCTTCGTCCACGGGAACGCGAACACGATCATCACGCCACTGGTGACGGCGGTGCTGGCGCTGGGCCTGAACGAAGGGGCGTACATGGCCGAGATCGTGCGCGCGGGAATCATCTCGGTCGATGAGGGCCAGACCCACGCCGCACAGTCGCTGGGGATGAGCCGGCTCCAGATCATGCGCCTGATCGTGCTGCCGCAGGCGATGCGCGTGATCATCCCGCCGACGGGCAACGAGACGATCTCGATGCTCAAGAACACGTCGCTGCTGGTGGCAGCTTCTTACGGTGAGCTGCTGTTCGCGGCTCAGTCGATCTACGACGTCAACTACAAGGTGATCCCACTGCTGATCGTGGCCAGCATCTGGTACCTGGTGATGACGAGCGTCCTGTACGTGGGGCAGTACTTCATCGAGCGCCGCTACGGGCGCGGGTTCTCGCGGGCCGAGAAGGCGACCATGCGTGCCCGCTGGCTCTCGTGGGGAGCACGCGCCGATGAGGGTGCTATATGAGCGGGCCCATGGTCAATGCCGAGGGCGTTCACAAGCGCTTTGGTCAGCTCGAGGTGCTCAAGGGGATCGACCTCGAGGTCGGGCGGGGCGAGGTCATGTGCATGCTCGGTCCTTCCGGGTCCGGCAAATCGACGTTCCTGCGCTGCATCAACCACCTGGAGAAGATCAATGCCGGGCGCCTGAGCGTAGACGGGGAGCTGGTGGGTTACCGCGAGTCCAGCGGCAAGCTGTACGAGCTGCGCGATCGCGAGGTGACCAGCAAGCGGGCCCAAATCGGCATGGTCTTCCAGCACTTCAACCTGTTTCCTCATATGACGGCCATGGAGAACGTCACTCTGGCTCCGATCCGCGTGCTGGGCGTCTCGCGCGAAGAGGCGCGCAAGCGAGCCCGGTTGTTACTGAAGCGCGTGGGTCTGGAAGACAAGCTCGACTCCTACCCGGTGGCCCTATCCGGTGG
This sequence comes from Solirubrobacteraceae bacterium, assembly GCA_051986255.1. Classification (GTDB taxonomy): domain Bacteria; phylum Actinomycetota; class Thermoleophilia; order Solirubrobacterales; family Solirubrobacteraceae; genus Palsa-465. Next base: position 595 of record JBPYDM010000091.1, on the reverse strand, counting down.
CCAGCAGCAGCGCGTGGCCATCGCCCGCGCCCTCGCCATGCAGCCCAAGCTGATGCTGTTCGACGAGCCCACCTCCGCCCTCGATCCGGAGCTGGTGGGAGAGGTCTTGGACGTGATGCGCCAGCTGGCGCAGGATGGCATGACGATGATCGTGGTAACGCACGAGATGGGCTTCGCCCGGGAGGTAGGGGATACCGCCGTGTTCATGGACGACGGAGTGGTGGTCGAGTCAGGGCCGCCGAGCCAGGTCCTGGTCAACCCGCAGCAGGAGCGGACCCGAGGGTTCCTGTCGAAGGTGCTGTAGGCGCGGTCGCACCACAGCTCCCCGGCGCGGGGCACGGGTAACCTGCCGGGCATGGCCACCAAGGACGAGCACCGGACGATCGCGCCCATCGTGGGCCCCGACGATCCTCGTCGGTTCACTGACTCGGGGATCGAAGTCAAGCCGGTTTACGCCGAGGAGGATGTTCCTCGTGATCTCCCCGAACGCCTGGGCACGCCCGGCTCGTTCCCGTACACCCGCGGGATCCATCCGGACATGTACCGCGGCCAGCTGTGGACCATGCGCCAGTACGCCGGCTACGCCAGCGCCCGG
>JBPYDM010000090.1:0-16022 GCA_051986255.1 Solirubrobacteraceae bacterium | reverse complement strand
GCAAGCCGAGCATCCGCATCACGCCCACAGCCGCCAGCGGCCCCGCGAAGGACCGGCGCAGCTCCATCCCGCCTGCGGGCCCGAGCGCATCGAGCAGCCGCTCGGTCTCCTCTGCGCACGTCGCTGCGAGCTGCCTGCGAACGGACTCCGGTCGGAACGGCCCCACGAATGGCGCTCGGTGGCGTGCATGGGCTTCGCCGTCCAGGCTTAGCATGCTCGGGCCGATCACCTGCGCCGTCGAGAAGCGCGGATCCTGGACCGTGAACGCTTCGGCGTCGCGCATCACCCTGAGCGCGAGGTCGTGTCGGGTTACCAGCCAGCCATCCAGCACCGGCAGCCAGGACACTGGCTCCTGCTCCCGCAGTCGCGCCAGCAACCGATGCGGGTCGCCCTCGAGTTCCTCGAGCCGCACGCGGGCGCCGAGCGGGAAGTGGCCGAGGTCGGACACGTGCCTCCTAGACCAGCGACTTCTCGAACCAGTGGTCGGCGAACGGCTCTTCGTTGAACGCGGGCACCTCGGCCCAGCCGGTTGAGCGGTAGAGCGAGATCGCCTCGCCTAGCACCGCGCCCGTCTCGATGTGCGCCACCCGGGCGCCGCCCGCCCGTGCGCACTCCTCCAGCCTCTCCAGGAGCCGCCGCCCCACTCCGAGTCCGCGGACGCTCGGAGCGATCCACATCCGCTTGATCTCGGCGGGAGCGTTCGCGTGGTGCTTGACCGCGCCGCAGCCAACCGCCTGGCCGTGCAGGTAGACGACGAAGAACTCTCCAGCCGGCGGGCGCACCTCGTGCGGCAGAGCGGTAGCCCCCACCGATGGATCAAAGCCGCGATCCGAGCGGCGGTTGAGTTCGGCCACGTACTCCGCCAGGCAATAGCGCGCATCGGGGTGCTCGGGGTCGACGGCGGCGATCTGCACGCTCGTCGCGGTCAGGAGGTGCTCAACGTCACGCATCGCCGCGAGCAATCGCTCACGTTGCTTGGAGCTGAGAGGGGCAAGCAGCGATCGAGCGAGGTCGTCGGACCGCTCGTCGAGGGTGGCCCTTTCCCGACGCCCCGCAGCGGTGAGCCGCGCCACCCGAATCCGTCGGTCGCGCGCGTCCGGAGCTACCCGCACAAGTCCGGCGGTCTCTAAGGAACGCAGCAATCGGCTCAGATACCCCGAGTCCAGTCCCAGCCGCGCGCGCAGGAGGCGCACCTCGCAACCGTCGAGTCCGATCTCCCACAGCACACGAGCCGCGCCCAGCGGCCGGTCACGGCCCAGGAAGCGATCGTTGAGCGCCCCGACGCGCTCGGTCACGATCCGGTTGAAGCGCCGGACCTGCGCCACCGTCGCATCGGACATTCTCTGACCTTAGTCAGTAAAAGGTGAGGCGTCAAGGGCTGAACGATTCGCCCAAGGTGCGTGGTGAACACGCGCCGCTCGCCCCGGTAGCGTCCCAGCTTCATGCGCCTGCTCAGCGCGGCCGATAAGTTCGTGCTCGATGACGATCTCCTCGTGGAGGGGGAGAACATGCTGGCCCTGGCCGGCCTTCCCGAGGGGGCGTTTGACCTCATCTACATGGATCCGCCGTTCAACACCGGCCGAGCGCAGTCGCGCCGGACGCTCTCGGTGGTGGCCGACCAGGACGGGGAGCGCCAGGGATTTGGCGGGCGGCGCTACCGGGCGCGGCTGCTGAACACGCTGAGCTTCCAGGACGAGTTCGGTGACTACCTCGGGTTCCTGGAGCCTCGCCTGCGCAGAGCGGGGGAGCTGTTGGCCCCCCACGGCACGCTGTACTTCCATATCGACTACCGGGAGGCCCACTACTGCAAGCTCCTGCTGGACGAGCTCTTCGGCCGCGAGGCGTTTCTCAACGAGCTGATCTGGACCTACGACTACGGGGCCAAGCCCCGGCGGCGCTGGCCGGCCAAGCACGACACGATCCTGGTCTACGCGCGTAATCCCGGGTCTCACCACTTCGACGCCGAGGCGGTGGATCGGGAGCCCTACATGGCCCCGGGGCTGGTGGGTGCGGAGAAGGCCCACCGAGGCAAGCGTCCCACCGATGTGTGGTTCCACACGATCGTCCCCACCAACGGGGGGGAGAAGACCGGCTACCCGACCCAGAAGCCCGAGGGGGTTCTGCGGCGGATCGTGCAGGCGTCCTCACGGCCGGGCGGATGGTGCCTTGACCCGTTCGCCGGGTCGGGCACATTGGGAGCGGTGTGCCGGCAGCTGGGCCGCCGGTTCGTGTGTGTCGACGCCAACCCCGTGGCCATCCAGACGACGCTGCGCCGGCTCGGCGCACGGCTCCACGAGGACCTCGGGCCTACTCCTCGAGCATCCGTTTCACCCTAATCGGTCGTCGCCCTTGGCACCGCTCATTGCAGGTCCTCGGCGTCCGCACCCACCCATTTGTCAAAGAACTCGTATGCCTCCATCGACGCCAGATCAGCCCGCAGCTCCCTGAGCAGCCGCGACGCCCGCTTGGCTGGGACGTGCCAGTAGAGCGCCACCTCGCCGTCATCGATCGAGATCACCTCGATCCGGTCCAGCCTGCCGTGGTCGGCCAAGAAGGCCGGCTCGAAACCCCCGCGCGAGACGATCAGGTGGTAGGCCCGGTTGGCCTTCACGTCTGGGCCCCGGCCACTCCGCTGCCTCGGGCCAAAGCCGCAGCCTGCTGGACCACATCTGACCCGGTGAGCAGGTGCTCGCCCAGCACGATGGCTGGCAGACGTGTCACGCCCCGGTCCCGCGCGGCGAGGGTGGCCCCCTCGAGGCCGCGGGCCAGAGCGGGCCGCTTGAGCGCCTTGAGCAGCGCGGCTGGATGCATCTCGCAGGCCGCTCCCGCGATCAGGATGGTGTCCTCGGAGCTCAGATCCCGCCCCGCGCCGAAGGTCTGGCGGAACGCGGCCAGGGAGAACGCCACGCCCCGGCCGATCTGCTTGGCGTACGTTGCCGCCAGCATGGCCTGTCCGCTCCGTACCGGCAGCCGTTCGGGCCAGCGGATGGGCATGAGCCCCAACTCGGCGGCCGTCCGCTCGATGCGCCGGCGATCGATTGGATCATTCTCCGTGGTCAGGATCGGCTGCCATTCCGGTACCACCGGGAGGGCGTGCAGGACCCGCTCCGCCGCCAGGTAGCAGTCGGGGCTCCCCAGGTCGTAGTAGAAGATCGGCTGCTGGGGCGCGGTGGCCACCGCTGATCAGCCGTGGATCAGCCACCCATCGGCCGCGCGGCCCGCCTCCATCACGGCCTCGGACAGCGTGGGATGCCCGTGGATGATCCGGGCCAGCTCGGGATAACCCCCCTCGACAGCCCGCAGGTTGACCAGCTCCTGGATCAGCTCGGTGGCTCGGGTCCCCACGATGTGGGCTCCGAGCAACTCTCCGTACTTGCGCTCGCCGACGACCTTCACCAGCCCGCTCCGGTCTCCGTACACCGTCCCGGCCCCCACCGCGCCGTACTGCACCTTCCCCGTGACCACGTCGTGGCCCTCCTCCCGAGCCTGTGCCTCGGTGAGGCCGAAGCTGCCCACATTGGGCATACAGAAGGTGGCCCGGGGCACGTCCACGTACTCGATGGGGTGCGTCTGGAGGCCCGCCGCGTCCTCCACCGCGATGATCCCTTCGTCGGAGGCCTTGTGGGCCAGCGCGGGGCCCCGGACCAGGTCGCCGATGGCGTAGATGCCCTGGGCGGTGGTGCGCATCGCTCCATCCACCTCGATCTGCTCGCTCTCGTTCATCTCCACGCCCGCCTCTTCCAGGCCCAGCGCCTCCACGTCGGGGGCGCGCCCGGTGGCGATCACCAGCCACTCGACCTCGCGGGAATCCTCGCCATGGGTGAAGCCGACCGCGTTATCGCTGGGGGCGACGTCGGTCACGAACGTGCGCGTGTGGACGGCGATGCCCTGGCGCTTCAGCCCCCGCTCCACCACCTTTGAGATGTCCTCGTCCTCGGTGGGCAGGACCCGCTCCAGGGCTTCGAACAGGAGCACCTCGGACCCCAGGCGGGCGTAAGCCGACGCGATCTCCGACCCCGAGGCTCCGGCCCCCACCACGGCCAAGCTCTGGGGAATCACGGACAGGGCCCAGGCCTCCTCGGTCCCGATCACCCGCCCTCCGAACTCGGCCCCAGGGATCGGCCGCTTGACCGAGCCCGTCGCCAGGACGATCGTGCGGGCGGCGATCGTCTGCCCTCCCACCTCGACGTTGCCGCCGCCGACCAGGCGGCCCTCGCCCTCGATCAACTCGACGCCGTTCTTCTTGAACAGTCCGTTCACGCCGCCGACTAGAGTGGAGACCACCTTCTCTCGGCGCGCAATCACCCCCGCGTAGTCGATCTCCGGTTCGGTCACCTTGATCCCGTAGTCGCCGGCCTCACGGACCTCGGTCAGCACATCGGCCACGCGCAGGACCGCCTTGGCTGGGATGCAGGCATAGTTCAGGCACCGGCCCCCCACCCGGTCTTTCTCGACCACGCCCGTACGCATGCCCAGCTGGGCGGCGCGGACGGCGGCTACGTATCCCCCGGGGCCTGATCCGACGATGAGGCAGTCGTAAGAGGACTCGGGCATGAGCCGGGCAGACTACCGCCCGGGGTACTTCGGCATCTGGATCCGACTGAGAACCCGGACGAGCTTGAAGAACAAAAACCCGCCGGCGGCCACAACCACGATGGAGATCACCGCTCCGGTGACGGTGCTGGCCCGAACGAGTAACAGGGCGAAGGTCAGGATGACAATGGCCAGCAGGGCCTGGAACCCCAGCACGGCCCAGTAGCGCAGCCGCCACATCCCAGCGGCGCACGCGAACATCAGGACGGCGAACAGGATCACCGAGAAGGCGGCGGGCCGGGTGCCACCGAGCTTGAACTTCACCCCCGCCAGGTACAGGACCAGCTGAACCAGGCCGTTGACCAGGGCCAGGATAGCCCCCACGGTGATCGGCCACGGCCGCTCCCCCGGGGCGAGCGGTGTCAGTCTGGCCCGGACGGCGGCGTTTCGCTGCTCGGACCGGCTCGCCCGCTCGCCCGCAGCTCCGACGGTGAGAGCCGAAGCCGGGGGCTTCTGCCGCTGGCCACGCTTGCGGCTACGCTGGCCCAACCCCGACCTCCTCACGCTGGGTCTGAGAAATCCCGTCCTTCAGGCGCGCGGCCACCTGGCGGGGAGCGTCGGCCTCGGTGAGCGCGCGGACCACGGCCACCCGCCGGGCTCCAGCAGCACGTACCGCAGCGACGTTCGCCGGAGAGATACCTCCGATGGCAAAGAACGGAACCACGGCGTGCTCGGCGGCGTAACGCACCAGGTCGAGGCCCACCGCCGGCCGGCCGGGCTTGGTCGGCGTCGCGTGCACAGGTCCGACTCCGATGTAATCCACGCCAGTCGCCCCGTCGACCTGCTCCGGAGTGTGGGTGGAGAGTCCCACCAGCCGCTCCGGGCCCACGATCGACCGGGCCTCCGCTGCCGGCACGTCATCCTGCCCCACATGGACGCCGTCAGCACCCGCCGCGGCCACCAGGTCGGGCCGATCATTGAGGATCAACAGGGCGCCGTGCCGCGCGCACGCGGCGGCAAACCGACGAGCTGTGGCGATGATCTCGCCGTCGGACGCTTTCTTCATCCGCAGCTGCACGAGGTCAACCCCCCCGTCGAGGACGGCGTCCAGAAAAGGGTCGGGCTGGCGGTCGCAGACCAGGTAAAGACGGGATTGCGCCAGACGTTGAGATCGCGCGGACACGCACCCAAGTCTGGCACGACTCCCACGCTACGATCGCCACAGGCAGCCGCTATCCAGTGCATTGCCTAACACGTTGTGAGTAATCCTGAGTGCACCAGATGCGACGTGGTCGTCGTGGGCGGCGGCGTCATCGGGCTGTCCATCGCCTGGCGCGCAGCCAGCCGCGGCCTGCGGGTAATCGTGTTCGAGCGCGGTGAGCCGGGCGGCGGCGCATCCTGGGTGGCCGCCGGCATGCTTGCGCCGGTCACCGAGGCTCGTCTGACCGAGTTGCCGTTGCTCGAGCTGGGAGTGGCCAGCGCGGCGCTCTACGCCGAATTCGCAGCCGAGCTGGAGGCCCAGACCGGGATTGCGCCCGGATACCACCGCTACGGCACCCTTGTGGTGGCTCGCGATCGTGACGAAGCGGAGGCGCTGGAGCGCGAGCTGGAGGTCCACCGCGGGTTGAAGCTGGACATCGGCCGCCTGCGGGCCAGTGAGGCCCGGCGCCTGGAGCCCGCACTGGCGCCCGCTATCCGGCTTGCTCTGGAGGTGCGCGGGGACCATGCCGTGGACCCGCGTCAGCTCACCCAGGCGCTTAGTGAGGCCAGCCTGGCCGCTGGCGTGGAGCTCCGCGTCGGGGTCGAGGTGAACGAGATCGTCTGCCAGCCCGACCGGGTCACCGGCGTCCAGCTGAGCGACGGCGCGTACGTCGCGGCTGAGCATGTTGTCATTGCCGCCGGGGTCTGGACGGCGGCCCTTGGGGGGATCCCGGCCGGCGTCCGGGTCCCCATCCATCCGGTAAAGGGGCAGCTCCTGCGGCTGCACGATCCCGCCGGCCCGGGGTTGGTCAGCCGGGTCCTGCGCACCGGCGGCGGATATCTGGTGCCCCGCGGGGATGGCCGTTATGTGCTCGGGGCCACCATGGAGGAGCGGGGCTTCGACACCACGGTCACGGCCGGGGCGATGTTCGAGCTGCTGCGGGACGCCATGGAGGTGATCCCGGGCATCTCCGAGCTAGTGATCGACGAGCTGATCGCGGGGCTCCGGCCCTCCACCCCCGACAGTCTCCCCGCCATCGGCCCGGGGACCCTGGCCGGCCTGCACTGGGCTGTGGGGCATTTCCGCAACGGCATTCTGCTGGCCCCGATCACGGCCGAGATCGTTGTGGCCGGGCTCCAGCACGAGGAGCCCGCCGAGGTGGCCAGCGCATTTGCTCCCTCCCGCTGGCAGAAGCTCTCGGTGGGTGTCTGACGTGCAGCTATTGGTCAACGGCGAGCATCACCAGGTGGACCGCGGCCTGACCGTGCGGGCGTTGGTGTTGTCCCTGGACCGGGCTCCGGAAGGCCGGGGGGTGGCCGTGGCTGTGGACGGCGAGGTGGTGCCTCGCACGGCCTGGGAGCGCACGGTGCTCGAGGAGGGCGCGCGTGTCGAGGTCGTGGCCGCGGTGCAGGGGGGTTGAGATGCGCACTGACCCTGAGAGCGCCGCGCCGCCCCTGCAGATCGCCGGACGCGAGTTGCACTCCCGACTGATCCTGGGCACCGGGGGGTTCGCCAATCACGAGATTCTGGCCGGGGCGCTCGAGGCCTCGGGCGCGGAGGTGTGCACCGTGGCGCTACGGCGGCTCGACGCGGCGGCCCAAGGCTCGATCCTCGACGTGCTCCGGGGCGCCGGGGTGGACGTGCTGCCCAACACGGCCGGCTGCTTCACGGCGCGGGACGCCGTGATCACTGCCCAACTGGCCCGCGAGGCCTTCCAGACCGAGTGGATCAAGCTGGAGGTGATCGGCGATGACCGCACGCTCCTGCCCGACGCGGTTGAGTTGGTGGCGGCGGCCGAGGAGCTGGTGGACGACGGCTTCGTCGTGCTGCCTTACACCACCGACGACCCCGTCCTGGCCCGCCGGCTCGAGGACGTGGGCTGCGCGGCCGTCATGCCTCTGGGGTCGCCGATCGGCAGCGGGATGGGGATCCGCAACCCATACAACATCTCGATCATGGTGGAGCGGGCCGGCGTACCGGTGGTGCTCGACGCCGGTGTGGGGACCGCCTCTGACGCCGTCCAGGCCATGGAGCTGGGTTGCGACGCCGTCCTGTGTGCCAGCGCGATCTCGCGAGCTCTCGATCCCGTGGCCATGGCCCGGGCCATTCGGCTGGCCGTCGAATCCGGCGCCCTGGCCCGGGGCGCCGGCCGGATTCCCCACCGGCTCCACGCAGAGGCCTCGACCCCCGAGGAGGGGCTCCCGGTATTTGACCACCGATGAGCTGATCGACCGCTGGGAGGCTGCCTGGTCGGGCAAGGATCCCTCGGCCTTCGCCGAGGTGTGCGCTCCGGATGTGCACTACGAGGATCCGCTGACCGGCGAGCCCCTCGAGGGACCCGCCGAGCTGGGCCGCCACGCCGCTCGGTTGTGGGCCGCCTTCCCGGACGCCCGGGTGGAGCGGACCGGCCAGCGCCTGACCGGTTCCGCCGCCGGACCGAGCGCCGGGGGTGCGCAGTTCGTGGCTGCTCCGAGCAAACTCCTGGCCACCCATCGCGAGCCACTGGAGGGGCTTCCCGCGACCAACCGGTTCATCGTCGTGCATTGCGTCTTCTACTGCGAGCTCATCGACGGGCAGCTGCGCCGGGTTCGAGCCTTCTTCGACCTGTACGACGTCGCTGTCCAGCTGGGCGTGCTGCCGGGCCGAGGCACACTCGGAGAGAAGGCTCTTCTCGTGCTGCGGGGGTTCGGGCTGCGGGCCGGCCGGACGTAGGCCGGCAGGACGGCGCCGCACGGGCGTGCCGCTGCAGCTGGGCGCGCGCGGTGCCCCGCTCTCTACACTGGCGCCTTGCCGCGGCACTTCCTCACCGGAACCGAGCTCACTGGCGAGCAGCTACGCGCGCTGATCGACCGAGCGCTCGTGCTGAAGGCTGATCCATACGGCTCCGATGCGCTAAAGCGGCGCACGGTCGCGCTGATCTTCCAGCGACCGTCCACCCGAACGCGCGTGTCGTTCGAGGTCGGCGTGAGCGAGTTGGGTGGTCACCCGATGGTCCTGCGCACCGACGACCTTCAGCTGACCCGGGGTGAGGCCGTGCGGGATAGCGCCTACGTGCTCTCCCGGCATGTGGCCACCATCGGGATTCGCACGGGGCCCGACGAACTGATGGCGGAGCTGGCCGAGCACGCCACCGTGCCGGTCATCAACATGCTGACCGCGCTTCACCATCCCTGTCAGGCGCTGGCCGACCTGATGACCCTGCGCGAGACGTTCGGCCGGCTGGACGGGCTCACTGTGGCCTATGTGGGCGACGGCAACAACGTCGCTCGTTCGCTGGCTCTGTTGGGGACGCTGGCCGGAGTCCGAGTGCGGGTGGCCTCGCCGCCGGACTACGCCCTCGCTTCGCCTTATGGCGAGGCGGAGTTGACCGCGGACCCGGAGGACGCCGTTCGGGGCGCCGACGCGGTGTACACCGACGTTTGGGTCAGCATGAGCGACGACCCGGGTTCAGCCGACCGGCGGCGTGCGCAGCTGGGGCCGTTCGTCCTTGATGACCGGCTGCTGAGTCTGGCCGCCCCCCATGCCGTGGCTCTCCACTGCCTGCCCGCCCATCCCGGCGAGGAGATCACGGCCGAAGTCCTATACGGACCGCGGCAACGGATTTGGGACCAAGCGGAGAATCGCCGGCATGCCCAGAAGGCGCTGCTGGAACTGCTGACGGCGTCATAATCGCTTGCCGATGGCTGCGCCCAATTCTTCCGACCGTCCCCGGAAGTCGCGAAGCCCCAGCACTGGGAACCGCGGCCCGGTCTCTATTCATTGCTCGAACCCGCGTGAAACCAAGGGCAACGGCCTGGCCGGCCTGGCTGAGCAGCTGGTCAACCGGATCCTCAAGCCGCTCGGCTTGGTGGTCCTGAGCCGCGAGCGGATAGCCGAGACGGTGCACGACGCGGCGGCGCAGGGCCGATTGACCCGCAGCGATGCCGAGCAGCTCGTCTCAGACCTCGTGCAGCGAGGCCGCCAGCAGACCGACGAGCTGCTCTTCGATCTGGACCAGACGCTCGGCCGGGGTCGCCAGCAACTGGACATCGCCACCCGGCGGGCCCGACGCGTCACGCCCGACCGCGTCATGCGAGGGGCCGATAAAGCACGCCGGACGATCCGCGTGGGCCCATCGTTCCCGATCATCGGCTACGACGACCTGACCGTCTCTCAGGTGCGGAGTCGCCTGGCTCACTTGAGCGGCGCGGACCTGCGCATCGTGCAGGACTATGAGCGCCGCCACGCCAACCGGAAGTCCGTCCTGGGGGCGATAGACAAGGCCCTCCCGTAGTGCCCGCGTCTCCCCAGCCGCTGGCGGCCCGGCCCCAGCGCGGTGACCAGCTCGAGTTGAGAATCGATTCGCTGGCCTTCGGTGGGGCCGGGGTAGCTCGATCGAACGGCTACGTGGTGTTTGTCACCGGCGGCTTTCCCGGGGATCGGGTGAGGGCGCTCGTGCGCAAGCGAAAGCGAGCCTATGCCGAGGCCGTGGCACTGGAGGTCCTCGAGCCCAGCCGCGAGCGCGTCGCTCCGCTGGCCGATCATCCCGGCGCACCGTGGCAGGTGCTCCCGTATGCCCGGCAGCTCGAGGTCAAGCAGCAGCAGGTGGAGGATTCGCTGCGCCGGCTGGGAGGGCTGGAGGCCTTCGAGCTCGATGAGATCGTGCCCGCCGATGAGACCTGGCGCTACCGCAACAAGGTGGAGTACTCCTTCGGCACCGACGAGGAGAGCCGGCTTATCTGTGGCTTCCACGCGCCGGGCCGGTGGGAGGAGATCGTCGGGGTAGACGACTGCCTGCTCGTCTCCGAGGCGTCCAACGCCGTGCGCCAGCGTGTCGTCGCCTGGTGCCGCAGCCAGGGGCTGACGGCGTACAACCGCCGGACCGGAGACGGGATCCTGCGAAACCTGGTGGTGCGCGAAGGCAGGCGAACGGGGCAGCTTCAGGCCAGGCTGGTCACCCTCTCCGGCCCGGACCTCGACCTGGCGTCGCTGGCCGCCGCGGCGCAGCCGCTGGACGGCTTGCTGTGGACGCGATTGGATCGCGTGGCCGAGGTCACGCACGGCGGCGAGACCGAGCTGGTTTCGGGCACCGAGTACGTCGAGGAGGAGATCGGCGGGCTCCGGTTGCGGATCTCTCCGGAGGCCTTCTTCCAGACCAACACCGAGATGGCCGAGCGGCTGGGAGCGGCCATGGTCGAGTTCAGCCAGCCGGGCGGGACCGAGCGGGTCTATGACCTGTACTGCGGGATCGGCACCCTGGGGCTGCTTCTCGCTCCTCGGGTGGCTGAGGTGTGGGGACTTGAGATCGCGGAGAGCGCGATTGCCGATGCCATCGAAAATGCCGCCTTGAACGAGATAACCCGTGCCCGCTTCTTCGCCGGAGACGTGCGGCTGGCCATGCGCGAACTGGTAGGTCGGGCCGGCCGGCCCGACCTGCTGGTGGTCGATCCTCCGCGAGCCGGACTTTCGCAAAAGGTCGTACGCCGGATCGTCGAGGCCTCACCCGGGCGGATCGTCTACGTGTCCTGCAACCCCACCACCCTGGCCCCCAACGCCGCGCAACTGACGGCCGCCGGCTATGCGCTGCGCCGGGTGCGTCCGTTCGACATGTTCCCCCAGACCCCGCACATCGAGTGTGTGGCCGTGCTGGAGCGCGGGTAAGCTCCCCCGCCGCCGCGCGGCCCGCTGAGCCGAGCGCAGATAAGCTGCCCCGCCGTGAAGGCGGTGACGATCCGCGACCAGACGCTCAGCGTCCAGGAGCATCCCGATCCGCAACCCGGTGCTGGCGAGGTGCTGGTGGCCGTTCGCGCGGCCGGCCTGAACGGCGCGGACATGCAGCAGCGGGCCGGGCGATATCCGGCTCCCCCGGGGTCGCCCCAGAACATCCCGGGCCTGGAATTGGCCGGCGAGGTGGTCGGGCGCGGGCCCGAAGCGGAACGCTTCTCCGAGGGGCAGCGAGTGATGGCGATCGTCGGCGGAGGCGGCCAGGCCGAGTTGGCCGTGGTCCACGAACGGATCGTCATGCCGGTCCCTGAGAATCTGGACTGGGTGGCGGCCGGAGGCGTGCCCGAAGTGTTCACCACCGCGCACGACGCCCTGTTCACCCAGGCCGGACTTCAGTCAGGTGAGCACCTGCTCGTCCACGGCGGCGCCGGAGGCGTGGGTACGGCGGCCATCCAGCTTGGCGCGGCCGTCGGGGCGGAGGTCACGGCCACCGTCCGCAACCCGGATCTGCGCGACCAGGTGGCCGAGTTGGGCGCCTGGGTCATCGAGCCCGAGGGTTTTGGCGAGCGCGGCCCCTACGACGTGATCCTCGAGCTGGTGGGGGCCCCGAACCTGGCCGAGAACATCAATGCCCTGGGTATCGGGGGGAGGATCGTGATCATCGGGATCGGCGCGGGGGCCAAGGCTGAGCTCCACCTGGGAGCGTTGATGGGCAAACGGGGCCGGATTCACGGCTCGACACTCCGACCTCGCCCGCTCGAGGAGAAAGCACTGACCGCCCGGCGAATGGAGCGCTCGGTGCTGCCGCTATTCGACGCGGGACGGCTGCGAGTACCGATTGCCGCGCGCTATCCCCTGGCCCAGGCCGAGGCGGCTTACGAGCGGTTCGCGGCCGGCGGGAAGCTGGGCAAGATCGTCCTGAAGATGGATGCCGACTAGTCGGGCTCGGTGAAGCCCGCCTCGTCCGCCGCCAATCCAGGCTCGTCTTCGGCGGCATGGATCGAGCAGAGCGCCGGGCCTCCCGACTCCATGGCGGCCTGGATCTCCGTGGGCGTCAGCTTGGCGCCGCATTCCTCGCAGCGGTCTGCCACGTCTTCGATCGTGTGCTCTTCGAGATCCACGCGGGTCGAGTCTAACGAGATGAGTGGGACCGTCTGAGGCTCAGTACGGGGGGAGATCAGCCCACCACTGGCCCAAGACGCGGAAGGCCGCCCAGAAGTGCCGTTTGGCCGCATCTTCGTCCAGCGCCTCGTCAATGTCGGGGACGTAGAGCGCCTGCGTGGTGGGGGTGAGCGGCTGGATCTCGCCGATGGTCGGCTCCACATCTCGGCGCAGAGGAATGTCGAGCTCCTGGACTACGGCCAGCGCATCCTCGCCCATAATCACGACGATCTTCGGAGACACGATGGCCAGCTCCTCCACCAGGCGGGCCACGCAGGCCGGATCGGCCATGACCGGGTCGGCCACCGGGCACTTCACGCACAGCGTCCCGTACACCGCCAGGGGATCGATGGACAAGCGTTTGAGCGACTTCATGATCGCGTTACCCGAGCGCCCGTAGTACGCCACCCCCTCCTCGACCTCCGACGGGCGGGCCGAGTGCTTGAGCAGGACGATGTCCGCCTGGGGGTGACCTGAGCCCAGGACGGGCATGAGCGAGCCCCGGGAGCAGAGAGTGCAGCTCTGGAGCTCCCGGGCCAGCGCATTCAGCTCACGGATGGCGCGCTCCAGGTACTTCTCCCGGATCTCGTCGTCGGTGGCCGGCATCCCCCTCGGATTAGCCCTCGAGCTGGCTTGTCCTTGCCTGTGCATCAGGAGTTGCGCACGCGCGCGCCCGAGGCTTGGCCTGCCCGCCGGCCTGTGGCCCGCCGCACGCGGCGGTCGCGGGCCGCCCGCCGAGCGGGCGCCGGCAGCGCTTTCGTCTGGAGAAACTTGAGCGCCTGGACGTAGAGCAGGCTGGCTGGGTTGCGGACGATGTCAGCGTCCCGCAGGGCCTGGAGGAACTCCTCGGGACCATCGAAGTCTCGCATCCGGATGCGCACCGAACCCAGGCCCTGGGGAACGTGAGCATCCGAGCCCGCGCCGGCCGGTATCCGGTATTTGGCGGCGAACCGGACCGCCTCCTCGTTGAACTCGGCGATTGCTACCCGAGGGTTGAACACCTCGACGGCGTCCACGTCGTCCAGCACGTCCAGGAGGTGGTCATAGTCGGGAACGGAGTGCAATCGGTCAAACGGGTGAGGCACATAGACCAGGCCACCCTGGCGCTTGATCTCGGCGATCGTCTGCTCGAGCGACAGACCACGGGTGATCTTCTCCTCGATGAATAGGCCGATCACCTCGCCCTGATCAGCCGTCTTGACCTCCTCAGCCACGATCACCTTGAGGCCGTCTGCCTTGGTGCGGGCCTCCAGAGCCCCCGAGATCTCGTTGTGGTCTGTGATGGCGATGGCGCCCAGTCCTCGGGCCCTGGCCTGGGCCAGCAACACCTCGACCGGGGTGGCGCAGTCGTAAGAGTGATCGGTGTGCATATGCAGGTCCACGTCGATGAGCCGCCGAGAGGCCAGCCGGGATCTGATCCGGCGATCACCCACGGAGTCATGCCGACGGGCAGTGAGCCGGCGGTACAGCGCCTCGAGTTGGTCGGTGACCTGGGTCCACGAGCGCGTGGGATGCCCGCTCAGAATGTGCTCGCGGGAGCTTTTGACCAGCTGGGGGTCCGCTATGAGGCGGCGCAGCTGAGTCGCCAGGGTCTGCGCGTCGCCGGGCTCGAACTGGAAGCCGTACTGACCGTCTTGGAGCAGCTCCTCGTAGACGGGCAGCCGCGCTGCCACCGGGACCACCGCGGCGGCCAGCGCCAGACCCAGCGTGTCGGGAACGGGTCGCAGCCCCTCTGAGGCCAGGACCAGGATGTCGGCGCCGTCGAGCGCCTCGGCGACCGTGCCGGCCTGGACGATGTCGATCCGCTCGCGTAGCCGGGCACTCAGGGTCGCCGGCGCGGCCAGGGGGCCGGGGGACCAGATCGTGGCGTGCCAGGAAAGATCCTCGGGCAGTGCGCGCAGCGCGCGGAAGAAGGTCCGGAGCGCGCTCCGCTCCTCCAGGGCGCAGGCCAACACCTCGACTGACCCGGACCCGTCGTCGGGGCGGTCGCGGCGCGCTGCCTCCGCGCCCGGCCGGATCACCTCGTACTCGCCCGGGAAGTAGGACCGCAGCAGGTCGGCCGTGGCGCGGTAGCTGGCGATGCGAGCGTCCAGCCGTCCGAACAACAGGCGGGACAGAGGCCGGGCCAGCTGTTTGGAGAGCACGCGCTCGGTGGGCAGGTGGAAGCTGCCCACGTTCAACGCACGCGATTGCCGCAGCGCAGCGCTTGAGGCACTCGGGGCAAACGGCTCGTGAACGTGCACCAGATCTAGCGCGACGGTGCTGAGCAGCTCCTCGATCGTCCGGGCCACGTCAACCGGCAGCGATGCCGGCCGACGCCGGGTCGGCGCGAACGGGAGGACCTCGCCCACCCCGAGCACCACCGGGCCAGCCTCCGCCCGGTCAAGCAGCGAGCCAGGATCACTGCGGATCGCCCGCCGGCTCTCCCGCACCAGCTCGACCGATTGCGACGGCGCCACGATGAGCACGCGGTGGCCGCGCGCCGACAATTCGCGGGAGATCGCGGCCACGGATTCGTTCACCTCATGGGAGGTCTCCCAGGCAAACGGCGTCACCTGCGCGATGGTCAGGCGCTCAGCCACGCGCTGAGCATAGGGCGTTGGCGCGCGTTGTTATGTGGCCGCTGGGCGCTTGGTCGACCGGCGCGACGGCTTGACTGCGATCGGCGCCGGCTTCCCGCCGTACTTGGCGATGAACTTCTCGGTCAGCTCGCGGGCCTCGCTGTCCGGCCGCTGGTGCATCGGGGACTTCATGAGGTATGAGCTCGGCCCGTCCAACTCACCCGTCAGGCCATGATTGAGCGCCAGCTTGCAGCACCGAGCGGCGTCGATGACGATGCCGGCCGAGTTGGGCGAGTCCCATACCTCGAGCTTGAGCTCGGCGCTCAGCGGCACGTCTCCGAAGGCCTGACCCTCGAGACGGATGTGGGCCCACTTGCGGTCGGTCAACCAGGGGACGTAGTCCGAGGGGCCGACGTGGACGTCGTCGGCAGGAAGGGTGTGGCCCATGATCGAGGTGACCGCATTGGTCTTCGAGATCTTCTTGGACTCCAACCGCTCGCGCTCGAGCATGTTGTAGAAGTCCATGTTCCCGCCCACGTTGAGCTGCGATGTCCGCATCAGCTTGACCCCGCGGTCGTGGAACAGTCGAGCTAGCGCGCGGTGGACGATTGTGGCGCCAACCTGGGACTTGATGTCATCGCCGATGATCGGCAGTCCCGCCTTCTTGAAGCGCTTGTTCCAGTACTCCTCGCGGGCGATGAACACCGGGACGCAGTTGACGAAGGCGCACCCCGCGTCCAGGACCTGCTCCACGTACCACTTCGTGGCCTGCTCGGAGCCCACCGGCAGGTAGGACACGACGACATCGGTCTTGGTCTCCTTGAGAATGTCCACGATGTCGGCCGTCGGCCCCGGTGCCTTCT
>JBPYDM010000089.1:0-2459 GCA_051986255.1 Solirubrobacteraceae bacterium | reverse complement strand
TGGGGTCCATCAGCGCCGGCGGCTCCTTGTCCGGGCCGCGCGGCGACCGTGGTCCCCTCCCGCTGGAGGCGGCGCCGTGCTCTGCTCTGATGCCACTCATGGTTCACATCCATGATGACGCACGCCGTTGGGGTGGCCGGGAGGCCGGGGCCCTGGCCCGCCACGACCCGTGCAACCGTTGCTGCGGCTCGGCCGTGCCGGGATACTGACCCGATGCAAGGGCCTGACGGATCGGGGGGACCGCGGGTGGCGGCCGCCGCGCGGGAGCTGACCCCAGACGTGACGCTGGGCGGCAGCCCGTTTCCACCGATCGCCGACTACGGCTTCCTGTCGGACAACGAGTCGATGGCCCTGGTCGCGCCCAGCGGGAACGTGGAGTGGCTGTGCCTACCGCGGGTGGACTCACCCAGCGTGTTCGGCGCGATGCTGGACCGGAGCGCGGGGTACTTTCGGATTGGTCCGTCAGGGGTGAGCGTGCCCGCCTCGCGCCGCTATCTCCCGGGCACGATCGTGCTGGAGACCAGTTGGGCCACCGGTGCCGGCTGGGTGATCGTGCGGGACGTGCTCCTGATGGGTCCCTGGCGCCATGAGGAGGAGCGCTCCCACAGCCACCGGCGGACTCCGACCGACTACGACGCCGATCACGTGTTGCTGCGGACGATCCGGTGCGTCAACGGCGAGGTCGAGGTAACGCTGGACTGCGAGCCGGCGTTCGACTACGGCCGCATCCGCAAGCGCTGGGAGTACATCGGCCAGGGCTACCACCACGCTTCCGTTACCTCGGAGGAGGTGGGGGTCAAGCTGACGCTGACCAGCGACCTCAACCTGGGAATCGAGGGGCCCCGGGCGACGGGCCGGCACCGCATGAAGGAGGGTGAGCAGTGCTTCTGCGCGCTCTCCTGGAGCGAGCACGAGCCGCCCAGGGACTTCGCCGAGGCGTACAAGCGCCTGGTATGGACTGCCCACCACTGGCAGCACTGGCTTGACCACGGCCACTTCCCCGACCACCCCTGGCGCCAGTACCTCCAGCGCAGCGCGCTGACGCTCAAGGGCCTGACCTTCGCCCCCACGGGCGCCCTGATCGCGGCGCCGACCACGTCTCTGCCCGAGGCCCCGGGCGGGGAGCGTAACTGGGACTACCGCTTCAGCTGGATCCGAGACTCCACGTTCATGCTCTGGAGCCTGTACACGCTCGGCTTCGACTGGGAGGCCAACGAGTTCTTCCACTTCATCGCCGACGTGGCCGACACGGACGCCGACCTCCAGGTCATGTACGGCGTGGATGGCGAGCGGGGCCTGCAGGAGCACATCCTCGATCATCTGAACGGGTACGAGGGCGCCCGGCCGGTGCGGATTGGCAATGCCGCCTACAGACAGCGCCAGCATGACGTCTGGGGCGCACTGCTGGACTCCGTGTACCTGCACACGCGGTCGCGGGACGCGCTGGAGGAGCGGGTGTGGCGGGTCCTCGTCCGGCAGGTGGAGGCGGCGATCGCCAACTGGCGCGAGCCCGACCGGGGCATCTGGGAGATCCGCGGTGAGCCTAAGCACTTCACCTCCTCGAAGATGTTCTGCTGGGTGGCCTGCGATCGCGGGGCCAGACTGGCCGTGCTGCGTGAGGACGCGGAGCGGGCGGAGCGATGGCGGGCCGCGGCCGACGAGATCCACGCCGACGTCTGCGAGCACGGCGTCGACTCGCGGGGCGTGTTCGTCCAGCACTACGAGACCGACGCGCTGGTCGCCTCCGTCCTGCTGATGGCGTTGGTGCACTTCCTGCCGGCCACCGACGAGCGGATTCGCAACACCGTCCTGACGATCCGGGACGAGTTGACCGAGGACGGACTAGTGCTCCGCTATCGCCCCGAGGAGACCGACGACGGACTTACCGGCCGGGAGGGCACGTTCCTGATCTGCTCGTTCTGGCTCGTAGCCGCGCTGGTCCTGATCGACGAGCTTCCCAAGGCCCGTGCCCTGTGCGAGCGCGTCCTGGGCTACGCGAGCCCGCTGGGCCTGTACGCCGAGGAGGTCGATCCGACCAACGGCCGGCACCTGGGGAACTTCCCACAGGCGTTCACGCACCTGGCGCTGATCAACGCGGTCATCCACGTCATCCAGGCCGACGAACGCGAGGCCGCGGAGCGGTCGGCCTGGGCGAACCACGAGTGAGGGGTGGGGAGGCGGGCGGGACCGCGTCCCGGGCCCTCGCGGAGCGCGAGCCCTACTCGCATATCACCTGGCCCGCCCGCGGTCCGGTGCGAGCAGGGTGCGGATAGCGAACCCGCCCCGCACCGGACCGGCGCGCGCACACCCGATGTGCGAGTAAAGCTCGCTCTCGGACGTCGTGGGGGGCAGGCGCCCGTCCGCCGAACGACCGCTACCCGCGCGGGCCCAGCAGCACCGGCAGCGTCTTGAGCTGATTGATGAACGGTGACGCGGCCATCGCCATCGCGCCGTCGATC
>JBPYDM010000088.1:0-14890 GCA_051986255.1 Solirubrobacteraceae bacterium | reverse complement strand
ATCGATCAATCCCTCCGCATAGCTCTCATCCGCTTCGGCGGCGGCGAAGTCCTCCGCGCTCAGCTCGGTGACCGTGAGCCGCCCGGAGTCATAGCGCCTGACCTTGGACAGTCCGCGCGTCAGCAGCACCAGCTTGCCGAAGGGTAGGTCCTCGTACACGCGGCGGTAGATCGTGTATGGCTCCACGCCGGCCGCGATTAGGTCAGCGGCCATCAGGTGCGCCCGGACGGTCGTGTTCTCGTACATGAACCGGCCGGTGTCCGTGATCAGGCCCACGTACAGCGCCTCGGCGATGGGCAGGGTGGGAGCCACGCCGAGCGGGCCCATCAGATCCCAAACGATCTCGGCGGTGCACGAGGCGTCCGGATCGACCAGGTTCACCGTCCCGAACATCTTGTTGTCATGGTGGTGGTCGATGTTCACCGTGCGCATCCCGGGGTGCCGGAAAGCCTTGGCCGGATTGCGCTCGAGGTTGCCGCAGTCCAGGAAAACCACCGTGCGGTCATCCAGGTCGGCCGGGGGCTCGGTGAGCAGCCCGTCCGTATCCAGGAACTCGTACTCGCCCGGCAGCGGAAGCTCTCGAGGGTCGATGAAAGCCTGGCAGTCCTTCCCCAGGGCACGGAGCACGTGGGTCATGGCCACCAGCGACCCCAGCGCATCACCATCGGGGTTCTCGTGCGTAACGGCGACGAGCTTCTCGGCCCGGCGGAGCTCGGCCAGGACCTGCTCGCGGTTGGAGGTGACCCCGTTGTCAGCCATCGAACTCCGGACCGGCATCCAGAAGCTCGGATATGCGCATTCCGCGGTCCGTCGACTCGTCGTATTCGAAGACCAGGGTGGGCGTGCGCTTCAGCGACAGCTCTACGGCGATCTTTCCCTGGAGGACGCCGTGAGCGGAACGCAGGCCCTCCAGCGTGGCGGCCCGCACGTCCTCAGGACCCAACACGGTCACGAACACGCGAGCGTGACGCAGATCAGGGCTGGTTTTGACTCCGGTTACTGTCACGAATCCGATCCGGGGATCCTTGAGCTCCGTCGCAATGGCATCGCTGAGCACAGCGCGCAACGCCTCATCGACGCGACGCATGCGGCCGCTGGCCATCCTATTCCTCTTTTCCCAAAGAGGATCTAAAGGGATGGGAATCCGTCATGTTGGAGATCCTCGACCGAGACGATCATCCGCCTGACCGCCACGCCGTCCGGGCAGCGCGCCTCCAGCCAACGCTCCACCCCGTCGGCCGCGGCCGCCAGCGCCGACAGCGAACCCGACGTCAGAGCCGCGGTCAGGCGGGCTCGCTGCCAGAGGTCTTGGTGGTCCACCTCGGCCACGGCCGCGCCCAACCTGGTGTGGAGCTGGGCCTTGATCGACGAGAGCTCGCGGCGCTTGGCCTTGAGGCTCCCCGCCTCCGGAAAGTGGAGATCGATCACGAGCAGGGCCACGAAGCCCGTGGCGGCCATTGGTTACCTCCGCGGGGCTCGGGCGCCGCCGCCGCCGGCGGTGGTCCCGCGGTGTAACGCGATCAGGCAGCATCCAGCTGCCCTTGAGCGCTCGGGCTTCGCCCTCACTCCAGCGACCGCTCGACCTGCCGGGTGGCGAACGTCTCGAGCACGTCACCTTCCTTCACATCGGCGAAGTCGCGCAGCACGATCCCGCAGTCGTAACCGGCCGTGACCTCGCGGACATCGTCGTTGAACCGGCGGAGGCTGGCAATTACCCCTTCGTAGACCACCGTGCCATCGCGGATCAGACGCACCCGGGAGCCGCGACCAACCTTGCCATCAAGTACGTGACAGCCGGCGATCGTGCCCACCCGCGATGCCCGGAAGGTCTGCCTGACCTCCGCCGTGCCCAGGACTTCCTCGACCTCCTCGGGGGCGAGCATGCCCTGCATGGCGTCACGCAGTTCCTCAATGGCGCGGTAGATAACCGAGTAGTGGCGGATCTCCACGCCCTCCCGCTCGGCCACTGAGCGGGCGTCGCCCACCGGCCGCACGCCAAAGGCCAGGATCACCGCGTCGGAGGCCGAGGCCAGCATCACGTCGGATTCGCTCACCGCGCCCACCGCGGCCCGGATCACGTTCACCGACACCTCGTCCTGAGGCAGCTTCGCGATCTCGTCCTGGATCGCCTCCAGCGATCCGGCCACGTCCGCCTTGAGAACCAGGTTGAGCTCCTGAACACCGCTCTTGAAGATGTCCTCGAGCGAGATCTTCTTTCCCGCGCGCCGAGCCAGGGCCTCGCGCTGGATGCGGGTGGCCCTCTCGGTGGCCACCTGACGGGCCCGACGATCGTTCTCGACCGCCCGGACGTGCTCGCCTGCCTCGGGCACGCCGTCGAAGCCCAGGACCTCGACGGGTTCGCCCGGCAACGCTGCACCTACCCTGTTGCCCAAGAAGTCGCTCATGGCGCGTACGCGGCCCCAGTGGGCGCCGGCCACCACGGCGTCGCCGACCTCGAGTGTGCCCCGGGAGATGAGAACGGTCACCACTGGGCCACGTCCGGGGTCGAGCTTTGACTCGATCACCGTCCCGGATGCCGGCGCCTCGGGATTGGCGCGTAGCTCTTCGATCTCGGCCATGACCAGAATCGTCTCGAGCAGGTCGTCGAGCCCTTCCTTGGTCTTGGCCGAGACGTCCACGAACTCAGTCTCTCCCCCCCATTCCACTGGCTGAAGGCCCAGCCCGGTCATCTCGGTGCGTACGCGAGTGGGATCAGCACCCTGTTTGTCGATCTTGTTGACGGCCACCAGCATCGGCACTTCGGCATCCTTGGCGTGGTCCACAGCCTCCTGGGTCTGGGGCTTGACGCCGTCGTCAGCCGCCACCACGATCACCGCGATGTCCGTGGCCTTGGCGCCCCGGGCCCGCATCGCCGTGAACGCCTCGTGACCCGGTGTATCGAGAAACGTGATCGTGCGGCCGTCGTGGTGGACCTGGTAGGCGCCGATGTGCTGCGTGATTCCGCCCGCCTCGCCGGCCGCCACCTCGGTTTCCCGGATCGCGTCCAGCAGCGAGGTCTTGCCGTGGTCGACATGCCCCATGATCGTGACCACGGGCGGGCGGACCACCAGGTCCTCCTCCTGGTCCTGGAACACGGGCTCCCGGACTTCCTCCTCGGCGGTATGGACGATCTCAACGTCCTTGCCCAGCTCCGCGGCCAGGACTCCGATGGCCTCGTCGGACAGCGTCTGCGTGAGCGTCTTCATCTCGCCCAGCGACATCAGCTTCTTCATGACCTCCGGCACTGGAACGTCGAGGTACTCGGCCACGTCCTTGACGGTTGAGCCCGAGTTGATCCGGATGGCCGGCTCGGCTACTGCCGTCTGCGTGGCCGCGGGACGGGCTTCTGCCTCTTCGTCGTAGACGCCCCGGCGGCGGCGGCCCCGTCGCTGGCGCCGGGGCATCTGGTTGCTCGGGGGTGGCGCACCACTGGGGGCCCGGCGAGAGGCCTGGGAATCGATTACCACCCGGCGACGGCCTCCCGCTACCCCGGGCGCGCGCTCACCCTGAAGCGAGTCCCTAGTGGGCCGCTTGTGATCGGCGCGCCCGCGCGCCTCGGCGCTCGGCGGGGGCGCGGTGGAGGCCGCCTGGGCAGCGGACGGTGCGGTGGCGGCCGGCTGTTGGGTCGGACCCGGAGCCGTGGCCGGCCGGGCCGCGGGCTGCTCGGCGGCCGGTTGCGGCGTAGCGGCAGCCGCCGGAGCGCCGGCGGGCTTCGGGGCCGCGGTCTGCTCGACCGACGCTTGGGGCGCTGAGCCCAGCTCCGCGGGCGCCGACGCTTGCCCGTTACCCAGTACCCGCAGCGCCACCTCCTCATCCACGTTTGATGAGGCGGCCTTGACGTCTACTCCGGCCTCGTGCAGGCGGGCGATCAGCTCCTTGGCGCTGACGCCGTTCTCCTTGGCTATTTCGTGAACTCGCTTGGCCATCTAAGTCAGGTGGCCTCCAGCAGGCTGGGTGTCGGCATCCGCCTCAGGTGCGGCGATGGGCTCCTCGGGCTGGACCGCCTCAGGTGAGACCTCGCCGTCGGAGTCCGCTTCTGCCGCGGGCTCGGGCGGCTCGGCGGGAGGAGTTTCGCCGGGCGCGGGAGGCTCCTCGGGGGGCGCGGGCGCTTCGGTCGACGGAGTGTGAGGCTCCTCCGGACGCGTGGGCGCTTCCTCCGCCACCGCCGGAGCCTGCTGGTGCTCGAGGGCCTGGTGGGCCGGCAAACCGCAATAACGCGAGCCGGGCAGCGCGGCGTTGGGACACCGGCGGCCGTTGGCCAGGACGGCGCCGCACCGCCCCTGGGTCTCGTCGTCGTCGTAACCCTGCTCGGCCTCTTCGGCGGCGAATTCGGTCTCCGAGCGGATATCCACCCGCCAGCCGGTCAACCGAGCGGCTAGACGCGCGTTCTGACCCTCCCGACCGATGGCGAGCGAGAGCTGGTCGTCGGGCACGATCACGGTGGCCTGCTTGCCCGCGTCATCGACCAGGACCTCGCGGACGCGCGCGGGCGACAGAGCCTTGGCCACGAACCGAGCGGGCTCGTCGTTGTAGGGGATGATGTCGATCTTCTCTCCCCGGAGCTCGGACACCACCATGCGGACGCGCGACCCGCGCGGACCAACGCAGGCTCCCACCGGGTCGACACCATCCACGTGCGAGACCACAGCGATCTTGGAGCGGTAGCCGGGTTCCCGGGCCACGCCGGTGATCTCCACGAGGCCGTCGGCGATCTCCGGAACCTCGAGTTCGAACAGTTGCTTGATCAGCTCCGGGTCGCGCCGGGAGACGATGATGCTCGGACCCTTGGTGGAGTTCGAGACCTCCTTGATCACAGCCTTGATCCGCTGCGAGTGGTCGTAGCGCTCGCCGTCCACCTGCTCTGACTTGGGCAGCAGAGCCTCGACCCGCTCTCGGAGCTGTACCAGCGTGTAGCGGGAATCGGACTGCTGAACGATTCCCGTGATCAGCTCTCCCACTCGGTCGCGGTACTCCTCGAACATCATGTCTCGCTCGGCCTCTCGGATCCGCTGGAGGATGACCTGCTTGGCCGTCTGAGCAGCGATCCGCCCGAAGTCGTGCGGGGTGACGTCTTCGATCTCGATCTGATCCTCGTATTCCTTGAGCTTCTCCATGTCGAGCTCGGGCTCGGGTGGCTCGCGCAGCTCGCCGGTCTCCGGGTCCACGGTCGGCTCCTGGTCAACGGTGGCATCGACCAGCAGGTGCTCTTCGAGCTCGGGTGGAATCTTCAGCTCCCATACCTTGAAGTCAGCGCTGTCGCGATCCATCTCGACCTTCGCATGGCGGGCAGCGTCGGGCGTCTTCTTGTAGGCGGACAGGAGCGCGTCCTCGAGAGCCTCCATCAGCTTCTCGGATGAGATGTTCTTCTCGGCGGCCAGGCCGCGTACTGCTTCGACAATCTCTCTCGACATGCTTCAGTCTCCCGGGACGAGGTTCGAGCGGGCGATCTGCTCGTAGGGGATCGTGACCACCCCGTCGTGGGCTGCGATGGTCACATCGCGCTCGGACGCTCCCACCAGCTCCCCGGTCAAGCTCTTGTGTTCGCACGTGGGCTCGCGCAGGCGCAGCTTGGCCCGACGGCCCAGGAATCGGCTGTAGTGCTGTGGCTTGGTCAGCGGCCGATCCTGTCCGGGCGACGAAACCTCCAGTGCGTAGCGGTCTCGGTAGCCGTTCAGCCGACCGGACACCCGCTCGCACAACGACAGCGTCACCCCGTTCGGGTGGTCGATAAACAAGCGGAGCGTGCTCCCCGACACCTCGACGAGCAGCACCTCTACCTCCGGCTCGGTGACAGCCAGACCGCTCTCGATCTCGCTCTGCAGCTGGGTGGGGATCATCTACTCCTCCGTGTACAAAAAAAGCGGGCGAGCGCCCACTTCCGGGGTACTACCACCGGGAAGCGCCCGGCGTCGTCTCTAGGTCAGGTTAGCACCGTGTTGGGGGCCATACCGGGCTGGTCGGACGCGGCCAGCCGCGTGCTGGCGGGCGTTATTTGGCCGCCTCGTCGACCGCCCGCGCGAGGAGCCTCGTCAGCGTCCCCCGCCCGGCGCCGGAGCCCGCCGCACGCCCCTACGACTCCGCAGCCCGGGCCCGCGCCCGGTCGCGATACAGCCGGTAGTCGCGCCGGCCTGGCTGGAGACACGCCGCCAAAGCGAGGGGCTTGCGCGCCTCGGCATGACGGCCGAGCATCTGGAGAGAGCGCCCGAAGCAGAACAGCGCGTAGTCGTTGGTCGGGGCCCGGTCGATGACCGCTTCGAACTCCACCGCCGCCTGTTCGTAGCGCTCGGCGCCAAACAGGGCCCGTCCCAGCGCCTCCCGGATCGACGTCTTGTCCGGGGCCAGGTCGCGAGCCCGGGAAAGCGGGATCGTGGCCTGGTGATTGTGGCCCGCCTCCAGCAACTTGGTCCCCCGCTGAAATAGGTCGTATACGTCGTCCATTCCCGGGAGTGTATGCCCGCGCGCGGCCACCGAGACACGCCCCCCAAAGCCAGGCTCAGGTTTTGCGCGGGCGCCGCCTCGGCCACGGCGCCACCTTGCTCCACCGAGGAGGAAGTGCCCACAGTGCCCGAGCCCGGCCGGTCGCGCCCAGGCCGTCGCCTAACGCCGCTCGAAGCGCTCTGCGCTGGTCCAGCGACGGGGGCCGGCCCGAAGCGAAGCGAGCCAGCCGGAGCGTCCGCACGTAGGCCGCCGCCCGTGGCCAGTCGGGCTCGAGCCGCCGCTCGACCCCGGCCAGCGTGGCCGAATCCTCCAGCGGCCGTCCCGTCCGGGCGAAGGCCCGAACCAACTCGGCCACGCGGTCCTGCCCACGCCGGGCTCGGGTCAGGAGCGCTGCGGCCAAAAGCAGGATCATCACCAGGGCCAGCGTGACCACCAGGGCGGCCGTGCTCGTGGCCCCCTTCTGGAGCCGATGCGAGCCGTGGCCGGTAGCCGGTGCGGTGGACTGGCCCTGGCCGCGATGCTGCAGCGCCAATCGCGAACGCGAAGTGTCGCCCCCGATCGCGCCGGTGGACCCGGTGCCGCTATTCCGAAGCGCCGGGTCGGCGGCCGGCGTGGGGTCGAACCGGACCCATCCGTAGTGCGGGAACCACGCCTCCACCCAGGCGTGGGCATCGATGTCGGCGACCAACCAGCTGTGTGTGGAGGTGTCGTACGTGCCCGAGGTGAAGCCCACGACCACCCGAGAGGGCACGCCACCCATGCGCAGGAGCAGCGCCATCGCGCCGGCGAAATGTTGGCAGTAGCCCCGCTTGCTGGAGAACAGGAAGTTTTCGAGCGGATAGGGGTGCGTCCGAGTGTGAAGCGTGTAGGTGTAGCTGTGGCTCAGGAAAAGCTCGATCCGCTGAGCGTAGGCGTACGGCGTGGGAGCGCCGGCGCGGAGACTACGGGCCAGCGCGAACGCGCGGGCGTACGGAGAGGTCCGCAACGTGGACACCACGGCGTTCCTCGGTCCAAGAGCCGCCGCCTGAGTCGAGCCGAACGGGGGGAAGGCGAGGCTGGTCATTGGCACCGGTTCGACCGACGAGCCCAGGGGCGGTCCGGGCAGCGACCCAGGCTCGGGGACGAGGATCGACAGGTACGTCCGGACGATGGCCGCCGGATACGAAACGCCGGCCGTCCTGAGCTGGGCGGCAGAGGGGTGCGGGGCGTATACCTTCACCCGGTAGGAAGCGCCGGGCCCCATGCGGTCGCTGGTCTGCCAACTTCCGGTGTCGTAACCCGGCAGGAGGGTTCCGGACAGCTGCGTGGGCCGGTAGGCGGAACCGGAGGCGATCACCTTGCTCGTGCGCATCAGCCGCAGCGTGACCTGGAGCGTCTGGGTCCAACGATGCAGAGAGGCGCGGCTCACCCCCGTCTGCCAGGGCACGTTGGGTGGGTTGATGGGCGCCACCCAGCCGGAGCCGTTGAACTCGTCCAGGTCGGCCACCTTCCAGTAGTCGGGATGGGCGGCCTGCACCTCCGCCACCGTCTTGTCGTTGTGCGGCCAGCTGAGCGGTCCGTATCCCTGGGCCCAGTCGAACGTCTCGACGCCCCCCGGGGTGAGGCCGGCGGCCAGCGCGCGGTAGTTGATCCAGGGCTGATGGCGATCCAGACCCGGGGCGAGAGCCAGCGCGATCGTGGCCACCAGCAGGCAGGGCGCCACGACCGCCCCCAGCCGGCGCGCGCGGATCCGCTCCCCCCACATGAACACAACGAGCAGCCCGAACAGCAGCACGCCCTCCAGGTAGGCCAGCCGGGGGCGCAGAAGCGTGGCGGGGATGACGGCCAGAGCCAGGAGCGGCAGGGCCGCGCCGGCCCGGCGGAGCTGGCCGCGATGCCTGGGGACGAACGTGAGCACCAGCGCTGCGTCCAGAAGCAGCACGGCCGCGCCCAGCAGGATGGTCATCCGGACCCACTCGTTGACTCCCACGTAGGGCAACGTGATCCCCGCCAGAGC
Source organism: Solirubrobacteraceae bacterium (assembly GCA_051986255.1). GTDB lineage: Bacteria > Actinomycetota > Thermoleophilia > Solirubrobacterales > Solirubrobacteraceae > Palsa-465. Next base: position 6,456 of record JBPYDM010000088.1, on the reverse strand, counting down.
GCCCAACCCTTGCCCGATCACGCTGGCGCTGAGCGATATCCGAAGGTTGACGATCCAGCTCATCGGAAGGCCGGCCGCCGCCAGCGTAACCGCGGTGACCAGCAGCGCCAGGGGCAGCGCCAGCAACCGATGCCGTCGGGCCAGCACTGGACCAACCGCGGCGAGCAGCGTGGTGGCGGCCAGCATGCCGGCCAGCCGTCCGCTGGACCCACCGGTCAGCAGCGTCGCCCAGCGGTGGACCCCGTAGAGGCCGAGCAGGACGAAAGCCAGCACCCGCACTCCCGGGCGCTCATCCCGTTCCTCTGCAGCTGGCCCGGCCCAGGCTCGCGAGCCCACGCGCCCGGGCAGCACGGCTACCTGCGAGGTGCTCATGCGCACCTCCGCGCGACAACCGGGCTTGCTGTATCCGAGGGTGGGCGGATCATGCCGTCGCCGCCAATTCCGGCGATCGAGACGGCTGCCCGGCCAGCGGGATGCCCACGCAGCCCGACACCTCCAAGCTGGCCACCTGCCGCTGGCCGTCGCACAGTTCGCGGGGCAGCACCAGCATCAACCCTCGCCGCCCGGCCAGCGCCCCGGGCGCGCGCAAGGGGCGGGCGGCCACGTAGAAGATCGCTCCCGTGCGAATCCGCTCGGACAGCATCGGGGCGGGACTGTTTTCGCCGCCTTCCACCAGTGCCAACCGAGCGTGCGCCTCCGGCCAGGCGCACAGGTCATGGCCCACGTGAACCGGCCTGCGCTGGCCCGGGAGCAGCAGGTCACAGCCGAAGCGGCGGGCCAGCTCCAGCGTGAGCGAGGCGGCCGCTCGTACGGCCGCGTCGAGCAGCGCCGGGGGACCGGCGCAGCGGGCATCGAGCAGTACGAGCGGACTGCTCTCCGCCTCTGCCAGCAGGCGTCGCTCGAGTAGCCCCGCCCCGCGGGCCAGGGCGGGCCAGTGGATCCGTGATGCCGGCGTCCCAGGCCGGTAGCGGGTCACGCCGTCGAGCTCGGTGGCGCCAGTCGGCTCCGGCGAGGAGGCACCGCCCGGGGTCGGCAGCCCAACGCGGCCGCCGTCGGCGATCCAGGAGATCCGCTCCGTCCGAGGCAGGACGAGCAACTCGTCGGCGGACCCCTGAGCGCGCCGGATGAACTCGGCCAGCCCCAGCTGATCGGTCAGCCGGAGCCGCGGCGGCGCGAACACCTTCCGCCCCCTGATGGGGAACCGGGACACGATCCGCAGCTCAACCTGCTTGGCCCAGCCCGCACTCGAGACGGAGATCGGCTCATCCGCCAGCGGGTCGCAGACCTCCGCGCCGGGCAGGCCAAACCAGCCCGACAGCTGGATGCGCGCCTCCACCGGCTGCTCTTCCACCACGCGCTCGGCCTCCAGCACCCGGGAGAGCGTCGCGCCCCGCCCGGCCAGCCAGATCCAGACCACGCTGAGTGCCGGCAGGAGCAGCAGCGCCACCGCGGGGACGAACAGGGTGGCGGCGTCAAAGGTAAAGGCGGCCAGCAACAGGCCCGTACCGGCCAGCGCCACAGCCGCCGCCCGCCTCACGTCAACCGGACCTCGTCGCCCATCACAGCGCCCGTACCGAAGACACCGCGTCCGCCACCACGTCGTCGGCCTGACTGCGCGGCGAGCCCGGCGCCAGGACCAGGCGGTGGGCCAGCACCGGCTGGGCCAGGGCCTGGACATCGTCGGGCAACGCATGGTCGCGTCCCTGCATCAGGGCCTTCGCCTTAGCCGCGCGCAGGAGCATGAGCCCGGCTCGCGGGCTGGCGCCCAGATCCACGCGAGGATCCTCTCGCGTGCGCCAGAGCAGCCGAACTACGTAGTCCCGCAGGGCAGCAGCGGCATGCACCCGGGCGGCCACGTCCTGGGCCGCCAGGACCTCATCGGCGTCTGCCACCGGCTCGAGTGACAACACCCGGTCACCGGCCTGGTGAGCGGCCAGCATCCCGGCCTCGGCCTCGTGCGTGGGGTACCCCAGGGAGACTCGGACCATGAACCGGTCCACCTGGGCCTCGGGCAGTGGATATGTGCCCTCATACTCGATCGGGTTCTGGGTGGCCAGCACCAGGAACGGACGAGCCAGCTCGTGCGTGTGGGCGTCTACCGTGACCCGTCGCTCCTGCATGCACTCCAGCAGCCCCGATTGCGTCTTCGGGGAGGCGCGGTTGATCTCGTCGACCAGGACGATGTTGGCGAACACGGGACCGGGGCGGAACTGGAAGCGATGCTCGCGCTGGTCGTAGACGTTGGTCCCGACCAGGTCCGCGGGCAAGAGGTCGGAGGTGGCCTGGACGCGGGCGAACGAGGCCTCGATCGAGCGGGCCAGCGCTCGGGCCAGCGCGGTCTTGCCCACGCCTGGGTAGTCCTCGACCAGCACATGCCCCTCGGCGAACAGCGCCACCAGGAGGTGCTCCAGCGTCTCCGGCCGGATCTGCACCGCCCGGGCGATGTTTTCCGCCAGGCGCCGCGCCAGCGCGGCCGCGGTCTCAAACTCTTGCGACGCTTCGCGCGTGCGCTCGGGTACTTCCATCCTGATTCCCTTCTCCTCGCCGCTGGACCTCATCGAGGATGGCTCCGGCGATCTCCTCCTTGGGCCCGCGAGAGACATGGCGCTCCCCGTCGGCGCTGACGATCACCACTTCGTTGTACTCGGCGTCAAACCCGATATCCGGACGCGAGATGTCATTGACCACCACCAGGTCCACGGCCTTGCGTTCGAGCTCGGCTCGCCCGTGGGCCACCGCGTCGCGGCCGTGCTCGGCGGCGAAGCCCACCAGGACCTGACCCGCCCGGCGCCGCTCAGACAGCGTGCTGATGATGTCCTGGGTGGACTCGAGCTCGATCGGTCCCGGCACCCCGTCTTCCTTCTTGAGCTTGTGCTCAGCCGGCGCGACAGGCCGGAAATCAGCCACGGCGGCGGCCATGAGTAGAACGTCCGCCGAGGGAAACTCGTGCTCGCAAGCGTCGAGCATCTCCGCGGACGTGTGGACCTGGATTACCGACACGCCCGCCGGGGGCGCGACGACGAGGTGGGCAGCCACCAGCGTGACCTGTGCACCCCGGGCTGCGGCCGCTGCCGCCAGCGCGACGCCCATCCGGCCCGAGGACCGGTTGCCGATGTAGCGCACACTGTCGATGGGCTCCCGCGTTCCGCCCGCCGTGACCAGAACCCGCAACCCCGACCAAGAACGGTCCGGCCCGCGCAATAACGACTCGCACGCCTCCAGCAGCTGGCCGGGTTCAGCCAACCGGCCCAGGCCGTGCTCCCCGGACGAGGCCAGCTCGCCCTCACCGGGAGGGATGATCACCACGCCGCGCTGGCACAGGGTGTCCAGATTGGCCTGGGTGGCGGGGTGGCGGTACATTCGGTCGTTCATGGCCGGAGCCGCCGCCACCGGACACTCTACGGCCAGCGCCGCGGCCGTCAGAAGGTTGTCAGCCTGACCCGCGGCTAGCTTCGCCAGGGTGTTGGCGGTGGCCGGAGCGATCAGGTATAGCTCCGCCCTCTGGGCCAGCGCCAGGTGGCTGATTGGAAGCCGGGCCGGAAGCTCCTCACTGGGATAGGCACCGCGCAGCGGATCGGACTCGAACTCATCCACCAGGACGGGAGCGCCGGTTATGGCCTCAAACGAAGCCCCTCCCACGAACCGCTGGCTGGCCTCGGTCTGGAGGACGCGCACGGAGTGTCCCGCCTTGACCGCCAGCCTCACCGCCTCCAGCGCCTTATAGGCGGCGATCCCGCCGCTCACCCCGATGAGCAACCGGGCCATCGCTCCCCTCTCGGTTACCTCCGCGGGGCCTCCAGCCCCGCGGGTTGATTCAGTCGCTCTGCCTCCGGCATCGCTTAACCGGTCAGCTCCGCTGACCTGCCTACCGGTAGTGGTACTTCAGCTTGCCCTGGGCAACTTCCTCGAGTGCGATCGTGAGGTAGTTCTTGGAACGGGTATCCACCATCGGCGGAGGGAACTCATCGAAGGTCCCCTCACCCAGGTTGTGGTAGTAGGAATTGATCTGGCGAGCGCGCTTGGCCGCCACGATCACGCTCGCGTAGTCGGAGTCGACGTGCTCGAGCAGCTTGTCAATGCGGGGTGAGATCAAGGCTTTGGGGTCCTTTCCCGGGGGCTTTCCTGAAAACAGCGTAGCGCCCTACCCGTCCTCCCGTCCCAGGTTGCTGCGCACTATGTCCGTCAGCGCCCGGATGGCCTCCTCGCGTCGGTCGTTCACCACCATATAGCCGAACTCGCTCTGGGCCTCCAGTTCGCGCTCGGCCGTGCGGAGCCGGGCCTGGACCTGCTCCGAGGAGTCGGTCCCCCGTCGCTCCAGCCTGCTCCGCAGGGCATCCATGGACGGGGGAGCGATGAACACGGCCACCGCCTCGGGCGTGGCCTGGCGGATCTGGCGCGCTCCCTGGATCTCGAGCTCCAGCACCACCGGGACCCCCCGGTCCAGCCGTGTATCCACCTCACGGCGGAGGGTGCCGTAGCGATGGCCCGCGTAGTCCGCGTGCTCCAGAAACTCGCCGGCGGCCACCCGGTGGGCGAACTGGGCCGGGGTGAGAAAGTGGTAATCGACGCCGTCGCGCTCGCCCGGCCGGGGCGGCCGCGTGGTGGCCGAGACGGTCAGCTCCAGCTCGGGCAGGCACCTCCGGAGCCCGCGGATCAGCGTCCCCTTGCCCACTCCAGAGGGCCCGGTGATCACGAATACCCTGGCCACGGCCCGGGCGACGGTTTGCCGGGGTCAGTCCCTAGCGACGGCGCATGAGCGCCACAAGCTCACGGCGCTGGCGTTCGGACAGGCCGCCCACCGTCTTTGAAGGAGAGATCTTGCACTGGGTGAGGATCTTGTTCACCTTCACGCGACCATACTTGGGGACGGCCAGAAGCAGGTCGAACACCTTCGCGGTCTCGAGATAGGCTGGAGGGCCCAGCAGCAGATCCTCGATCGGCTGGCGGCCGCCCTTCAGATCACGCTTGAGCTGGGCCCGCCGGGTGCGGATGTCGTTGGCCCGGGCCAGTGCCTCCATGCGCTGCAGATAGGAACGCTCGGGGGCCACGGTCGGCTTTACGAGCTGTTCCGAAACCGGCGACACGGGCGGCGACTATACATCTTGGAGTCATTCGATCAAGGCTAATTTGCCCAATTCGCCTACACCTCAACCTCAGGTCGAACATTGTCGAGGATGGTTGCGACGATCATCGCGGTTTGCACGGGGTTTCAGATCCCTCGCCGCCGAGCTGGAGCCGCCGCGGCGGTCCGCGACTCCGCATTTTGCAAAGAGTTTCGCCAGCTCGGACTTGACTCGAGACCCGGCCGCTGGATCACGGAAATTCTCGGTTCCCACAGCCACCAGCGTCGCCCCGACGCTCAGGAGATCGAGCGCGTCCTGACCCCGGGCCACGCCGCCCATGCCCACAACCGGGATATCGACGCGCTGCGCCACCGCTGCCACCTGGGCCAGGGCGATCGTCCGCACCCCGGGACCCGACACACCCCCGGTACCGGCCCCGAGCCAGGGCTCCGCCGTCCTGGGGTCAAGGGCCATTCCTCGAAGTGTGTTGATCAGTGAGACGGCGTCCGCGCCACCCCCCTCGGCCGCACGGGCGACGCCCACCACATCGCCCGCGTTGGGGGAGAGCTTGACGATCAGCGGCTTCGAAGTCATGGGCCGCGCACGCTCGAGCAGACCGTCGAGCTCGTGCGGGTCGGCGCCCATCACCAGCCCGGTCTTCACGTTTGGGCAGGAGACGTTAAGCTCGAGCGCCGCGACCTGGTCGCGCTGCGAGCAAGCCGCGACCAGCTCGGCCACCTCCTCTCGGGTGAAGCCCATCACGTTGACGATCAAGGGCACCGGGAGCGCGGCCAGCTCGGCCAGATCCTCCTCCAGAAATCGCGCCAGGCCCTTGTTGGGCAGACCGATCGAGTTCATCAGGCCGCTGGGCAGCTCCCACAGGCGGGGCGGCGGGTTGCCGCCCCGCGGCGCCAGCGTGACGGTCTTGGTGACGAAGGCCGAGAAGGGAAACCGCTCCAGGAGCTCATCTCCGAACGCCTGCCGGGCGGCGATCGCGTCGAACGTGCCCGACGCGTTGACGATCGGGTGCTCGAGCTCGATCCCGCAGAAGGAGACGGTCAATGCCCGGCTCCCGGGAAGTTGGCGCTGTCCAACCGGTCTGCATCCAACACCGGACCTTCGAGGCAGAGCCGCACATACCCCTCACGGGTGGGGACCACGCAGCCGAAACAGGCGCCGAAACCGCAGGCCATGCCGGACTCCAGCGCCAGCTGCGCGGGGATGCGCAGGCGCTGGCACAGGATCCGAACCTCCTCGAGCATCGGTGGAGGGCCGCAGGCATACACCTCGAGCCCGTGCCCCTCGGTAGCCAGGGCCCGCTGCAGGAGATCGGTCACCCGCCCGTGGTGGCCGACGCTGCCGTCGTCGGTGGCCACCCGGGCTCCGCGGAGCA
>JBPYDM010000087.1:0-3958 GCA_051986255.1 Solirubrobacteraceae bacterium | reverse complement strand
CATCGAGAACATGGCCAACGCCACCCGGGTCCCGCGTCCGAGCAGCTGTAGGCGCCCCGCGGGAAGACCTAGGTAGATCGTGAATCCTGCGAGCGCTCCCAGTGCGGCGGTCTCGGTGAATGACAAGGTGGTCAGCTCGTTAGGGCACCCTAATTACTCGGTCGACTCAGGCTACCAGCTTTAGGCCCCCCTAACTCCCGGTACGCAGGTCGGAGTTCAGGTTGACGGTGTGAGGTTGCCCGGTTGTGGTGTCCGAGTCCCGACCGCTTGCGTGTCCCTGGCCGGCCTACGTGTCCGAGTTGAAGTTCGGTAGGTGCAGCGTCTGGAGCCAGTGGCTGACCGTGATGTTGAGCTGGGTGAACTCGCCCGTCCAGATCAACACGCCCATGGCGATCAGCACCGCTCCTCCGGTCCCGATCACGATGGGGTAATGCCGCTTGATGACGGCGAACACGGACGTGGCTGTCCCGAACGCCAGCCCGGTGACGATGAAGGGGACGGCCAGGCCCGCACAGTAGACCGCCAGTAGGAATGCACCGCGCGCGGCCGAGTGGGACGCTCCGGCCGCGGTGATGATCGCGCCGAGGGTCGGTCCGGTGCAGGGTGTCCAGGCCAACGCGAAGGCCGCTCCGATGAGCACGGGTCCTCCCCGTCCCGCCCGGTTGGTCAGGCTGGCCAGATGCCATTCCCGGGCCAGCCGCGGCACGAACGGCGCCAGTAGGAAGATCACGCCCATGACCACGATGAGCGCACCGCTCACCTTGAGCGCTGTGGGTCCGGTCAGCGTGCCCCGAATTGCCTGCTGCCCCAGAAGCCCCAGCGCGATGAAGATCACCGAGAAGGTGGCCACGAAGGCCAGGCTCGGTCCGAGCACGCGGGTGGGACGGATCTGATCCGGCGTCACCCCCGCGACGGCCGAGATGTAGCCCGGCACCAGCGGGAGAACGCACGGCGAAAGGAAGGAGATCAACCCCGCGCCGAACGCCACCGGGATTCCGATGCCAGAGGCTGGGTCCATCTTGTTGGCTTTAGAGTACCGCCACGACGTTCGCATCGGGTCATCCGCGTGCTGCGGCCCGCTCGATTCACGGCCGGTGCGGTGGTAGGTTTGAGGATGCAGTGGTGACCGTGGCTACTCAGAACTTCGTCGTCGCCTGGTCCATCACGACCCCATCCGAGCGCAGCCTGGTCTTGCTCAGGCACGTGATGGTGTCCGTATCCTGACGGGTCCCGAGACAGGGTCTCGCACCTTGGGGCCCACCTGGCCAATCGACCGTCGCCCGGAGACGCTGGACCACGAGCAGGTCCTCGTCCGCCGGGGTGCGCGTTCAGGCCTGTACACCTTCGTGGCCATTCACTCCACGCTCCGAGGGCCGGCGGTGGGGGGTTGCCGGATGTGGGGTTACGACGACACCCGGCTGGCCCTCCGGGACGTGCTCCGGCTCTCACGCGCCATGACCTTCAAGGCCGCCGTGGCCGACCTCCCACAGGGCGGAGGGAAAGGCGTGATCATGCTCGACCCGGGGGTGCGCGTCACCCCGCGGCTCCGACAGGCTGCGCTGCTGGACTTCGGCGACACGGTGGACGCGCTCGGCGGCAGCTACATCACGGCCGAGGATGTCGGCGTCTCCAGCCGGGACATGTCGGTGATCGCGCAGCGCACGAAGTACGTGGCCGGACTGGCCCGCAGCCGCGGAGGCGGCGGCGATCCCAGCCCCCTGACCGCGCTCGGCGTCGAGCAGGCCATCCGCGCGTGCTGCGAATGGGAGTCCTCGAGCCCATCGTTGCGGGGGCGGAGCATCTGCATTCTCGGTCTTGGCCACGTCGGATCGCGGGTGGCCCGGCGGTGCGCCCGTGCGGGAGCGCGGCTGACGGTCACCGACGTCGACGTCTCCAAGCGGCACCTGGCCGAGCAACTGGGCGCGCGCTGGGTGGGTTTGCGGAGAGCTCTGGAAGCAGACGTCGATGTTCTGGTGCCCTGCGCCCTGGGGGGGATCTTCGACGAGGACACGGTCCCCAGGCTCCGTTGCCGCATCATCGCCGGCGCGGCCAACAACCAGCTGGCCGCCGAGGGGATTGCCGACCTGCTGATGAGGCGGGGGATCCTCTGGGCGCCTGACTTCGTGGTCAACGCCGGTGGCCTGATCAACATCGCCGTCGAGCTCGGAGGATATGACGCCCGGGTGGCGCGGCGGAGGGTGCGCGGCATCGCGGATACCCTGCGGGAGATCTTCGAAGACGCGCGGGCGACGGGCGTCACACCTCTGGCGGCGGCCACGACCCGGGCGCGTCAGAAGCTCCAGCCGGCCACTTAGGACTAAGAGCACGGTGCAGCCTCACAAAGCCCGCGGCCGGAGCGGCGCTCAGTGACGCCACACTGCTACAGGCCCACCAAACGCACAAAGCTCCGGGGACCGTGCGCGATTTGTTACGCCACACGCATCCTCGAGCCCACGCACGGCCGACCCGGCCTAGCGTCAAAGAACCCAACCTCTTAAGCGCCGCCCCGACCGGCGGTCTGCTCGACCTCCGGTCGCTGTACCCCCGCCGGCAGCCGTCCCTCCTCGTCGAGCTTGTCCAGATGGGCGGCCAGCGTCCAGGCCGCGGCCGGCCGGAGTCCGGGCGGAACATCCCACCAGACGTCGTCCAGCAACTCATCCACCGACCGCTTCCGCCGCTGGAGCGCGTCCAAGAGACGCTGCTCGCGATCCAGGCGGTGGGCCACGTACTCCTCCAGCTTGCCGTGGGGGTCCTGCACCACCGGACCGTGCCCCGGGCATAGAACGTCCAAGGGAAGGCGAGCCAGTCGGCGCAGGCCGTCTAGATACGCGGTGAGCGCCCCCGGATAGGGCCAGACGAAGACGCTGCCCTCGCCCAGGACGGCGTCGCCGGTGAACCCCACCCGCTGCGTCACATAGCTCAGGTGATCGGCGGCATGGCCCGGCGTCGCCACGGCGGTGAACGGACCGAACTCATCGCCGTCCTTGAGCCGGACATCGACTGCCCCTCGAGCGCCGGCCAGCGAGATCTCGGGATAGTGCGCCTGGACGAGGCTCACGGCCTGCGCATGGTCGGAGTGGTCGTGGGTCAGCGCCACGCCGGCGAGCCCGCCCCGCCGGTCGATCTCAGCCGCCAGGGCAGCCACGTGCGGACGGAGGGCCGGACCGGGATCGATCATCCAGGCCGGGTCGTGACCCACCACCCAGGAGTTCGTTCCACCCAGCGTAAACGGACCTGGATTCGCTGCCGTGATCCCGACCACGTCGTGACCCGGGACCTCGAGACGGCTCATGGCCCAAGCCTACGCCGGGAGATTTCCTCAAGGATCCCGCCCCAACACGCAGCAGGTCTGCGCCAGCGCGATCGCGCCCAGGACTCCGGCTCGGTCTTGCAGTTGGGGGGAGACGAGGTATTCCTCGACGCGGTCCTCGAGCAGCGGCGTTCGCAGGTAGCCGCCCACGAGTTGGCGCAGCCGCTCTGAGACCAGACCGAGAAGGCCGGGGTGAGCCATCACGCCGCCGCCGGCGATGATCCGGCGCGGGGACGCGACCGAGACGATGTTCAGGATTCCGCTGGCCAGGTATTCCGCCTCCAGCGGCCAGGCGGGATGGTCTTCGGGGAGCTCCTCGGGTGCGGCGTGCCACCGCGCCGCCATGGCGGCTCCGGAGACCAGCCCCTCCCAGCAGTCCCCGTGCCACGGGCAGCACCCCCCGAATGGGTCGCGCTGACGATCGTGCGGGATCCGCATATGTCCCACCTCGGGATGGATCAGGCCCCGCAATGGCTGCCCATCGACGATCAGCCCGGCTCCCACTCCCGTGCCCACGGTCAGGTAGCACAGGCTGTCCAATCCGCGCCCGGCTCCCCAGCGCTGCTCCCCCAAGGCGGCGGCGTTGACGTCGGTATCGAACGCCACCGGGACCCCCAGGCCGTCGGCCACCACCGAAGCCACGGCAAC
>JBPYDM010000086.1:0-3630 GCA_051986255.1 Solirubrobacteraceae bacterium | reverse complement strand
GGGCTTCTACTTCAGGAGCGCCTGCGTGGTCCCCTGGATGGTGTCGATCCCGTAACCCATGTCGGGATCGCCGTCGGTCATGACCGCGATGGCCAGCCGCTCCTTGCCCTTCTCCAGGCGGGCGATCTGGTGCACCAGGTAGATGTCCGGGCTCGGCCGCCAGCCCCCCTTGAAGAAGACGGTGTAACCCAGGGGACGAGCGATGGCCGGGATGCCCCAAGCCTCGAAGCTGGCGATGTGGGAGAGCAGATAACGGGCGTAGCCCACGAACTCGTGGGGGATGATCTTGTCCATGTAGAAGAAGAATCTGGCCTGGTCGCGGGCGGTGATCAGCGCAGCGCCCCACTCGCTGCCCCAGCTGGCGCTCGTGTCCACTGAGAAATGGGTCATCCCGGCGGCCTGGGCAACCTCGTACAGGCCGCTGTTGCCCACGATGTCCCAGCAATGAGTGGCGGCATTGTTGTCCGACACCTCGATCATGGGCGACAGGAACGACTTGCTGTAGGAGTCGACATAGTGCTGGCCCATTCGGTCCAGCCGGCGCAGGTAGGCCACGAGCAGCATCGCCTTGACCACGCTGCCGGTAATGAACTGCTCGTTGAGGTTCACGCCCGAAAGCCTGCCCTCGGTGTCAACCACCGCGAGCGCGGTGTGGCCCCCCCGGCTGGCCAGGTAATGCTCAGCGTTGGCAATCCGCTGCGGTCCAGGAAAGCCGTAGGGCAGCGATCCCTTTCCGTGATAGGCCTGGCCGGTGCAACCGGGCAGCGGGTGCCGGACGGTGAACGCCTTGCTCTGCGTCGGGTGGAAGCAGACTCGCCACCGGTAGCGACCGGCGGGCAGCGGCTTCCTGACCACCAGCAGCAGCCGTCTGGCGGTGAGCTTGACGCCGCGAGTGGTCGGCCCGCGGAAGAAGTGACCGTCCGGGCCGGCAAACCACCAGCGGGCCGTGGGATACCACCACCTCACGTCGGCCGGATGAATGACCACGATGGCGACTTTGAGCCGTCCCAGGGAAAGGTCCTTGTATTTGAAGGTCACCGGGGCGATCACGCCCACCGCGGTCACCGCCCGGGCGGAGGTCCCGGGCACGTTCACGCGGTAGCGGGTGTTGCGATACGGCCGGGCGGTGAACGAGTAGGAGCCGTTGGCCGCCGTCACGGTGCTGTTCACAAGCTGGGCCTTCCCGTAGGGATAGGCGTTCCTGTAGAGGTCGACCGGGACCGGGCTCGCCTCGCCGGTCACCTTCCCGGACAGCAGGACGGGCTGGCTGCCGATGATCCGGGGGTGATTGACCGTGACCGAGATCGCCGGAGTCACCGGCGCGGGCGGCGCGGCGCCGACCGCGGAGGGCACGCTCAGCCAGAGCAAGACGGTTAGCCCCATCGCGATCGCCCCGCTCCCCATGTTGGAAGGCAACATAACCGACCTGAGACGGTTTTGGGGGAATTTTGAGGACGATCAGTGGCGTTTCAGGAGGGTCGGTGACTCCTGGTACGCTCGCGGACCCCATGGGTGAGCTCGGCGCCTTTCTCAAGATCCACCGGGTCGGCTTTGACAAGCGGGATCCGCGGCAGCGCGTGCGCGACTACCGGCAGTACTTCGATCTTCAGTCGGAGAACGAGCTCCGCCGCCAGGGCGCGCGGTGCATGGACTGCGGGATCCCGTTCTGCCATGAGGGATGCCCGCTGGGGAACCTGATTCCGGATTGGAACGACCTTGTCTACCGCGGCAAATGGAGAGAGGCGGCGGAGCAGCTCCACCTGACCAACAACTTCCCCGAGTTCACCGGCCGGATCTGCCCAGCGCCCTGCGAGTCGGCCTGCGTACTGGCCATCAACGATCAGCCGGTGACCATCGAGCAGATTGAGATGGCCATCGCCGAGCGCGCCTTCACCGAGGGTTGGGTCGTCCCCGAGCCGCCCACCCGGCGCACGGGCAGGACAGTGGCCGTTGTCGGCTCCGGTCCGGCCGGTCTGGCTGTGGCGGCCGAGTTGAACATGCACGGGCACACGGTGACGGTGTATGAGCGCGACGAGGGTCCCGGAGGCCTCATGCGCTTCGGCGTTCCGGACGCCAAACTGGAGAAGCGGATCATCGATCGGCGCGTGGACATCCTGGAGCAGGAGGGTGTTCGTTTCGTCTACGACGTGGACGTGGGGCGCGAGGTCGACGCACGCGAGCTGAAAGCCGAGCACGACGCGCTGGTCGTGAGCATTGGCAGCCGAGCGTCCCGGGACCTGGATGTGCCCGGGCGCGACCTGGCCGGCGTCCACTTCGCCATGGACTACCTGTACCAGCGCAACCGGTGGGTGGCCGCCCAGGAGGGACGCCCCTCGAGGCCGCCGGCCCCGGGAAAGAAGATCAGTGCCGCCGGAAAGAAGGTGATCGTGGTCGGAGGGGGAGACACCGGCATGGACTGCATCTCCAACTCCCACCGCGAGGAGGCCCGCAGCGTGATCATGCTCGACGTCTACGCCTCCCTGCCGGACACCGGCCGCGACCCCCGGCATCCCTGGCCTCTTCCCCCCAAGCGGACCCTCACAACCTACGCGCTGGATGAGGGCGGCCGCCGGCGCTGGGGAACGGAGCTCACCGGCTTCGGCGGCCGTGACGGCGCCCTGTCCCACGTGTACGCTCGCCAGGTCACCGGCGTGTCCTCACGCGATCTCACGCCCGTGCCCGGCAGCGAGTTCGTGCTGGAGGCCGACCTGGCGCTCATCGCCATCGGCTTCGAGGGTCCCGAGCGAGCGGGGCTGATCGAGCAGCTGAACCTCCAGCTCGATCACCGGCGCAACATCCGCACCGAGCAGACGTACCGGACCTCGGTCAAGGGCGTGTACGCCTGCGGCGACGCACGCATCGGTCAGTCGCTCGTGGTCACCGCCATCGCCGAGGGAAGGAAGTGCGCGCGAATCGTCAACAAGGACCTGGGCGGGACGCCCATGGACGCCGATCGCGAGATGCTGGCGCTCGGCGCCTGGAGCGGCGAGGCCGACCGGACGCTGCGCCACGAGGCCGAGGCCGCGGGAACCGTCCGCCCGGGGGAGGAGTTCTTCACCGGGCCCGGCGCCCGGGGTCGGTAGGCCGCTGCCGCGGACGCGTCGCCGCATAGGGCGCGCGGCGCGCGTAACGTCACAAAGCCCGCGGCCCGAGCGGCGCTCAGTGACGCGACATGGCTATATGCCCACCAATCGCACAAAGCTCCGGCGATCGTGCGCGCTTTGTTACGCCACACGGCATCCCCACCCAACACGGGGTCCCGTTGCGGCGCCCCCGGCCGCCGAATCCGACTACGCCCGCCCTGGTTTCAATGTCTCCTTGCAGGGGATGTTAAGATCGGCGGCCAAAGATCCGCCGCCCTCGGGGTTGGGGGTCGGGGAGATTTGGAGTATTAAGGCTTGGGGGCGGGGAAACTCGCCCCGTGTCGGTCAGGGAACGGCGCCCCCACTTCCCTGGCTCCCCGGGGGGGTCCAGATGGATCTGGCCCCCCCGGACCTCGTCTTGATGGATCCAGCGCCGCGGACTACGTGTTCTCCCGTCCCCCCGGGCTGGCCTGCGCCCAGTGGCACCCCGCCTGAGCCGGCGCACCGTTGTCCTGCGCAAGTAGCAACAATGGGTCACCGCGCCACG
>JBPYDM010000085.1:0-12395 GCA_051986255.1 Solirubrobacteraceae bacterium | reverse complement strand
CAGGGGTGACGGGCGCGCCGCGGTGGGCGGAGGCGCCGGGCGCGGTGCAGCGTCACAAAGCTCGCAGTTCGAGCGGCGCTTAGTGACGCCACACGGCTATACGCCTACTAACGTCACCAAGCTCCGGCGCTCGCGCGAGCTTTGTTACGCCACACGGCATCCACAACCCCCCGCACAGCCGACTCGGCCCCGGGCGCCAAACAACCCACCCCATGTTCGTGGCGCTGCTGTTCCTCCGGTTCCTACGTCCCGCCTCGCTTGATCGAGCCACGCACCTCAGCGTCGAGCACCCGTTGGACCTAGAGCGAGGCGATGATCGCGTCCGCGTACCGCCCCAGGTTCGGGGGCAGCTGTCGCCGCGAGAACCACTGGGCCTCGGACAGCTCTGCCTGGTTGATCTCGATCTTGAGTGCTGAGACTTCCGCCGTGAAGAACTGCACCCGATCGTGGCGGTGGTCGGTCTCCACCACCGCTTCACCCTGCCGGGTCCAATCCTCGATCGAGATTCCGAGCTCCTCGTTCATCTCCCGAATGGCCGTCGTCACTGGCTCCTCTCCGCGGCGGATCGCGCCGCCGGGGAGCTCCCACGTGCTGGGACCGTATGTGTGTCGCACCAAGAGGACGTACTCGCCGTGGGTGATCACGCATTTGACGCCTCGCGAGGAGGGGCGCACCACGAACCAGTAGACCCGCAGCGCGCTATAGGCAGAGCGGTAACCCAGCCGCCGTATGAACACGGGAAGCTCCACTAAGGGCAGGCTACGCACTTCAAGACGCCCTCTCCCCGGCTTCCCGCGGTGAGCGCCTATCATTGCCGCAAGTCGCGCGGGACCCGCGCGGCTTGTTCATGCCATGAAGACCTATGTAGCCACACCTGCAGACCGGCAGCGCGACTGGTTCGTGGTGGATGCCACCGGTCAGACGCTGGGCCGGCTGGCCACCCAGATCGCTGACACGCTCCGCGGCAAGCGCAAGCCGACATACACCCCCCACGTGGACACTGGCGACTTCGTGGTGGTGGTCAACGCCGAGAAGATCTCGGTAACCGGTAATAAGCGCCGGGACAAGCGCTACTACCGCCACTCCGGATATCCGGGCGCGCTCAAGTCCCGCAGCCTGGAGGAGATGCTCGAGCGTCGGCCCGAGGAGGTCATCCGGATGGCCGTCAAGGGGATGCTCCCCCGCAACCGGCTGGCCCGCAAACAACTCACCAAGCTCAAGGTGTACGCCGGACCCGAGCATCCGCACGCCGCCCAGCAACCGCAACCCATGGAGATACAGACTTGACCGAGCAGCCTGAAGACGGCGCGCGCGACGCCGAGCAGCCCGAAGCCGACGTGCGCGAGGAGCCCGAGCGCGAGGAAGCTGCGGCCCCCGAGCCCCCGGCCGAGGAGCCTGCGCCTCAGGAGCCGGTCGCGGAAGAGGCAGCGCGCGAGGAGCCCCCGCCCGAGGAGCCTGCGGCTCAGGAGCCGGTCGCGGAAGAGGCCGCGCCCGAGGAGCCCCCGGCCGAGGAGCCGGCACCCACAGAGGCTCCCACACCCACAGAGGCTCCGACCGCCGCCGAGGCTCCGACCGCTGCCGAGGCTCCGACCGCCGCCGAGGCTCCCCCCGCCGCCGAGGCTCCCACCCCCGCCGAGGCTCCCACGGCCGCCGAGGCTCCGGCCGCCGCCGCGACTCCCGCCGCACCCGAGTCTCGCGACGAACGGGAGGAGCTCGAGGACCGGCCCCGCCAGAAACCCGAGATTCCGGGCTTGGAGCTGGAGCCCGACCTCATGCCCGACACCGACCAGTACCTGGACGCCGAGACCCAGGCGGCGGCGGAGGCGGAAGCCGAGGCGGCCGCGGCACGGGCTCGGGCCGAGGTCGAGGACGAGCAGGCCCGCCCCATCGCCGACGCCGCCATCGATCTGGCCGCGGGGGCCCGCTACACCGCTACCGGCAAGCGCAAGACGGCCGTGGCCAGGGTGATCGTCAAGCCCGGGGGGGGCACGTACTCGATCAATGGCAAGCCCCTTGAGGCCATGTTCCCCCGCGAGACCCTGCAACGCATGATCCGGCAGCCGCTCGAGACAGTGGGCTATGAGTCCCGGATGGATGTGGTGGCCCGGATGCACGGAGGCGGAGTCTCCTCCCAGGCCGGGGCACTGCGCCACGGGATCTCCCGGGCGCTGATCGTGGCCGACCCCAACCTACGCGGCGAGCTCAAGCGCCGTGGCTTCCTCACCCGGGATCCGCGGGTCAAGGAGCGCAAGAAGGCGGGGCTCAAGAAGGCCCGCAAGCGGCCGCAGTTCTCCAAGCGATAGAGGGTCTGCCCCGCCAGGTCTGCCGCCCGGATGCGATCGATGACCTTCGCGATGCTGCGTGCTCGGGCGCTCTCCGTAGCGCTCAGCACGGGCGGTGCCCGGCTTCACCCCCTGCGTCCTAGCCTCGCTTGGCTCTCGGCCGCCCCGGTCGCACATCCCTACCGGGCCAGACCCTAACGGGTATCACCCGGGATGGCCCGCCATCTCTTCGGCACGGACGGGGTTCGTGGCCGGGCCGGCCACTTTTTGACGGCTGAGCTGGCGCTGGCCCTGGCCCGCGCCGCGGTGGCTCACATGCGGATGCCGAACCCCCAGGTTTTGATTGTGCGGGACACCCGGGAGTCGGGCGAGATGCTCGAATCCGCGATGGCGGCCGGCGTAACGGCCGCCGGCGGCACGGCGCTCGTGGGCGGGATCCTGCCCACGCCGGCGGCCGCCCAGCTTGTCCGCCGCCACGGGTTGGATCTGGCGGCGGTGATCTCCGCCTCGCACAACCCGTACGAGGACAACGGGATCAAGCTGTTCGCGGCCGATGGCTTCAAGCTGGACGACGACACCGAGCACGAGATCGAGGCGGCCCTCCAGGAGCCGCCGCCGCCGCCCGACCATCTGGGCCGGGTGCGGCGCTTCCACGGCGCGCTGGAGGACTACCTGCGCGAGCTCCATGTCCGGTTCGCGGACCTGGATCTGGGTGGCATGAGCGTCCTGCTGGACTGCGCCAACGGCGCCACATTCAGGGCGGCACCGGAGATCTTCCGGCGACTGGGCGCCCGTGTGGCGACGCTGGCCGACCAGCCGGACGGGCGCAACATCAACGATGGCTGCGGTTCAACCAACTTGGGACTCCTGACCGATCGCATGCGCGCGGGCGATTACGACGTCGGCTTTGCCTTTGACGGGGATGGCGATCGCGTCCTAGCGGCGGACCGCAACGGCTGCGTGGTCGACGGCGATGACCTGATCGCGGTGACCGCGCTGCGCTTCCGTGAACAGGGGCGGCTGGCCGGGGCCGGCGTGGTGGTGACGGTGATGACCAACTACGGCTTTCACCAGGCCATGGAGCGGGCCGGAATCGCGGTGGCCACCACCACGGTGGGAGACCGCTACGTGCTGGACGAGCTGCGCCGCCGCGGGTGGGCGCTCGGCGGTGAGCAGTCGGGCCACATCATTGACCTGGGCTTTGGGCCCTCCGGCGACGGGATCGCCAGCGCGCTGCTGGCCCTCGAGGCCCTGGCCGGCCGAGACCTGACCGAGCGGGACGCGATGGACAAGCTGCCCCAGCGACTGGTCAACGTCCGGGTAACTGAGCGCCCGGCCATCCAGGCCGCGATGGAGAGTCCTACCGTGGTGAAGGCCATCGAGCACGAACAGCAGGCGCTAAGCGGGCGGGGACGGGTTCTGGTCCGACCCTCCGGGACCGAGCCTCTGATCAGGGTGATGGTCGAGGCCCCAGCCCAAGACGAATCCGACGCCGTGTGTGAGCGCCTCGTCGCGGTGCTCGAGCGCATGGTGAGCGGCTGAGACCGTTCACTGGGCGGCTGAGACCGTTCACCGGGCGTGCCGATCCCCAACTAACATGGCCCGCTGATGTGTGGCATCGTCGGCTACGTCGGGCCTAAGGACCTGTGGCCCCTGCTCCTGGCCGGGCTGGAGAAGCTCGAGTATCGGGGGTATGACAGCGCCGGCATCTCGGTACTGGGCGAGGAGCGGATCGAGGCGGTGCGGGCGGTGGGCAATCTGTCAAAGCTGCGCGGCGCGATACAGGCTGAGGGGACGGTGGCCCTGGCCGAGCGGCCACCCGAGACGGGTGCCTCAAACGGCGCCTTCCCACACGAGGGCGCTGGAACTGGGATCGGCCATACCCGGTGGGCCACGCACGGCCGGGTGTCCGAGGAGAATGCCCATCCCCACTTCGACACCAGCGATCGAGTCCACGTGGTGGTCAACGGAATCGTGGAGAACTACGTGGCGCTGAAGTACCAACTGCTGAAGGAGGGAGCGGTGTTCACCTCTGAGACGGACGCCGAGGTGATCGCCCACCTGATCGCCCACCACGACCAGGGGGACTTGGTGCACGCCGTGCGGACGGCGTTCGGCCAGCTTCGCGGTCACTACGCGTTTGTGGCCATGAGCGCGGACCACCCTGGACTGCTGGTGGGGGCGCGCAAGGAGTGCCCCCTGATCATCGGCCGAGGCGTGGGCGAACAGTTTGTGGCCTCCGCCATTCCCGCCTTCCTGGCCCACACCCGCGGCGTGCAGTACATCGGGGACGAGGAGATCGTCGTGCTCCGGCCCGAGGGGGTGGAGTTCCTGTCAGCCGACGGCATCCCGGTGGAGCGCGAGGTGGTGGAGATCGACTGGGACGCCGACACGGCCGAGAAGCAAGGCTTCGAAACCTTCATGCTCAAGGAGATCTACGAGCAGGCGGATGCGGTGGCCGAGACGATCGGCGAGCGAGCGGCGCGCGGTGTGGGCATCGACCTGGGTGACCTGGGCGAGATCGACGACGAGGCCCTGCGTAGCGCCAGGCGCGTGGTCGTCGTGGCCTGCGGAACCTCCTACCACGCCGGTCTGATCGGCCGCTACGCCATCGAGGAATGGTCGCGCGTGCCGGTCGAGGTGGAGATCGCCTCCGAGTACCGCTACCGCAACCCGGTCGTGGGCGCTGGAGACCTGGTCATCGGCATCTCCCAGTCGGGTGAGACCGCCGACACGCTGGCCGCCATGCGGACGGCCCGGAATCGCGGGGCGCGCGTCCTGGCGCTGACCAACATCATGGGCTCACAGGCCACCCGGGAGGCCGACGCGGTTCTGTACACCCGCGCGGGACTGGAGATCGGGGTGGCGGCCACCAAGACGTTCGTCACCCAGGTGACCGCGCTCTACCTGCTGGCGCTTCGGCTGGCCGAGCTGCGTGGGACGCTCGAGACCGTCGTGCTCAAGCAGACGATCAGCGAGGTCAAGCGGCTGCCCCACCGGATGAGCGAGTTGTTCGAGCGGGACCTGCGCGGGGTGAAGCGGATCGCCCACCAGCTGCACGACGCCCAGTTCTTCCTGTACATCGGCCGCCATGCAGGGCTGCCGGCCGCTCTGGAGGGGGCCCTGAAGCTCAAGGAGATCTCTTACATCGCCACCGACGCCTACCCGGCGGGCGAGATGAAGCACGGACCGATCGCCCTGCTCGACGAGAGAACCCCGGTGGTCGTCGTGGCCACGGACTCGCCCGTCCTGGAGAAGGTGATCTCGAACATGCAGGAGGTTAGAGCCAGGGGTGCGCAGGTGATCGCCGTCGCAAGCGAGGGCAGCGACGAGGTCGTGCCGCATGCCGACGAGGTAATTCGCGTTCCGGACACCCACTGGCTGCTCGCGCCGCTGTTGGCGGTGATCCCGCTCCAGCTGCTGGCCTACTGGATTGCCCGTGAGCGAGGCCTGAACGTGGACCAGCCGCGCAACCTGGCCAAGACCGTCACGGTCGAGTAGCCATGGAGCCGATCAGCGCGGGCATCGACCTGCTCGAGATAGACCGCCTGGAGCGGGCGCTGGAGCGCCGCCCGCGGCTGGCTGAGCGGCTGTTCACCGAGGCCGAGCGCGCTTACGCCGCGTCGCGAGCCAGACCCGCGCAGCATCTGGCCGCCCGCTTCTGCGCCAAGGAGTCGGTGGCCAAGGCGCTGGCCCTGGAGGCCTGGAGCTTTCGTGACGTCGAGGTGCTCGGGGGCGACGGCCCGCCGGAGGTGCGCCTGCACGGGACGGTGGCCGACCGCGCCCGGTCCCTGGGCGTCCGGGTCATCGTCTCGATGACGCACTCGCGGCGCGATGCCGCGGCCGTGGCCATCGCGGCCCGCGGCTGAGAACGCATCCGGCCTGCGGATAGGCTCCAGACCGTGGCCCTTCCCGACTGGCTCGACCCCCTGCCCGACGCGACAGCGCAGCGGGCGCTCGACGAGTGGGCTATCGGCGACCGGGGGATACCCGGGGTCGACCTGATGGAGAGGGCGGGTACCGGCCTAGCCGATCTCGTGCTGGCCCGGGCCCCGCGCGGCCGGGTGGACGTGGTGTGCGGGAAGGGCAACAACGGCGGTGATGGCTTCGTGTGCGCTCGCCGGCTGCGCGAGCTCGGCCGCGAGGTCGAGGTACTACTGCTGGCAGACCCCCAAGAGTTGCAGGGGGATGCCCTGACCAACTACGACCGGCTGCCGGGACCGGCGCCGCAGCCGTTTTCCGCCGCCGCTCTCAGTGGTGGGACGGCCATCGTCGACGCGATCCTGGGCACCGGGTCCACTGGAGCGCCTCGTGAGCCCGCCGCTGGGGCGATCACGGCCATCAACCAGGCCGTCGGCTCACCCACGGTGGTGGCCTGTGACGTGCCCAGCGGAGTGGATGCGTCCACCGGCGAGGTGGCCGGTGAGGCGGTGCGGGCGGACGCCACGGCCACCTTCCATGCCGCCAAACCCGGTCTGTGGATTGCCCCGGGCAAGGACCATACCGGCGAGGTGACGGTGATCGATATCGGGATCCCGCCCGGAGGTCCGGTCAAGGCGGCGATCGGGTTGATCTCCGATCGGGTCACCGCCGGGATTCCGCGGCGGGGGCGCGAATCCACCAAGTTCGCCGCCGGAAGCGTTTTGGTCTGCGGGGGCTCGATCGGGCTCACCGGCGCGCCGTCGATGGCCTCCGAGTCGGCTATGCGCGCCGGAGCGGGTTACGTCACCGCCCTGGTGCCCCGCTCGCTCAACCTGGTGTTCGAGTCCCGGCTGCTCGAGGTCATGACGGTTCCTCTGCCCGACGAGGAGGGCTCGCTTACATCCGACGGGGTCGAGACCGTCCTGGAACGCACCGCCCGGGCCGATGTTCTGATTCTGGGGCCGGGGCTGGGACGCCAAGCGGGCTCCTTCGAGCTGGCTCGGCAGCTGGCGGCGCAGTCTACGTTGCCACTTCTGCTGGACGCCGACGGGCTGAACGCCCACGCCGGCGCTCTGGCGTCGCTGGCCGCGCGTCGGGCGGGCACCGTGCTCACGCCGCACGCCGGAGAGCTCGCCCGGCTGCTGGACACCGACAGCTCAGCGGTGGCGGTGCACCGGCTGCACAGCGCGCGCCAGGCGGCCGCCCAGGCGGACGCAATCGTCGTGCTGAAGGGCGACGACACGATCGTGGCCCAGCCCGACGGCCGCTGCGCGGTCAGTCGGGGCGGAGCTTCGGCCCTGGCCACGGCCGGGACGGGCGATGTCCTATCCGGGGTGATCGGGGCGTATCTGGCCAAGCGGATGGATCCGTTTCATGCCGCCAGCGCCGGGGTGCTGGTCCATGCCGGGGCCGGCAGGCTGGCCGCCCAGCGGCTGGGCAGCGAGGGCGTGATCGCCCGCGATGTGATCGAGGCGCTGCCCGCGGCCCTGGGATTGGCTCGCTCTCGCGGAGAGTGACGCGATGCCGGTTCGCGCCCTGGCCCGCATCAACCTGGCCGCGATCGAACGCAACGCCCAGCGGCTGCGCTCGGCGCTGACCGGAGGAGCCCGCCTGGGCGTGGTGGTCAAGGCCGACGCATACGGCCACGGCGCGGCGTCCGTGGCCCAGGCGGCCCTGCGCGCCGGGGCGGACTGGCTGGCCGTGGCCACCGCTCTCGAGGCCGCCGAGCTACGTGCAGCCGGTGTCCAGGGGCCGGTGCTGGTAATGGGTGCTCTGACCGGCCGGGAGCTGCCGGTGGCGCTGGAGGCCCGAGCCGACGTGGTGGCCTGGACCGACGAGTTCGTCGACGAAGTGCGGCGCCACGCCCGTTTGGCTCCCGTGGCCGTGCACGTCAAGCTGGACACAGGCATGGGCCGGCTGGGGACCAGAGACCCGGACACCGCGCTGCGCGTGGCCGAACGAGTGGCGCAGGCGGGCCCAGCCATCGTGCTGCGGGGGGCCATGACCCATTTCGCCACGGCCGACGAGGACCACGAGTTCCTGGCCGTCCAGCTCGAGCGCTTTGCCCCGTTCGTCTCGGCGATCCGCGCCCGCTGGCCCGAGGCCATCGTCCACGCCGCCAACAGCGCCGCCACCCTGAACGCCCGGGAGACACACTTCGACCTCGTGCGCTGCGGCATCGCGCTGTACGGGTGTGACCCCATGGGGATCGATCCGCGTGAGCGCGGACTCGAGCCGGCACTCGAGCTGAGCTCCTACGTGGCGGCGCTCAAGCCCGGTCAGCCGGGCGACACGCTGGGGTACGGGCGGCGCTTCACCGTCGAGCGTGAGACGAGGATCGCCACGGTGCCCATCGGGTATGGCGACGGGCTGCCGCGGGCGCTGAGCAGCAACTGTGATGTGCTGATCGGGGGTCGGCGGTATCCGGTGGCGGGAACGCTGAGCATGGACAATCTGACGGTTGACCTGGGACCGGGAGCCGAGGTGGCCGTGGGAAACCGGGTGATGATCATCGGGACCGACGGGTCCGAGCGCCAGACCGCGGAGGACCTAGCTCGCCGAATCGGCACGATCAACTACGAGATCGTGTGCGGCATCTCCGCGCGCGTACCGCGTGCCTACCACCGCGACGGAAGCCCGGCGTGACCCCGCAGCCCGGCGTGGCCCCGCAGTCCGCACTGACGGTGGCCCTGGATGCTCTTCGCTCCATGAGCACCGATGCCTGGCTGGTGGGGGGCGCGCTCCGAGACCGACTGCTGGGCCGCCAGACGCTGGACTACGACGTGGTCGTGAAGGGCGACGTCCCACAGGTGGCGCAACGGGTGGCCCGGGCGGCCCGCGCCCACGCATTCGAGCTCTCGGAGGGTTTCGGGGCCTGGAGGGTCGTCTCCCGGACCGCACCCCAGTGGCGGCTCGATCTGCTGCCTCTTGCCCAGGCGTCGATCGAGGCCGACCTGAGCCAGCGGGATTTCACCGTCAATGCCCTGGCCAGCCCGCTGGACAGCCAGGAGCTGATCGATCCCTTCGACGGCCGCCGTGACCTGACGCAGCGCCGGCTGCGCATGGTGTCCCCGGACGCCTTCCAGCGAGACGCCCTGCGCACGCTGCGCTTGGCCCGGCTGGCCGGCGATCTCGGTTTCGGGGTTGAGTCGCAGACGGCGGCGCAGGCCACGCGCAGCGCGGCGGGGTTGAGGACGGTCGCGGCCGAGCGGATCTTCGAGGAGCTCAAGCGCATCGTGAGCGCCCCCGATCCCCTCTTGGGGCTGGGGCTGATGGACGACATGGGCATCACCAAGGTCGTGCTCCCTGAGCTGACGGCGCTACACGGCATCGAGCAGAGCCACTATCACCATCTGGATGTGTACGCGCATACGCTGAGCGTGCTCTCGGGGGTGGTCGAGCTCCAGCGGGATCCTCCCCGTTGGCTTGGCCCGTCCAGCCGGGAGGTAGACGCGCTAATGGTCTCGCCGCTGGCCAACGAACTGACGCGCTGGCAGGCGCTGCGCCTCGGCGCGCTCCTGCACGACATCGCAAAGCCCCAGACCCGGGACATCTCGGAGCAGGGCCGGGTGACGTTCATGGGGCACGACTCCGCAGGAGCAGAAATGGCGGCCGAGATCTTGAGCCGGCTGAGGGCCAGCGAACGGCTGCGCGAGCACGTGGCCGCGCTGGTGCGCCATCACCTGCGCCTGGGCTTTCTGGTCCACGAGTCTCCGCTGTCCCGGCGGGCTATGTATCGCTATCTGGAGCAGTGTGGTCCGGTGGGCGCTGACGTCACCGTCCTGAGCATCGCCGACCGGCTGGCCACTCGCGGTGACAGGGTGGGCGAGCACGCGATCGCCCGGCATCTGGCTCTGGCCCAGCAGATGTTGGGCGAGGCCCTGCGCTGGCGGGCCGACCCGCCACGCTCCCCGGTGCCGGGCGACGAGCTGTCAAAGGCGCTCGGGCTGGATCCGGGACCGGAGCTGGGCAGGATCCTGGCCGAGCTCGAGGAGGCCACCTTTGCCCGGGAGGTCTGCTCGCGCGAAGAGGCGATCGAGCGAGCGCGTCAGCTGCTGCGCCGGCAGGCCGGCGGCAGCGATGATCGGTAGCCGCCGCCCAGGTTGACCGGTAGCCTCCCGGACCGGTGAGCGACGGCGACTGCATCTTCTGCCAGATCGTGGCCGGAAAGCTTCCGGCGCAGATCATCGCTGAGGACGAGCGCACTCTCTCCTTCATGGACATCAACCCGGTAAGTCGCGGCCACGCTCTGGTGATCCCGCGGCGGCACGCCACCGGCGTGCTCGACATTTCCGCCGGTGATCTCGGTGCCACGATGCTGTCCGCCCAGGCCCTGGCGCGCACGATGTCCGACCGCCTGGGGGCGGACGGCGTGAACCTCTTGAACTCCTGCGGGCAGGCGGCGTGGCAGACCGTGCTTCACTTTCATGTCCACGTCATCCCGCGCTACCGGGATGACCGGCTGAAACTTCCCTGGACTCCGCGACCCGGCCAGGCCGACGAGATCGCCGCGGCGGCCGCCGAGCTCCGCTGACGGGCTGGCCAGGTCAGCATTCGACGCCAGTTTGCCTACGGGGTGCGGTACTGGCGCGGAGCACCCAAATCAGGACCCGCCCTGCTACGGTTCCCGCGTTCACACGGGGTTTCGGCTCCGATTAGCCGCAAAGAGGTAGAAGGGGAGTAGATGGCAACGGGCACCGTCAAATGGTTCAGCGACGACAAAGGTTTCGGCTTCATCACGCCCGATGATGGTGGGCGCGATCTGTTCGTCCATTTCACAGGTATCGCCGGCGACGGCTACCGCTCACTTCCGGAGGGAGCGAAGGTCTCCTACGAGGCGGAGGAGGGGCCCAAGGGGCCCAAGGCCGTCAACGTGATGAAGATCTAGCCGGCGGGGCCAGATCGCCCGGCTAACCTCCGGCCGGATTTTCGCAGCGGGCCAGATTGGCGGGGCTGGGTGCCCGGTGCGGGGCAAGGCGGGCGCAACTGCCGCCGTGCCGCCGTGTTCAATTACGCCATGGGACGAACCCTTTTCCCGGCCGCGGTCGCGGCTGCCACGTTGTCAGCTGCCGCTCTACCCTCCTCCGCTGCGGCTAAGGTGGTTGAGCTGGGTGACCAGACGAGGACTCCCATGGTCGCGCCCACGTGCCCCGCCGGGGTCACCCCGGCCAATTGCACGATCGTTCTCACCCGCGTGACCGCCCTGTCCACTTTCACCGATGGCACCTACTTCCCCACGATGGTCACGAAGGCCGGACGGATCGTGGCCTTCAGCGTGGGGCTCTCCTCCCTGTCCAGCAAGAACCGGACGCGCAGGAGGGACATCAACTACCTGAACGGCGCCTTCGGCGGCGACGCCCAGGTCCAGATGACCATCCTCAAAGAGGTCCACCGGAAAAACGGGGAGAACCCCACGAAGCACGAGTTCGTCGTCGTGGCCGAGAGCCGTGTTTTCCATGTAGTCCGGTATCTGGGCTCCGTGGTTCAGCTGCCTCTCACCAAGTCGATCAAGGTCACGCCTGGTGACCTGGTGGCGTTGAGCACGCCCACCTGGGCTCCTGCACTGTCGATCGACCTGTCGGCCAAGTTCCGCTACCGGCAGAGCCGCAGCCACCATTGCGCCAGGGTGGCGAGCGTCCAGAAGTCGCAGTCCACGGTGGGGGCGCGCACCACCTACGACTGCACCTACACCGGCACGCGCCCGGAATACGCGGCCACCGAAGTCACAGATCCGGTGGCGTCAAACCCGGTGCACTAGCAGGCGCCGGGATTCTGCTGGCAGAACGTCGAGCCCGTACCGGTGGCGGGCGAGGATCCGCCCGAGCTCGCTCCACCCGTCGACGCGGGTGGGGAGGAGCCGCTGCTGGCCGCTCCTGAGGCCGAGGACGAGTCGGTGGATGTGGGGCTGCTCGTGCTTGACGTGGTCGAGCTGGAGTTCGTGGATGCGGCAGTCGAGGTGCCGGTGGGTACGGTGAGCCGCGGCGAGAGGCTGGGGCCAGTGCCGCCGGACCCCCCGGTTCCGCAACCAGTCACCAGGCTGGCGGCCGCCAGGAGCGAGACCAGGATGAGCGCTCGTGCGCGCTTACGGGTGGGGCTCACTCCTGCGGCGCGTCGCCGGCGGGGAGCGGGTTCATCCGTCGGCCGCAGTGCGGACAGTCATTTAGGTCCTTCTGGGCGAGCTGATCGCACCAG
>JBPYDM010000084.1:0-6777 GCA_051986255.1 Solirubrobacteraceae bacterium | reverse complement strand
GGGCCAGGTCCGACATTCTCAGCTCTCCCGGTCCGGCCAGGTTGTACACCCCAGGCTGACCCCGTCCCAGGATGGCCGCCCGGAGCGCGCTGGCCACGTCGTCGTGGTGGACCAGCTGGAACGAGGTGCCCGGATCGGGAATCACCGGCTTGAGCGCGGGGAACAGCTCGAGCGTCCTGGAGACCGCTCTGGGCATTCGGTCCGAGAGCCTGATGTAGGGGATGTTCTCCAGCAGGGCGAGCGCGTCGGCTCCGGCGACTATGCAGGGACGAAACACGTAGGCGTCGGTCTCCGTCCCCCGCACGACGGTCTGGAGCACGTCTTCCAGCTCGGCCTTCTGGGACGAGTAATAGTGGCGGTCAGTTCCCCGGGGCGGCACCTCCTCGGTGAGCAGCGGGGGATTCTCCTCGTGAAAGCCGTATGCCGCCACGGACGAGGCGTACACCAACCGGGAGGCTCCGGCCCCCACCGCCGCCTCAAAGACGTTGCGCGAGCCCTCCAGGTTGACCCTCTGGGTGTCGCCCAGGTTGCCCATGATCAGGAAGGCCAGGTGAACCACCACGTCGGCCCCCTCGACCAGCTCCTCCACGGTTGCTCGGTCCAGGACGTCGCCCTGGCGGTACTCGGTCTTGTGCAGGCCGCGCTCGCCCGGGTCAAACGGACGGCGGGCCATGGCCAGAATCCGTCCCACCTCCCGGCCGCGCTCGAGGCTGCGCAGCACCGACCGTCCGATGTCGCCCGTGGGCCCGGTTACGGCCACCGTAAGTGCCGCCGGATCCGCTGTCATCTAGCCGCGCCGGGCCAGCTCACGTTTGGCGGTGCGGTGAAAGCGCAGTGCCTTGACAGCGTTCGCCTGCAGCGCCTTGGCCCGAGATGGCGGAATCTCAAAGCCGCCCACCAGCCGGCGCGGGATCAGTACCCAGCGATCACCGGCCGACAGCAGATCCCCGCGGACCTGGAAGTTCTCCTGCCAGCTGAACGTCTCGGCGTGGCGGTGCGCCGTCAGGCAGGCCAGACCCGGTCGAAGCGGTGGCCCACACGGATCGCCTTCAATCTGGATCCACCGGGAGGCCTCGTCGCTCCGTACCCCGACTCGGACGGCAAACGGAAAGCCGTCGGGCGAGACGAACGACAGCACCGCCGTGGAGAACGAGCCGCCCAGTTCGCCTAGACGCGGGTGCCACGTCCCGGCGCCGCCGGCGGGATCGGCGTGAAAGCGCTCGGGCTCCTCTGAGTGACCTGACCGGACCTCCTCCATGTGGCTGCCATAAAGCTCTGGCTCCGTGCTCACGTCGCACCCGGCCCAGACGTAGACGCGTTCGGGACGAATATGGATGTAGATCCGGCTGTAGTACCAGCTCAGACGACGCCGGATCCGCTCCGGCGGGGTGAGCGAGCGAATGCCTGGGAGCTTCTCCAGTGATTCCTTGGCGTACCGCTGGCGATTGGCCTCCAGATCGCGATCATCCACCTCGGCCGTTCCCTGGATCAACACCATCGGCGGCTCAGCCAGGCCGCTGCCGGTGGGGTCGGAGAAAAGCAGTGAGACCATCGGATTAGCCCGGGCATCGTTGGCCTTCTTGGGATAACCCAGCCCGGTGGTGACGTCGATGCACGGGGCGCCGGTGGAGTAATAGGGAGTGACGGGCCAGGTAATCGGCTGTCCGCGACGGTCGACCGTCGTCAGCTCCGTGGTGACGAAACGCCCGAAGACGGACTGGACGTCGGAGGGGAGCGAGGCCGTCACGGCGCGAGTATATGAAGAGCGGTCGGCAGCATTCAGGAGTCGTCGTTCGCCGGCGGACGCATTGCCCGGTCCGGCTAGGCCTCGTACCCGGGCTCGCCCGGGAGGACGACACGCGCCTGCTCGCCGGAGACGATGACCTGCGGTTGGACGGGAAGGATCTCGCGCGCGCGGGCATAGTCGAGCACCTGATCGGCGGAGCCAAATTCACGTAGCTGCTCGAGATGCTTGACCGTGGGGAACACCAGCAGTAGCTCGCCTTCCCGGCCCGCCCGAAGCGCGTCGGCCGGCTCATACCACCGTGCGGCCACCACCTCGCCGCCGTCCACTCGCGGAGTGGCCCGAGGAGGCAGCGGCGCGAGAAAGAACCAGGTGTCAAACCGGATCTTAACCTGTGGCGGTGTGATCCAGCGCGAGAAGGGTACAAGGTCATCGGGGCCTGACAAATGAATGCCGGCCTCTTCATGTAGCTCCCGCAGCGCCGCCGCCCTCAGCGCCGGCTGACCCTCACCCTCGTGCCGATCCACAGCCCCGCCCGGGAACACCCAGGCGCCCCCCATGAACCGAGCCTGGGGGTTGCGCTTGACCAGGAGCAGCTCGAGGCGACCCGCACCCCCCCGGAGCACGATCACCGTGGCGGCCGGCCGAGGAACGGTAGCTTCGCCCAGATTGAGCTCCTCCCCCGGGCCAGGGTGCTCAACGTCCATGACGTGACAGTACCGGCGTTAGCGTTCAATGAGCCCTGCCGCGGGCTTTAGCGTGGCGAAAAGACTGCCTCGCTAAATTTTGGCGCGCCGATGAAATGGATGTGCGAGTCTTGCGGCTTCATCTACGACCCTGCGGTAGGCGATCCCGACGGCGGGATCCCTCCCGGCACATCGTTCGAGCAAATCCCCGAGACGTGGTTCTGTCCGGTGTGCGGGGCGCGTAAGCAAGACTTCACACCGTTTGAGGGTTAGGGCGACGTCGACGTGAGGCGACGAGCGCTAGTGAGCGGCTGCCTGGCCGCAGCCCTCCTGCTGCTGGCCGGGTGTGGCGGCTCCTCGGTGCACACGACAGTCCCTCACGTCAAGTTCCCGACGCCCACGAACCACGTCCCCGCCGCCAAGCTGGCCGGGATCCACAAGATCCGGCACGTGGTCATCATCATGCAGGAGAACCGCTCGTTTGACTCCTACTTCGGGACCTACCCCGGGGCCGACGGGATTCCCGGCCTGGCGGGCAACCCCGGCACGCTGCCGTGCGTCCCCGATCCCATGGCCGGCCATTGTGTGCACCCCTTCCGGGACCGCAACGACATGAACCTCGGCGGGCCGCATGCTCAGAGGAACGCGACTGCGGACATAGACGGAGGCCGGATGAACGGCTTCATCCACGAGCGCGAGGTGGCCCAGAAGGTCTGCAAGCAGATCTTCAACCCCGAATGCGACGTGAAGGCCGGCCGGTCCGACGTAATGGGCTACCACACCGGGGCGGATATTCCCAATTACTGGGCCTACGCCCACGACTTCGTTCTCCAGGACCACATGTTCCAATCCGACGCCTCGTGGAGCCTGCCCTCGCATCTGTACATGGTGTCCGCATGGTCGGCCCGTTGCTCAATTCCGGGCGACCCCATGAGCTGCGTCAACAACGACCAGAATCCCGGCTTGCCGCCGGACTTTCAGCGTCACCGGGGCATCGTGAATCCGAAACCGCCCAACTACGCCTGGACGGACATCACCTACCTGCTGCACAAGTACAACGTGAGCTGGCGTTACTACGTGTTCAAGGGTGCGCAGCCGGACTGCGATCAGGATGCCCAGATCGCATGTGCCCCGGTGCTCCAGTCGGCCAAGACCCCCGGGATCTGGAACGTATTGCCCTACTTCACCACGGTCCACCAGAACAACCAGCTGGGCAACATCCAGTCGCTGTCCCACTTCTTCAGCGCCGCCCGCACCGGCTCTCTTCCCGCCGTCTCCTGGATCACCCCCAACGCCCGGGTCTCAGAGCATCCCCCAGGGCTGGTGAGCGCGGGACAGACGTACGTGACCGGTCTCATCAACGCGATCATGAATAGCCCCGACTGGAAGAGCACCGCCATCTTCTTGGCCTGGGATGACTGGGGTGGTTTCTACGATCACGTCGTCCCGCCGCGCGTCGATGCGAACGGCTACGGCCTGCGCGTGCCTGGCCTCGTAATCAGTCCGTACGCCAAGAAGGGGTTCATCGACCACCAGACGCTGAGCTTCGACGCGTACCTCAAGTTCATCGAGGACGACTTCCTGGGCGGTCAGCGGCTGAATCCAAAAACCGATGGGCGGCCCGACCTGCGCCCGACGGTGCGCGAGAACGCACCACAGCTGGGAAACCTGATCTACGACTTCAACTTCAACCAGTCGCCGCGAGCACCCGTGCTTCTGCCACTGAACCCGCACACCGACCTCCTCGCGCCCCGAACGGTGCCTACCTCGCCGCCGAGGGCTGCGACCCGCCTCGTGCGGAGCTACGTCATCCAGTTGGTGGCGAGATACGTAGGCCTTCCGCCCTCGATCGTGCGGGCGGAGCTCAGGGCTGGGCTGACCCTGGGTCAGATCGTTCGCCTGTCCGGGAGGTCGGTCCAGGCGCTACGGCGCCACCTGGCTACGCTGCCACCGGGATTCGGCCAACTGCTACGTCAGCGATAGCCGAGGCGGTGATCGCCACGAGCCGGCGCAGGTCGGGCTCGGAGATGGCCAGCGGCGGCATCAGCACCACCACGTCATCGAGCGGGCGGATGATCGCCCCGCGCGCCCGGGCGGCGAGCGTGACCCGATGACCCAGTCGCTCGCCAGGAGGACCCCCCGCGAGCTCTATCCCCACCATGAAGCCGCGCTGACGTACTTCGGCCACCAGCGGGAGCACGCCCACGCGCCGGGCCAGGTTGCGCTCGAGCAACTCGATCTTCGGGGCCAGCCGCTTCATCGTGGCCTCGCGTTCGAACACCTCGAGGGTGGCCAGGGCCGCGGCACAGGCCAGGGGGTTTCCTGTGTAGGTATGGCCGTGGAAGAAGGTGCGCAGCTCGTCGGGCTCGCCTAGGAAGCCCTCATAGATTCGCTCGGTGGTCAGGGTGGCCGCCAGGGGCAGGTAACCCCCGGTCAGCCCCTTGCCCAGGCAGAGCAGGTCGGGCGTCACGTCCTCGTGCTGGCAGGCGAACATGCGGCCCGTGCGGCCGAGTCCCGTGGCCACCTCGTCGCAGATCAGCAGCACCCCGTGCTCGTCGCATAGCTCGCGCACACGACGCAGGTAACCCGGCGGCTGCAGTCTCATGCCGGCGGCTCCCTGAACGAGCGGCTCCACGATCACCGCGGCCACTCGCTCACCGTGGCGGGAAAGCACACGGGTCAGATCATCCGCGTCGCCTGGCCGTGCCCTCCAGGTGTCGAACAGCAGTGGCCGGTAGAGCGAATGGAACGTGTCGATACCACCGACCGAGACCGCGCCCAGCGTGTCGCCGT
Source organism: Solirubrobacteraceae bacterium (assembly GCA_051986255.1). Taxonomy (GTDB): domain Bacteria; phylum Actinomycetota; class Thermoleophilia; order Solirubrobacterales; family Solirubrobacteraceae; genus Palsa-465. Next base: position 1,554 of record JBPYDM010000084.1, on the reverse strand, counting down.
GGTAGGCGTTCTCCAGGCAGACGAACCCGGTCCGGGCCCGGTCGCCGCGCTGAACCCACCATTGGAAGGCCATCTTGAGCGCCACCTCGACGGCGGTGGATCCGCTGTCGGAGTAGAAGACGCGGCTGAGGCCACTGGGGGCGATGGCCAGCAGGCGCTCGGCCAGGGCGATCGCGGGCTCGTGACTCAGCCCAAGCATGGTCGAATGAGCCACGCGACCGAGCTGGGCCGCCACCGCCTCGTCGATGGCCGGGTGGCGGTGTCCGTGGACGTTGCACCACAGCAACGACACGCCATCGATGTACGCCCGCCCGTCCGTGTCGTACAGGTTTGTCCCCTCGGCGTGGTCGATCAGGATGGGCGGCTGATCGCTCTCCCAGCCCCGCTGCTGCGTGAACGGATGCCACAGGCAGCGCCTGTCGATCTCGGCCAGGGTTGCCGTGTCGCGCATACCGGCAACGTAGTCCTCGCCTCGGTCGGAATCTCAGCGAAGTACTCCGGACCGTAGGCCGATCAGCCACTCGGACAGGGGCAGGGCCGCGCCCGCGCGGGCCAGCAGGTCCGCGGTGGGGCGGGGGATGGGGGGGAGGACCGAGACGTCCACTGCGCCCAGGCGGGCGATCGTCTGGCGGTTGGAGCGCTCGACCACGCTGGGCGCCGCCGGCCACGGCGTGAGCACCACGCCGGCCACCCTCAGGCCGCCCCGCCGCGCTGCCTCGAGCGTGAGCAGGGTGTGGTTGATGGTGCCCAGGCCTGTGCGCGCGGCGACCAACACCGGCAGCCCCAGGTCTGCAGCCAGTGAGCGCATGTCGTATCCATCGCAGATGGGGACCAGGAGGCCACCCGCGCCCTCGACGATCAGGTTCTCAGCGCCTCCCAGGTGCGCTCGAACCGCTCTGGCCAGCGCGCTCCCGTCGACGCGCTCCTCGCTCAGCTGAGCCGCGAGGTGGGGAGAAACGGCGGGCCCATAGCGAAGCAGCGTGATCTCCTCGGGCGAGGCGCCCGAAACCTCTGCCAGGACCCGGTCATCCGATGGCCAGACCGGACCTTGAGCTTCGTCCAGGCCGGTTATGAGCGGCTTCAGCGCGCGGGCCGCCACCCCCTTGGCCCGCAGGGCGGCCACCACGGCGGCCGCCACCACCGTCTTGCCGGCGCCCGTATCCGTCCCGGTGACGAACAGACCAGGCATAGGCAAACTTGCGTCTAGGCGGCCAGGCGCTCGAAGTCGAAGACGGCTCGGTCCCCCGGGGGAACGTCGGCGGCGCTCAGCTCATCGGCCGACCCGGCGGGGGCGGCCAGCTCATCGACGGCACCGGCCCCGCGGTCGATTTCCTCCACATCGTGGCGAATGACGCGCCCCAGGACCCGCACCGCCGCCTGCAACTCCTCCGGGCGGTGGGAGGCCATGACCGTCAGGCGCAGCCGCGAGGTCATGAACGGAACCGTGGGGGGCCTGATGGCCTGCGCGAACACCCCTCGAGCCAGGGCGCCCTCGGCCGCTCGCACGGCCAGCCGCGCTTCCCCCAGCACCAGGGGAACGATCTGGGCGCCGGA
>JBPYDM010000083.1:0-16442 GCA_051986255.1 Solirubrobacteraceae bacterium | reverse complement strand
TCCTGACCGACGAGCTGGAGGTGCGCTCGGAGAACGGAACCGAGGCTCTGCGCCTGGTGATGCAGGACCAGCGAGGCCAGCCTGGGTCTTAGAGCTAATCCCTGGCCCGGGGCGAAGTGGGGTCATGGGGCGGGGCGGCGAGGGTGGCGTGTGGCGTAACAAAGCGCGCCGGAGCGCCGGGGCTTGGTGACGTTGGTAGCCGTATAGCCACGTGGCGTCACTGAGCGCTGCTCGGGCCGCGGGCTTTGTGACGCTGCACCGCGTTGCAACGCGCCGCCCGGCGCGGCACCGCGCTCCCAGGCCCCCAGCCCCGCTCCGGCTTCTGAGACAGCGTTTTACAGCTCGTCGGGCGAATCAACCAGGGTCAGCCGTTCGGCCACCCCGGTCAGGGTGAGGAGCCGCTGGACCTGCTGTGGGCCCCGCACCACGGCGAACTGTTGCTCATTCTCGGTGGCCCGCTGGTGGGCCCTGACCAGAACGCTGAGGCCGGTTGAGTCCATGAACTCGAGCTGCCTGAGGTCCACGATGACTAGCGGGGCCGTGGCTGCCGTTCCGCTCTCGAGCTCCTGCTCCAGCGCGGGGCTGGAGGCGAGGTCGAGCTCGCCACGGACGCCAATCACCACCGCCTGGTCCCCGTCCCGGACGTCGACCTCGAAATTGCTCTGCACCGTCGGCAGGCTACTGAATCTCGGCCGCGCGAGGGGCGGCTCCCTGAATCTGGCATCGGATACCTGTTACGCCATGTTTCGTCTCTGACAATGTTGGGAAGCCCAGGGGTCAAGCGAGCAATTCTCAAATAGGAGTGGTAGGGATGTGCTTGGCAGCGCGGCAGCCGGATCAAGGCCGGCTGGCGCACAATGCGCTTCTTTACCGGACTGAAGAGGATCTCGTACAGGAGGTCCGACAGTTCGTCGAAGTGGGACAGTCGAGGGGTGAGCCCGTACTTCTGGCCTTCGCCGGGCCGAGCCTGAGCACGCTGCGTGACGCTTTGGGACGTAGGAAGCACGCGCGCTTTCAGGACATCGAGGGGCTCGCGGCCAACCCGGCCAGGGTGATCCCCATCCTGCGCCAGTGGGTGGAGGAGCACGATGGTCGGGTGCGCATCGCCGCGGAGGTCATGTGGGGTGGGCGAGATCCGCACGAGGCCACCGAGGTGATCCGCCACGAGGCGCTGACCAATCTCGCCCTGGCCGATGCCCCGATGACCACACTCTGCGCCTACGACGCCGAGTCCCTCCCCGCGTCGCTGCTGGCCGCCATCGAGCAAACCCACCGCGGCGTGGTTGAGCCCGGGCCGGGCTGGCGGGCCAGCGCCACCTACGCCGAACCGCTTGAGCTGTGGGAGAACACGAACGGAGAGCTGCCTGAGCCCGAGCGCCCGGTGGAGATCCCGGTCACCGAGGACCTCTCCCACCTCCGGCTTCAGGTGCGGCGCAGCGAGTTGCTGGAGCCGCTGCCCCGCGAGCGCAGGCCGGATCTCGTCCTGGCCATCAGCGAAGCCGCGGCCAACGCGCTGTGCTACGACGCCCCGCCGCGAACGCTCCGGCTCTGGCGCAACGGCCATCGCGTGGTCGCGGAGGTTAGCGGCCGAGGACGGATGGAGGACCCCCTCAGCGGCCGTCGCCGGCCCCGCGCCGAAGCGTCGCGCGGGTGGGGGCTCTGGATCATCAACCAGCTGTGCGACCTAGTCGAATTGCGCCAGCACGGCGGACGGGTCAGGGTGCGCATGCACATGCGCTGGCCGTAGCGGCTGCAGTTCTCCGCTATGTCCTGAGGGGATCGGGCCGGGCTGGTCCGCAGGCCCGCAGGCGGGACTATCCGGGGCATGTTTGGAACGGCCTTGGGGTAGCCCTACGGGACTAGGCGGCTGAAGGAGTCGCCGTCCATACATGGAGGAGGATGGAATGGTTGCCTTGCTTGTTCTGGTGCTGCTGTTGGCAATTTTTGGTGGCCTCGGCTTCGTGGCTCACTTTCTGTGGTTCGTGCTGATCGCGGCCGTGGTTCTGTGGATCATCGGGTTCTTCGTGGGCGGAGCTGCCTCCGTGGCCGGAGGAGGCCGGCGCAGGTGGTATGGCCGCTGGTGACGCGGATGTTGCGAATAGCTTGCGGTGAGGGCGAGACCGCGGCGAGTCACTTCGTCGCGGTCTCTGCCTATTGGGCGTCGGCGTCGGTGAGCTCTCGCAGGCTGTGGAGCGAGCGTCTGAGCAGACGTGAGACCTGCATCTGCGAGACGCCCACGCGCTCGGCGATCTCAGACTGCGTGAGGTCCTCGCCGAAGCGCAGGTACAGGATCTGGCGCTCCTGTGCCGGGAGGGATCTGGCGGCCGCGAAGATCGTCAGCTGGTCATTGACCAGCAGCAGGCGCTGGTCCTCCTCGCCGATCGTCTCGCTACGGGCGGCGTCCTCGTCATCGTCGCTGGTCATCGGGGCGTCGAGCGACACCGCGCCGTAGGCCTCGGCCGTCTGAAGCCCGTCCAGTACCTCCTCCTGGCTCAGCTCGAGATACTGCGCCAGTTCGACCACGGTGGGGGTCCGTCCCGTGCGGCTGGATAGCCGCCGCTGAGCATCGGCGATCTTCCGGGCCCGCTCCTGGGAGCCCCGGTCGACGTGCAGGGCCCAGGCCGTGTCTCGGAAATAGCGCTTGAGCTCGCCCACGATCGTGGGCACGGCAAATGAGCTGAAGGCGAAGCCGCGCTCGGGGTCAAACCGCTCAACGGCCTTTACCAGCCCGAGGCTGGCCACCTGGACCAGGTCGTCGTAGGGCTCGCTGGACTGGGCGTAGCGCCGGGCCAGCTTGCGCGCCAGAGGGAGGAATCGCTCGATCAGCTCGTCCCGGGCCTCACGATCCCTATGTTCTCGCCATCGCTCGAATAGTTCGGCGGACTCGATGGCGGGGGCAGGGCCCCCCCCGCCGGGGGTCATCGCCATGCCAAGACCTCCATATTGCAGACTCCCTCCGTTCTAGCACATGGCCATCTCGGGAGGGGGTTGACCGGATACCCGTCAGGTCGCGCTCGAGGGCCGGTGAGTCGCGGCAACCCGGTCAGTTGTGCTCCAGGGCTGGTGACTTGTGGTTTTCGGCCAAGAGGTCGAGCACCGCTGCATCGATCCTCGCCCGGATGCGGTCATCCGAGGAATCGAGGGTCGGGAGGCGTTCCAATGCGCCCGCGATTGTCCAACCCTAGCTCCATCACCCGCTCGAACTTCTTCCGGTCGCGGTGCTCCCGCCACCGCGAGTGGTAGAGGTATTGCTTGCGCCGGGCCGCGTCGATCCCGGTGGCCTGAAGATGCCCCAGCGGATCCCGGCAGATCCACACCTCACGCCAGGCCGGCGCGATGGCCAACGACCGCACGCGCTCCAGCGTGTCCGTGTCCGTCACGCGGCGTCTGCTCGTCCAGGTATAAAAACCCCCGCCCGCTGGGCCGCCGGGTCAACCCCGGCCCAGAGCAGTCGGATCTTCGCAGCCGACCTCTACGGGTGCCCTGGGTCATCCGTGACGCATGCGTCATTGCGGGCCCGAAGCCCCAGGTCTACTTCCATACTGCCTAACTGCATACCCCCCTGCCCCATCCGTAAGTCCTGGCCAGGCTGCTGATACGGGGCACACGGCGGCTGACGGCCGCCGCGTGCCCCCCAGCCGCGCCCTAGACCAGCTGCTTCACCTGGTTGGCCACGTCCTGGGCGTCGGACCGCAGCCCGTCCACCTGACGTTCCATGGCGCGCTGGGCATCCTTGACGTCGCGCTCGATCTCACGACGCTGCCGCTTCACGGACCGCTGGCCCCGAGACAAGGCCCGGGCGCCGCGGCGCTCAAAGCGATCCAGCTCTCGCACGACCCGGTCCACGTGCCGGTACGTCCGCGCGGTCTGGCGGACCTTGTCGCCCACCGTCGCGGCGGCGCCGACCTGGATCAGCAGGGCCCGCTGGGCCTGGCGGCCCACCACGCCGAAGCGGCTGATCGCGGCGTCGACACGCCGGGTGACAGTGCGCGTGGCCTGCCGACCGGTCCGGCGAGCCTGACGGCTCGTGCCCTTGGCCGACGAACTGGTCCGGTGAGCCGAGGCCTTGGTGGCCGTGGCGCTGCGGTTGGATGCGTTGCGTTTACGCGTCGCGGCCGCACGCTTGGCGGCGGCCTGACGCTGGGTTGGCGTCTGAGTCGCCATGTCAATCCTCCTAACGGTCGCTACCTGGAGTGGCCCCTACTGTGCCGGGCACTCGCAAATGGCCCCTGCCCAGCTGGGCCCTCACTAGGCCTACCCCCGGTGACCAACCTCAAACGGCCAGCGCGGGCAACCGGATTGCAGCCCCGTCGGCCTGGCCCAACCGACCGATCTACTGGACTGGGCAGTCAGCCCGGAGCGCCGTGGAATACTCGACGACATGCCCGCGTCCTACACCTCTGATCTGGCCGGCGTCTTGGCCCCAGACGTCCTAGAGCGCTTCCAGCGCTATGTGAGACTGGACACGCAGTCGCGTCGAGACCGTGATCGCAGCCCGAGCACCCCTGGTCAGCTCGAGCTTGCCGGCCTGCTGTGTGCCGAGCTCCGAGAGTTTGGCTTGGCCGACGCCGATGTCGACAAGAACGGGTACGTGATGGCCACCCTCCCTGCTTCGGGGACCGCCGCCGGATCGAACGGCGATCCCGGCTCTGCGCCCGCAGCGTTCGGTCTCCTGGCCCACCTGGACACCACCCCCGAGGCCCCGAGCCGCGGCGTGCAGCCAATCGTCCACCGCTCCTACGACGGCAGCGTGATCGAGTTGCCCAAGAACGGGACGCGCCTCGACCCAGCCGCGATGCCCGAGCTCCGGAGCAAGCTCGGGCACGACATCGTCACGGCCAGCGGGGACACCCTCCTGGGTGCGGATGACAAGGCTGGTATGGCGGAGATCATGGCCGCCGTCCGGTACCTGGCGGCCCATCCCGAACTGCCCCGTCCCACCATCCGGATCGCCTTCACCCCGGATGAGGAGATCGGACAGGGAGCCAGCCTGTTTGACATCGAGCGGTTTGGCGCCAGCTTCGCCTACACGCTGGATGGTTCTGAGCTGGGCGAGCTTCAGGATGAGACGTTCAGCGCGCTCGAGGTGATCTTGACCATCCGAGGCGTGGACGTTCACCCTGGTCAGGCCCACGGGAAGATGGTCAGCGCGCTCCGTCTGGCCACCCGGATCGTGGACCGGCTGCCCGCTGACCGGTTGACTCCCGAGACGAGCTCGGGAATCGAGGGGTTCGTCCATCCCTACGAACTGACAGCCACCGCCGACCACGCCCAGATCCGCTTAATCCTCCGCGACTTCGACGACCGACTCCTGGATGAGCACCTGTCCCTATTGCGCTCGGTGGCCGAGGGCGTAGTCACCTCTGAGCCGCCAGCCGCCCTGGACTTCGAGGTCCGCCGCCAGTACTCCAACATGCGGCGTTATCTGGACGCTGTCCCCGAGGTGATTGAGGCCGCCGAGGAGGCGATTCGAGCGGAGGGGATCGAGCCGCTGCGCAGCCCGATTCGTGGCGGGACGGACGGCTCGCTTCTGAGCGAGATGGGGCTGCCCACGGCGAACATCTTCACCGGCGGATACGAGTATCACTCGGTCCGCGAGTGGAGCTCGGTGCAGGACATGGCCGCCGCGGCCGCGGTCCTGGTTCGCCTGGCCGAGGTGTGGGCGAGAAGGGATCCGCGGCGGGTGAAACCGCTTGCCCGCCGCTCAAACGCTTAGATTCACGCCCAGTGCCCATGTTCAGCAGCTCCCTGGCCTCGCTGGATGGCGAGATCATGCTCGCCTCTACAGCACGCATCCCCGCCACTGACGAGGGGCTGCTGCGGGGCGATGGGGTGTTCGAAGTGATCCGGCTGTACGACGCGGGGCCGTTTGCCCTAGACGAGCACCTCCAGCGCCTGGAGCGGTCGGCATCGAACCTCCGTCTGCCCGTTAACGTGGAGGCGGTCAGGGCAGACGCGTACAGACTCCTGGCCCACGCCGGCTCGGGGCCCGACCATCAGCTGCTGCGGATTGTGATCACGCGGGGCGGCCGCCGCCTGCTGCTCACCGAGCCATTGCCACCCTCCCGCGACCTCGTCCGGCTGGGATCCGTCACCTACTCGCCCACCATCGTCCTCGACGGCGTCAAGTCGCTCTCATACGGCGCCAACATGTTGGCCGGCCGGCTGGCCCGGGAGCGGGGATTCGACGATGCGCTGTTGGTCACGCCTGAGCGCCGTGTCCTGGAAGCGCCCACGAGCTCGATCTTCTGGATCAAGGACGGAGATGTGCTGACGCCGCCGCTGGAGGATCACATCCTGGCCTCCATCACCCGCCGGGTCGTGCTCGAGGTCTCGCAGGCCACGGAGTGCCCGGGCACGCTCGAGGAGGTCCTATCTGCCGATGAGGCGTTCATCGCCTCCACCACGCGCGAGGTCCAGCCCGTCTCAGCCATCGATCAGCGCACTTTTGGCGCGCCTGGTCCGGTCACCCAGCGGCTGGCTGCCGCGGTGAGCGAGCGCATCAGCTCCACGCTGCGCCCACCCACATGAGGGTCCTAACCGTGGTCGGGAACCGGCCGCAGTTCATCAAGGCGGCCGCGGTCTCGGGTCCCCTGCGCCAGGACCACGCCGAGATCCTGATCCACACCGGTCAGCACTTCGACGAGGAGCTCTCAGGAGTGTTCTTCAACGAGTTGGGATTGCCTTCCCCGGACCGCGAGCTGGGCATCGCCCGCGGCTCCAACACCTCGCAGATAGCGCGCATGCTGAAGGCGCTTGAGCCTGTGGTGGGCGAGGTGGAACCCGATGTACTGCTGGTCTATGGCGACACCAACTCGACCCTGGCCGGAGCCCTGGCGGGCGCCCAGGCCCGTCTCCCGGTGGCTCACGTGGAGGCGGGAATGCGGTCCTTTGACCGCTCGATGCCCGAGGAGCTCAACCGGGTGCTGGCCGACCATGCCAGCCGGTTGCTGCTCTGCTCGTCGGATGTGGCCGTGAGCAACCTCCAGCGGGAAGGCGTCGCGGGCCAGATCGAGCTGGTGGGCGACGTGATGGTCGACGTCGCGGCCAACGTCCAGCCCCTCGCTCGCCGGCGGGTCGGGCTGGTGCGGGCGCGGGGGCTGGAGCCCGGGCGCTACGTTTTGGCCACCGTGCACCGGGCCGGGACAGTGGACGATCCCGACAGGCTGGGGCGCCTGGTCGATCTGCTGGTCGGCCTGCCCTGTCCGCTGGTGCTGCCCCTGCATCCCCGCACCCACGCTCGGCTCCGCGCCGCCGGACTGCTTGAGCGCCTACAACGCGGCGAGCAGGTGGTGATCACGCCGCCCCTGGGCTACGTCGAGTTCAGCACCCTGCTGTGCAACGCGGCGGCCGTGCTGACCGACTCGGGCGGCGTGCAGAAGGAGGCATATCTGGCCGGGGTCCGCTGCATGACCATGCGTCCTAGCACGGAGTGGGTGGAGACGGTGGAGACCGGCTGGAACACGCTGATCGATCTCGATCGAGAGGCCGCGGTGGCCGCGCTTCATCGCCCGGCTTCCACCGAGCGGCCCGCGCTGTATGGCGACGGGCACGCGGCCGAACGCGTGGTGGCGGCACTTACACTGCACCTGGCATGAACCAGCCGACGATGCGAATTGGTGTCGCAGGACTCGGCTACTGGGGGCCCAACCTGGCTCGCAACTTCGCCTTGATTCCCGAGTGTCAGCTGACGTGGGCGTGCGACCCGGATGCCGAGGCCGCCGAGCGGATGGGCCGCCAGTTTCCGGGGATCCGGCTGAGCCAGGAGCTGGACGAGGTGCTCGCCGCTGCGGATGTGGATGCTGTCGCGCTGGCCACTCCGGTGCCCACCCATGCGGTGCTGGCGGCCCGCGTGCTGCGGGCGGGCAAGCACTGCTTTGTGGAGAAGCCGCTGGGCCGCTCGGTGGCCGAGGCTCAGGGGGCGGTAGACGCCGCGCGTGAGAGCGGACGGCTGCTCATGGTGGGGCACCTGCTCGAGTACCACCCGGCGGTGCGACGGCTCAAGGAGTTGATGGACTCGGGCGAGCTGGGCGAACGGATCTACTACATCTACGGCAACCGCGTGAACCTGGGAAAGCTGCGCGCGGATGAGAACGCGCTGTGGAGCCTGGGGGCGCACGACGTATCAGTCGTCCTGCACCTGGCCGAGGAAGAGCCCGTCGAGGTGGTGGCCCGCGGCGCGTCCTATGTCCGGGAGCAGGTCGAGGACGTGGTGTTCTGCTTTCTGCGCTTTCCCTCGGGTCTATGCGCGCATTTGCACCTGAGCTGGCTTGACCCCCACAAGGAGCGCCGCTTCACAGTGTTGGGCTCGCGCGGGATGGCCACCTTCGACGACATGTCGCTGGAGGGCAAGCTGACCGTCTACGACAAGGGGTTTGATCAGGACGCCGGCAACTACGGCGAATACATCACGCGCAGCGGCGGGATGCTCTCCCCCGCAATCCCGAATGTGGAGCCGCTGCGGCTGGAATGCGAGCACTTCGTCCAGTGCGTGCTGCGCGGTGAGCAGCCCCGCTCGGACGGGGACAGCGGGCTGCGCGTGGTCCGGGTGCTCGAGGCGCTCCAGCAGTCGCTCGAGAGCTCCAGCGCGCCGGAGGGCGCGGGTGCGCGCTGACGTAGCACCGGGCGCGTTCGTCGCGCTAGGGGCGCAACTGGGAGACGGGGTGCGGGTAGACGCTGGAGCGGTCATCCACGACGACGTGGTGCTCGAGGATGGCTGTCTGGTGGAGTCAAACGCGGTCCTGGGCAAGCACCCGCGGCTGCGCCGCGGCTCGAGCGCCGCCTCGAGGGCGACGCCGGGGCCGTTGGTGATCGGGGAGGGGACGACCGTGTGCTGCGGCGCGGTGGTTTACGCCGGCGCCCGGGTCGGCGACGGCGTGATCCTGGGCGACCAGTGCCAGATCCGGGAACGAGCCATCGTAGGCCCGGGGACCGTCGTGGGCCGAGGCTCGAGCGTTGACTTCGACGCCCGCGTGGGGGAGCGCGTGTTGATCCAAACCGGCGTCTACGTCACCGGCGGTTCGATCGTCGAGGACGACGTGTTTCTGGGGCCGGGCGTCCAGATGGCCAACGACAACGCCATGGGCCGCCATCCTCAGGGTGAGACGTTGCGGGGCCCGGTCGTTCGCCGCGCGGCCAGGGTGGGCGCCGGGGCGGTGCTTCTGCCCGGGATCGAGATCGGAGCCGAGGCCTTCGTGGCCGCGGGAGCGGTGGTGGTGCGCGATGTCGGCCCCCGGGAGGTGGTCATGGGCGTCCCCGCCCGACCGGTGCGTCAGGTGCCCGAGGAGGATTTGATCGGGCGCTGGGGGTAAGCGTGGCTTGGCGCCTCGAGCCGGGGCGCGCCACAGCGACGTGCAGGCGCCGGGGTCAGCGCGTTGCCGCTGGGGCGGGCGCCTCAGGCAGCCGGACGCCCGACGTGGCGGCGGCTTCGGTCCAGACGATGTCCTCGCGGCCGGGCCCCACGCCGATCATGGCTACCGGCACACCCAGGAACTCGTTAATGAACTGGATGTACTCCCGAGCGGCGGTGGGGAGGTCTGACTCGCTACGGCACTCGCGCAAGTCCTCGGACCAGCCCCGGAGCTCCTCATACTGGCCACTGGTGTGGTGCAGCACGGTCTGGTGGTAGGGGAAGTGCTCGAACTCCGCGCCCTCGGCTCCGAGGTAGCGGGTGCACACCCGCACCCGGTCAAAGCCACTCAGGACGTCGAGCTTGGTCACGGCCAGCGCGGTGAGAGTGTTCAGCCGGGCGGCGTAGCGCAGGGCCACGAGGTCAAGCCAGCCCACCCGGCGTGAGCGACCGGTGGTGGTGCCATATTCGCCGCCCCGGTCGCGGATCTCATCGGCCACCTCCCCCTCGAGCTCGGTGGGGAAGGGACCCGCGCCCACGCGGGTGACGTACGCCTTGGCCACGCCCCAGATCTCGTCGATGTCCTTGGGCCCGACGCCGGCGCCGATGCAGGCCGAGCCGGCCACGGGGTTGGACGACGTGACGAACGGATACGTCCCGTGGTCGATGTCCAGCAGCGTGCCCTGAGCGCCCTCGAAGAGAACGGTCTGGCCGCCGTCCAGTCGCTCGTGGACCAGGCGGGCGGCGTCGGCGATCAGCTGCTGAAGCCGGTGGCCGTAGGCGAGGTACTCCTCGCTCATGGCCTGGAGGTCGAGCATGGGATCCTTGGCGTATGGCCTCAGCGACAGCCGCTTCGGCTCCAGCGCGGCCACGATCTTCTTCTTGAGGATCTTCTCGTCCAGAAGATCCTGCATACGGATCCCCAGGCGGGCCGCCTTGTCGGCGTAGCACGGCCCGATGCCCCGGCGCGTGGTCCCGATCTGGAGCTTTCCCAGCTTGGCCTCACCGGCGTGATCGAGCAGCAGGTGATAGGGCATGATCAGATGGGCGTTGGCCGAGATGCGCAGCGAACTGATGTCGATGCGTCGCCGTCGCAGCTCTTCGAGCTCGCTGGTCAGCACCTTGGGGTCGATGACCACGCCGTTGCCGATCACGCAGAGCTTGCCGCGGTGCAGGATCCCCGAGGGCACCAGGTGCAGCTTCCACGTCTGACCGTTTCGCACGATCGTGTGCCCGGCGTTGTTGCCCCCCTGAAAGCGCACGACCGCGTCGGCGCGCTCGGCCAGCAGGTCGGTCACCTTGCCCTTCCCTTCGTCGCCCCATTGGGCGCCGACGATCACGATTCCTGGCATCGCTTGCGCAGTGTAGGGACGCCGGGGCAGCCGCCAGGCTTGGCACAGCGGGCCGCCGCCGCGCTTGACCTGACAAGCCCGCCGAGCTTGACACCTAGCGTTACTAGGTATAACCTGAGTCGTCATGTGGCGAGCTGAAGCTCTCAAGGGTCACCTTGACGGGCTCATCCTGGCCGTGCTGGAAGACGAGCCGCGGCACGGATACGCGGTGGTCGAGGAGCTCAAGGCGCGCAGTGGTGGCCAGCTGGCACTCCCCGAGGGCACGGTCTATCCGGCGCTCCACCGGCTCGAGGCGGGAGGGCTACTGTCAAGCGCTTGGTTGGACGGCAGCCGCCGCAGGCGGGTGTACCGAGTGACGCGTAGCGGTCGCCGTGAGCTGGTCAAGCGGCGCCGGGACTGGCAGTCATTCTCGGCCACGATTGGGGCGGTGCTGGCGTGAGCTACCCGGACGACCTGGGGCGGGAGCTAACCGGGGTGGGAATCCGGGGTCCGCTGCGCGGGAGGATCCTGGCCGAGGTGACCGACCATCTTCAGTGCGATCCGCACGCCGCGCTGGGGTCTCCAAATGCGCTGGCCCGTCAGTTCGCCGACGAGCTGGGGACCGCTAGGACGCGGCGCGCGGTATGGGCCGGCTTTGCCGCCCTGGTGGTGGCCGGCTTATTGGTCGCGGCGGCCTTCCTCACCTCGGGACCGGTGGGGTTCTTCGGCCAGCACGGCAGCTTCCCGACAACCACCGTCACCGAGATTGGCGCGGTCCTTACGGTGGTCGGTGGCCAGGTGGCCTTTGCCGCCGGGATCCTGGCTGTGCTCGGAGTCTGGACTCGCGGCCGCCGCGGGCTGCTGGCGCGCTCTGACGCGGTAATCCTTCACCGGCGGATCGTAGTGGCCATCCTATCTGGCCTGGTAGCGCTAGCCGGGCTGGCGCTGCTGGGGGTGGGTCGGCCGCACCTGGGGACCCACGCCTGGACAGTGTTCACCGTCGTGGCCGCCGGAGTGGGCGCGGCTGGTCTGCTGGCGGCGGTGCCCGCTCTGCTGGCCGCGCGGGGCGTCAGGCCGGCGGCGGAGGGAGAGACCGGTGACATTTTCGAGGACCTCGGGCCGCTCGCGCCGCCTGTGTTGCGAGGCCACCCATGGTTGTTGGCCGTCCTCGTAGCCGGCGGGTTGGCCGTGGCGGTGGCCCTGCTCGGTGCGGCAAAGGACGATCCCTACGACGGGATACTGCGCGGACTCTTGGAAGGCGCCATCTGCCTCGGCGGCTTCACCATCCTGGGGCCCTACCTGGGCCTGTGGAACTGGCTCCCGGAGAGCGCGCCCGAAAGCTGATCAGGGCCGGCTGTAACCGCGACCGCAGACGAGTGGGGCGCTCGACCTGGGGCTCGTCGTGTCGGATCCTTCGGCTTTAGGCGAGCCGCGCACTTGGCACCAGCCGCCCGAGGCGGTTCAATTTCGACAGCATGCAGCCTGACCACACCACCAAAGAGCTCAAGGAGCTAGCCGAGGCACGTGAGGCGGCCGAGCAAAAGCTGGTCGACGCCGCAAGCGATGAGGAGGAGGCCGCCCAACACTTGCGCAGGGTCGAGAAGACGCGCTACCTGCGCGAGAAGCTCAAGGAGCGCGAGAAATCAGAGAAGGAGCCGAAGAAGTAACGGTCAGGGCGGTTTGACCGGCGAGCCGGCAAGGATCACGGGGCGCGCGGATCCATGCGCCGGTCGTGGCCCAGCAGCGGCAGCTCGTCGCACATCTCGGTGAGCCGCGAGACGGTCCGCCCAGTGATCTGTTCGCATAGCGCCTCCCGATCGAGAATGTTCGTCGTGATGACCATCGACTTCTGCTCCTCATAGCGGGCGTTGACGATCGAGTAGAGCTCTTCCAGCACCCAATCGGTCGTGCGCTCGGCCCCGACGTCGTCGACGTGCAGCAGGTCGACGGCCGTCAGCCGATCGAGGAGATCGAGGTGCGAGCGTTCCTGGCGGTGCACGTCCCGGATCGCGTTGAGCAGACGGGGCAGCGAGTAGATGGCCACTGATCGCCCGGCCTTCAGCGCGGCCTTGGAAACCAGCATGGCCAGCGTGGTCTTCCCCGTGCCCACGGGTCCCATGAACCAGAGCCCGCGTCCCGTGTCCAAGCGCTCATCGATGGTGCCGGCAAACCGCCGGGCCGCGGTCACCACCTGGGGGTCGATGTCGGTGACCGGTGGGCGATCGAAGGCGACGTCGCGGTAGCGCCGCGGAATCACGGCTGACAGGCTCCGGGCCTTGGCCTGGGCAATCAGCTGCGGACGGCAGCGGCAGTCAAACGCGGTGTTGGTGTCGGCGTCGAAGACAAAGCCCGAACCGTCGCAGATGTCGAGCGGACAGCGGGCGGCGCGGGACATCACGGGGATCACGCCGCAAACCGCTCCCCAGCGTAATTGGCGAACTTCGGATAGTCCTTCTGGAACGTGAGGACTACATCGCCCACCGGCCCGTTGCGGTGCTTGGCGATGATGATGTCCGCCTCTCCCGGACGCTCGGAGTCCTTGTCGTAGTACTCCTCGCGGTAGATGAACATGACCAGATCTGCATCCTGCTCTATGGCACCGGATTCACGTAAATCCGAAAGAATGGGCTTTTTCTCCCCTCCGCGAGTCTCCACCGCGCGGCTCAGCTGAGACAGCGCGATCACAGGGACATTGAGCTCACGGGCCAAGCCCTTAAGGCCGCGGGAGATCTGGCCCACCTGCTCCACCCGGCTCTCCACGCGACCCTCATGGCGCATGAGCTGGAGGTAGTCGATGATGATCAGCCCCAGCCCGCCGTCCACCTGGTGGTGCAGCCGACGCGCCTTCGCGCGTACATCAAGCACCCCCGTGTCGGAGGAATCGTCGACCCACAGTGGGGCCTCGGCCAGCGTCTTGCAAGCCTCCAGGATCTTCTGCCACTTCCCCTCGGCCACCCGGCCGCGGCGAAGATCCTCGCCGCGGATCCGGGCCTGGGAGGCGACGAACCGTTGCGCCAACTCGGACTCGGACATCTCGAGCGAGAACAGCGCAACGGCGTGCTCCTTCAGTGACGCGTTCTCGGCGATATTGGCCACGAGCGCCGACTTGCCCATCGAGGGACGCGCCGCGATCACGATTAGGTTGCCAGGCTGAAAGCCGCCCGTGACATCGTCGATGTCCTTGAACCCAGACGGGGTCCCGGTCAGCGGCGTCTTGGCGATCGACAGGCGATGGAGCTTGTCCGTCTCCTCGTCGAGGATCTCCGCCACCGAGCGAAACGTCTTCTGACGCTCGTCCTGCGCCACCTCGAGCACCGAGCGCTCGGCTTGCTCGAGCAGCTCGCGGGGAGGCGCATCGCGCGCCAGCACGCTGGCCTGGATCTCATACGAGGTCGTGAGCAGCGCACGCATCCTGGCGTTGTCCCGGACGATCCGTCCGTAATCTCGGGCGTGACCGGCCGTGGGTACCCAGGCAGCCAGCTCGTCGATGGCCGGGGCGTCTCCCACCTCCTCAAGGCGGCCGCGCTGTCGCAGCTTCTCGGCCACCGTGAGGTGGTCGATCTTCCGGTCGGACTCGTGCAACTCGATCATGGCGGCGAACACCACGCCGTACTGCTCTCGGTAGAAGTGGTCCGGGCGGAGGTGCTCTTCGATGAGCAGCGGGTAGAGATGGCGCTCGTCCAGCAGGACGGCTCCGAGGACCGACTTCTCGGCCTCGAGATTGTGGGGCGGGACGGCGATGCTCGGTACGGCGCTCATGAAGCGATCCGAGTCTAGGTCTGGCCTAGGCGGCAGGAGAGCGGCGAATTCGCAACCACCGGGAAGATTGGTGGAGTGGCATTTAGACCGGGTCTGAACCGGGGTGAGGCGGCCGGCTGAGGCGCCCGGGTGAGGCGGGTCGGGGCCAGCCCAGGCCGGCTGACGCGGCGGGGTGACGCGGGTCGCGGCCGAACGAGCTGACGGCCCAGGAGCGCTGGTGACGCGGGCGTGGGGCGGTGGCGAAGTAGCTTGTCGGGCCGTTAGGTCGCCGGCACGACCATCGTCTTAATGCTGGTTGTCACGCCTTCGCTCACCTCGACGTCCACCATGTACGTTCCGGTGCGTCGGATCGGGTCCTCGAGATGGACCTTGCGGCGGTCAACACGGATCCCTCGCGCACCCCGGATCGCGTCCACGACGTCCTGTGCCGTGACCGACCCGAACAATCGCCCGTCGTCACCAGCCTGTTGCGGAATCGTGAGGACCGTGCGGCCGAGGACGGAGGCGTTCTCCTGTGCCCGCTCCTCGGCCTCACGCTCGGCCCGCTCAGCCTCCTCTCGACGTCGCTGGACGGCCTGGATGGAGCGGGGAGTCGCAGCCTCCGCCAGCTTGCGCGGCAGCAGGTAGTTGCGCAGGTAGCCGGAGGAGACATCCACGACGGCGCCCTGCTCGCCGAGCGACTCCACGTCCTGCAACAGAATGGCCTGAGGCATCAGCCGTCTCCGGGACGCTAGGAGCCGCGGCCGCCGCGCTCGCTCCCGCCGCCCTCGGCCACGTAGGGCAGGAGGGCGAGCTCGCGAGCCCGCTTGATGGCGCGCGCGATCTGGTTCTGGTGCCGGCGGCACGCGCCCGTGATCCGACGTGAGCGGATCTTGCCGCGATCGGAGATGAATCGGCGCAGGGAGGACAGATCCTTGTAGTCCACCTGCTCAATCTTCTCGCGGCAGTAAGGACACGGCTTGCGCCGCGAGGATGTGGTCATCCCCTTCCTGTCTCGCCGGCGCACCGGCCGTCTACGCTGCTTTGCCACCTTCAATCACCTGGCTCGTCTCTGTTTGTCGGTCGCCTCTGAGGCTAGTCTCGCTTGTCGCCGGCCGACCTCTAGAACGGGATGTCGTCGTCGGCCGTGCTGGCAGCCGCTGGCGTGGTCTGGAAATCACCGGTATCGATCGGCACGTCGCTCTCCGGGGCCTGGATGCCGCTGGAGTAACCGTTGCCGTTACCGCTGCCGGCGTCTTCACGCCCGCCCAGGAACTGCACTGAATCAGCGATGATATCGATGGATTCGCGCTTCTGCCCCTCGTTCTCCCAACTGCTCCACTCGAGCCGCCCGTCGATCGCCACGGCTCGGCCCTTCTTGAGGTAGTTGCCGCAGGTCTCCGCCTGGCGGCCGAACACGGTCACGCGGAAGAAATTCGGCTTCTCCTCCCACTGACCCTCGCTGTTCTTGCGCCGCGTGTTGACGGCGATACCGAGCTTGCACACCGCAAGGCCGCTGGAAGGAATCGTGCGCATTTCGGGATCTCGGGTGAGATTGCCCGTCAGCACGACACGGTTGATGTTCATCTTGAGCTCCTTTCTGCCCCGAAGACTGTCCACGCGGGGCGTTAGCCGAGTCTATGGCGGCCCCAGGCGGCAACGGTCGAAGTATGCGGAAAATGGACGCAAATGTCACAAAGTCGTGGCGGGGCGGGACGAAGTTGTTGCAGGTGGCGGCAGGGCGAACTTGTCGCCGGTAGCGGCGGAGAGGGCGGCGGCGCGACGCGGCCGCGGATACGGTGGAACGTCCGGCGCCCCGCGTACGCTCATGCCGTGGTCGCGTTTGAGGTATCCGGGGCCGTGTACTTCCTCGGCGATACTCAAGCCATCGTCCTGGCCGAGCGCCTCCGGAACTACGCCAAGGGGGCATATCCCGAGGAGGTCAAATGGGCCTCGGAGCTCAGCGGAAACGGGAGTTGGACAGAGGGTGCGCGGGCTGCGGCGGACTTCATCGAGGAGGCGCT
>JBPYDM010000082.1:0-12517 GCA_051986255.1 Solirubrobacteraceae bacterium | reverse complement strand
CGTACTTCTGGGCGATCGGCCGGCGCTTCAGCTTCATCGTAGGCGTTAGCTCATCGCCGGCCGGGGGCCAGTCGCAGGGCAGCACCCTGAAGCGCTTGATCTGTTCGACCCGCGACAAGTGGGAGTTCGCCCGCCCGACGCCAGCCGAGACCTCGGACAGCACCGCCGGCTCAGCGGCCATGGCGTGTGGCGATGGATCGTCCAGTCCGTGCTGAGCCGCGAACACAGCGGAGGCGTCCGGATCCAGAACGAGCAGCGCCACGTTGTACGCCCGGCCATCGCCGATGGCGACGGCCTGACCAATTAGAGCACTGCCCTGTTTGAGCTCCTGCTCGATGTTCGCCGGAGACATGTTCTTCCCGGCGGCGTTGATGATCAACTCCTTCTTGCGATCGATCACCTTGAGGAACCCGGCCTCGTCGTAGGCGCCAATGTCCCCGGTGTGCAGCCAGCCCTCGGGGTCGATCGTCTCGGCCGTCTTCTCCGGCTGGTTCCGGTAGCCGGTCATCACGGTAGGGCCGCGGGCCAGGATCTCCCGGTCCTCGGCCAGCCGGATCTCCACGCCCGGGATTGGCCTCCCCACCGTTCCCAGCCTGAGCTGCTCCTGGGGCACGATCGTGGCTATCGAGGTCAGCTCCGACATGCCCCACACCTCGCAGATCGGGATCCCGATGGCCGCGAAGAACTCCAGCACCTCGAGCGGACAGGGAGCCGCTCCGATCACGTACCACTCGGCCCGGTCCAGGCCGAGCCGAGCGCGCATCTTGGAGAACACCGCTTCCTCAGCCTGGGCGCAGGCGTCGCGCAGCTCGGCCGGGACCGGGGCGCCTGACTGCTCGGCCCGCACGCGGGCCAGTCCCGCGTCGATGGCGCTGCGGACCGCGACCCGGCGCTCCTCGTCCGGCTCGGCGTCGACCCCCGCCTCCAGCGCTGCTTTGAGCTTCTCCCACACTCGGGGCACCGCGCCGAAGACCGTGGGATGGCAGTCGGCCACGTGAGCGAACACCTGCGTGACCTCTGGACAGCAGGTGATCGTGTGCCCCCAGACCATCTGGGCGTAGTGGCTGAGTCCCCGGTCGGCGATATGGGCGTGGGGCAGGAACGAGACGACCGATCCGCCCACCCGGGGATGCGCGATTTCCTCGATCCCCCGGCATTGGGCCAGCTCGTTGGCGTGAGTGAGCTGCACCCCTTTTGGCGGTCCGGTGGTCCCCGAGGTGTAGATCAGGGTCAGCAGGTCACGGGGCGCGATGGCCCGCCAGCTTGACTCGAACTCGAAGTCGCCGGGTGGCGGAGCCGCCTCGATCTCCGACAGCGTCAGGCAATCCGGCGGAGCGGAGCCGTCGACGACGATCAGGTGCTCGATGCCGCCCGCCCGCTTGATCCCGACCATCGCGGGATCCAGAAAGGCGCTCTCCACGGCCATCACCCGGCACCCGGCGTCAGCCACCAGGAAGGCGATCTGCTCGGGCGAGCTGGTGTTGTAGATCGAGAATGGAACCCCACCCAGGTGCATGACCGCTGCGTCCACCAGGTGGAACTCCGGCCGGTTGGTGAGCATGAAGCCGACGGTGTGGCCTGGTCGCACCCCCAGCGCATGCAGGCCCCCGGCCAGGCGCCGGACGCGCTCAGCGTACTCACCAAAGGTGATGGACGCGCCGCCGCCGATCGTCCTGAGCGCCACCTGCTCGGCTCGCTCGCGCGCGGTGATCTGGAAGGCCTCGCACATGGTGGAGGCGTTCAGGGCGCCGGGACGCGTCTGTGCCGGCGAGGGGGTGCTGACAGTGCTGGTCATGGGCGCAGACTACGCGCGTCTCGGACGGTTGGGGGAGAAATTCCCCCACGCCGGCGCCCTTAGATCTCCTCCAGCGTGACCGTGCGCCCGTCCACGAAATCCTCCCCCGCCACCAGCTCGTCCAGCACAGCGTCGGGGACGTGCACATCGGTGGTTGTCACCATCACCGCCAGCCGACCATCGCCCGCCTCCTCGTCCTCGGGCTGCCGGCCCACCGCCGCCGACACGATGTTGATGCCGCCGGCCCCAAAGCTCGTGCCCACTCGGCCGATCATCCCTGGGATGTCTCGGTAGCGGAAGAGGGTCACGTTCTCCTCCAGCTGGACCAGGAACCGCTGCCCCCACGCCTCCAGCAGGTACGGCCGGTTCTGACGGCCGATGAGCGTGCCCACGACCCGGACGCTCTCCTGTCCGCTCACCACGGTCACCCGGATCAGGTCGGTGTAGTCGCGCGCGCTGGTCCGCTTGGTCTCCATCAACTCGATCCCCCGCTCCTCAGCCATGGACGGGGCATTGACCACGCCCACCTCCTCGTCGGTATGTCCGGCCAGCACACCGAGCAGCACCTGGATGGCCAGCAGGCGTGTGTCGCGCTCGGCGATGTGGCCCAGGAACTCGATCTCCACCCGCTCGATCGAGGTGCCGGGGGCCAGCGCCACCGCGATCCGGCCCAGGGCGCGGCACAGACCGACGAATGGTCCCAGGAAGTCCATGTCCTCGGGCGGGATGGCCGGGACGTTGACCGCACTGGTCACCACCCCGCCGGTCAGGGCGGCCACCACCTGCTCGGCCGCCTGGTACCCGGCCCGGTCGGTGGCCTCGGCCGTGGACGCGCCGAGGTGAGGTGTGACGATCACGTTTGGGTAGCCGAACAGCGGATGCTCGGTCACGGGCTCGACTCCGAACACGTCCAGGGCGGCGCCGCCCACCTGGCCGGAGTCGAGCGCCGCCCGGAGATCCTCCTCCACCACCAGCGGGCCGCGGGCCACGTTGAGCACCCGGACGCCCGGCTTGCACTGGGCCAGCGCGCGGGCATTCAGCCAGCCCTTGGTGTCAGGCGTGCTGGGGAGGTGCAGCGTGAGGAAGTCGGCCTCGGCATAGACCTCCTCGGGCGACTGGGCCCGCTCCACCCCGAGCTCGCGGTAGCGCTCCGCGGCCACGAACGGATCGAACGCCACCACGTGCATTCCGAACCCGCGAGCTCGCTGGCTGACCAGCTGGCCGATGCGGCCGAAGCCCATGATGCCCAGGGTCTTCTCATGCAGCTCGATCCCGGAGAACTTCGAGCGATCCCAGGCTCCCCCGGTCAGGGATGCGTGAGCCTGCGGGATGTTCCGGGCCAGCGCCAGCAGCAGCGCCATCGTGTGCTCGGCCGCGGTGATCACGTTGGACTGCGGAGCGTTGGCCACCATGATCCCCCGCTTGGTGGCCGCGGCCACGTCAACGTTGTCCACCCCCACGCCCGCCCGTCCCACCGCCCGCAGGCGGGCGGCTCGGGCGATCAGGTCGGCGTTCAGCTTGGTAGCCGACCGGACCAGGATCGCGTCGTAGTCGCCGATCCGCTGGGCCAGCTCGTCCGCCGACCAACCGACGCCGAGATCGACCTCAAAATGCTCTTGGAGCAGCTGGATGCCCGAGTCACCGATGTTCTCGGCCACGAGGACGCGGGCCCGCCCGCTCCGAGGCGAGCCAGCGCTTCCGTCGGCGCTGTGGGCGGCGGTGGAGGGGGTGCTCACAGCATCCGCTCCAGCACCCAGTCGATGCAGGCCGTCAGCGCCCTCACGTCCGCCGGATCCGTGGCGGGGAACATGGCGATCCTGAGCTGGTTGCGGCCTAATTTTCGGTACGGCTCGACGTCCACGATCCCGTTTGCCCGCAGGATCCCGGCCAGCTTGGCCGCATCCACCCGATCCGAGAAGTCGATCGTTCCCACGACCAGTGAGCGCTTGGCCGGATCGCTGACGAAGGGCGTGGCGTGGTGGTGGTCCTCGGCCCAGGCGTAGAGCTGGCCCGAGGACTCGCGGGTCCGCCCGACCATGGCTTCGAGGCCTCCCCGCTCGAGCATCCAGTCGACCTGGTCGGCCAGGAGGAACAGGGTGGCGATGGCCGGGGTGTTGTAGGTCTGGTCCTTGACCGAGTTTTCTACCGCCGTGGGCAGCGAGAGAAAGTCGGGTATCCATCTCTCCGGCCCGACCGTGGGACGGTCCTCGGCGATCTCGTCGATCCGGGTCAGCGCGTCCGGACTGAGGGCGGCCAGCCATAAACCGCCCTCGGAGGCAAACCCCTTCTGGGGGGCGAAGTAGTAGACGTCGGCCTGCTCGATGTCCACCGGCAGCCCGCCCGCCCCTGAGGTCGCATCGATCAGCACCAGCGCGCCGTCCGAGCCGGAGGGCCGGCTGACCGGGAGCATCACCCCGGTGGAGGTCTCGTTGTGGGCCCAACAGATCACGTCAGCCTGGGGATCCGCCGGGGGGTCAGGTGCATCTCCGGGCTCGGCCTCGACCAGCAGCGGGTCGTCCAGAAACGGCGCGCGCCGGGTGCAGGCGGCGAACTTCGAAGTGAACTCGCCGTACACCAGGTGAAGTGCCCGGCGGCGCACCAGGCAGCAGGTGGCGGCGTCCCAGAAGGCTGTTGTGCCACCGTTGCCCAGCGCCACCTCGTAGCCATCAGGCAAGGAGAACAGCTCGCCGACCCCCTGCCGGATGCGGGCCACCAGGCTGCGTACGGGCTTCTGCCGGTGGGAGGTGCCGAGCACGGCCCCTCCGCTCTGGTAGAGGTGCGCGACCTGCTCCGAGCGGACTCGGGAGGGTCCAGAGCCGAACCGGCCGTCGGCCGGCTTCAGGTCGGCGGGAATCTCGAGGGTGGTGGAGGTCTGGGTCATGTCTGGGTCTGTTGGGCGTTGGGTCGCGGTTTCCCTTTCGGCCTCAATGAGCGTAGTTCTCGATGTCCTGGTCCAACGTGCCCTGGGATTCGTACTGACCGGTGTGGACATAAACGACCTTGCCGGCCCCGCTCACGTAGAAGGTCGTGGGCAGACCGATCACCCCTTGAGGTAGGAGCGACTGTACCCCGGTCTCGGGCAGCTGATAGCTCGGGTAGCTCACCGGGTGCTGGTGCAGGAAGGCTTGAGCATCACCGGATGAGTCGTTCACGTCGGCGCCGACGAAGGCCACCCGGCGACCGTACCGCGCCGAGGCATTGGCCAGGAGCCCGAATTCGGCCTGGCAGGGAGCGCACCAGGAGGCCCACACGTTGACCACGATCGGATAGCCCCGCAGCGATCGGACGCGTGCGTCCAGCGCGTGGGCCGAACCCAGAAGCTGGCTGGACTGGGCGTGCAGGGCGGCCAGCGGCGGGGGTGACCCGGTCAGCTGCTGCTGGGCCGCGGCCTGGCTTCCCGGAGCTCGAGGAGCCCGGGCCAGGCCGGCGCGCACCTCGGCCGCGAGCGTCGGGATGCCGGGCCATCCCGACGTGGACACGTCGCGGTACCAGACGATCCGCCCCGACGAATCGGTGAGAACCAGCCAGGGCTCATCCTGGACCTCGTACCCGTCGGCGACCCGGCCCGTGACGTCGAGGGCCACCGGGTAGGACAGCGGCTGGGCCAGCCCGTGGACGAACGCCGCCGGCGCGCCCGGGTCGGGCTCGACGCTGGCCTCATCGATGGCCGTCAGTGCGGGCAGGTGGGCGCCGCGCGCCGTCTCGGCCCAGCGGTTGAGCTTCTCCAGCTGCCCCGCCAGGTTGGTCACCTCGCTGTCCCAGGTGGCAAAGAACAGGTACAGGTGCGGAGCTGCCGAGCCGAGCTGGACCGTTCCCCCGCCGAGCCGGCGGAGGGCAAACGGCTGGGCAGGCGAAACGCCGCTGACCTGCGCGTAGGAGAGATGTGAGTGCACCGAGGCACCTCCCGGCAGAAGGCGCGAGACCTCCTGGGCGATCAGCTGACCGAGCTGGGGAACCGCCGCGTAGGAGGACTGGGTCAGGTAGACCCGGCGCAGGCGTCCCCGGGGATCGATCACGAACAGCGCCGGGGTGTGATCGATCTGCCCGCGCTCGATGTCCACCCCGATTCCGTAGGCCCTCCAAACCGCTCTCAGCTGGGCCAGGGACCCGGTGAGAAAGTGCCACTGCCGCATCATCCCGTGGAGCGCGGAGTAGCTCAGGACGTCCCGGGTCGCGATGGCCCTGGGGTTGGCGTCGACCCCCAGCAGTTGCACCCGGGAGCCGGCCGCCCCAAGTGAGCGCTTGGCATCGAGCATGGCCGTGGTGGTCAGGGGGCAGATGGTGGTGCACTCGGAGTCGTTGAACGACAGGACGACCACCCGGCCTCGGAACGAGCCCAGCGAGACCCGGCGCCCGAACTGGTCTGTCAGCGTGAAGTCCGGTGCGGGGCGGTTGAGCGCGGTCCCGGGATCCAGCGCAGGGTTGTTGGCGAGTGATGAGGCGGGTGGCGCGGACTTCGACCCCGAGCTGGCCACGGCGGCCGCGGCGGCCAGGACCGCGAACAGGGCGAGGACGAGGGCGATGGCCGCGCCACGGCTTCGGCGGCGCGGGGCCGGCTCCTCCGGCGAGCGCTCCTCCCCGTGGCTGGCATCCGGCGTCTTGGGCATGTGGCCCTTTCAAGGTACCGGCTCGCCCCAGGAATCCCCGCGGTCAACCTGGGGCGCTCGCGGGTGTTAGCTGTCAGCTGAGCGCCGGCTTAGCGCGCTCAACCCCTCCCCAGCGCCGGCTCGGCTACTCCTCAAATTCCGTGTCGATCCAGGACATCTGGGAGCGCAGATCCTGGCCTACCACCTCGATCTGGTGGCCGGCCTGCTCCTCGCGCATGCGCCGGAAGTTCTCCTGCCCAGCCCGGTTCTCGGCGATCCACTCCCGGGCGAAGGAGCCGTCCTGGATGTCGGCGAGCAGCTGCTGCATCGCCTCTCGGGATTCTGGGCCGATGACCCGGCTGCCCCGAGTCAGGTCGCCGTACTCCGCGGTGTTGGAGATCGAGTAGCGCATCCCGGCGATCCCCTTCTCGTACATCAGATCGACGATCAGCTTGAGCTCGTGCAGGCACTCGAAGTAGGCCAGCCGGGGGTCGTATCCGGCCTGGACGAGCGTCTCGTAGCCGGCCCGGACCAGCTCCGTGACCCCGCCACACAGGACGGCCTGCTCGCCGAACAGGTCGGTCTCGGTCTCTTCCTTGAACGTGGTCTCGATCACCCCGGCCCGCGTGCATCCGATGCCCTTGGCGTAAGCCAGAGCCAATTTGAGCGCCGACCCGGTGGGGTTCTGGTGCACGGCCACCAGCCCCGGGACGCCCGAACCCTCCAGGTACTGCCGCCTGACGAGGTGCCCTGGGCCCTTCGGCGCGACCAGTGTCACGTCAACGTCGGGAGGGGGCTCTATCTCGCCAAAGTGGATCGAGAATCCATGCCCGAACATGAGCATGTTGCCGGGCTCGATCCCTTCGGACACGCCGGATTCCCAGACCGCCCGGTGAAGCTCGTCGGGCACGAGCATCATCACGATGTCGCCCTCGGCCGTCGCCTCCGCCGGGTCGGCCACCCGCAACCCGTGCTCCTCCGCCCGCGCCACGCTCGAGGAGCCCGGCCTCAGCCCGACCACCACCGAGACCCCCGAGTCCGTGAGGTCCAGGGCGTGGGCGTGACCCTGGGAGCCATAGCCCAGTATGGCCACGGTCTTCGGATCGAGGTGATGGACATCGGCATCGTCGTCGTAGAACATGTCCGGGCAGGCTAGCTGGACCGAGGACGATCCGCGGCGCGCTCCGGCCGCCGGGCCCTCGGCACAGACCGGCGCTAGACGCTCCCCCCGGCCGCGCGCCCCCCGCCACCGGCGCCCCGCCGCCCGTCAACGCCCCAACCCTCGTCCGGCACCAACGCCGCTGGGACGTTGACCGCCCCCTGCGCCGTCGACAACCCAACCCGTCGCCGCCCGCCCGGGATTGGGCTGTTTCCGGCCCCAGCCGGCCCCTCAGGCGCTGGCCGCAGCCACCAGCGATCGGGCCGGGAAGACCAGTCGCTCGTTATGGGCGTGCGGCTCGGCCAGCCGGGCGATCCGCTGCTCGACCTCCTGCCACTGCGAGCTGCTGAGCTGGTCGCGGGCCTCGGCGAACGGCCGCGACAGGTCGAGCGTGGACTTCAGGAAGTCGTCCACGCCGTTCTCCTCCCGCATCAACGCCAGTGACTCCACCGCGACCTCGACCAGCCCTGCCGAGTGCAGCAGGTCGCGCAGGCGTCCGGCGTCGGCCAGCGTGAACATGCCCGGGGCGGTGGGATCGGGGGGTTCCGCGTACCCGAGCTCGATCAGGGCCTGGGTGGGGATGGTGGCCCAGGGGTTGAGCTCGGGCGCGTCCCAGACGGCGATCGCCATCCGTCCGCCCGGCCGAAGGACCCTGCGGATCTCGCGCAGGGCGGCCTCCGTATCGAGGGCGAACATCAAGCCCCAGCGGCAGAGCACCGCGTCGACGGAGGCCGTTGGCAGATCGATCCACTCGAGCTCCATCCGCTTGAAGTCCACGTTCGTGACCCCTAGGTCCCGTGCCCGGCCCTTGGCTACGCCGAGCATGGCGTCCACCGCGTCGGTCTCGATGACCACTCCCCCGGGCCTCACTTGCTCGGCGGCCAGGAACCCGGTGTCTCCTGGGCCGCCGGCCAGCTCGAGCACTGACTGGCCAGGCAGGAGGGCCAGCTGCTCGACCATCCAGACCGAGACCGGGAGCCCAAATTCCTGGATGGAGTCGGCCCGGCGGCCCCATCCGGCCGCCGCCCGGCTCCAGCGCGCCAGCATCTCGGCCCGCTCCTCGTCGGCGTCGTCGGCGGACCGCAGCACCCCGTCGTCGCTCACCGCTTGCGCTCCGAGAGCCGGCGGGTGATCTCCTCGAAGGCCCGCTCGATCTCTATGCCCATCCGCTCTTGGAAGATCGTCATCAGCGCCTCACCGGCCGCGGGGCGCAGACGCTCGATGGCGCGCTCGATCTCGGGCCAACGCTCGGCGGGCATGTCGGCCCTGGCGAACGGCCGCCACACCTCCTGGATGAACAGCTTGACGAACGATCGGGAGACGGCGTCCGACTTGCGCTGGATCTCTTCGATCACCTTGAGCCCGGACCGCAGCGGTATCCCGCTGCGCACCGCCTCGTCGCCCACGGCCAGCAGCGACGGATTCGGCGCCTCGTACTTATCACCACCCACCGGGATCAGGATGCCCAGCTCGAGCGCCATGTCGAGGAGCTGGCGGCCCTCCACGGGGTCGAGCTCGAACCGCCGACCCAACTCCACCGCGGTCATCGTCTCAGTGGGCGCATCGCCCTGCCGGGCCCTCACCGACTGCCTGACCCGGAGCAGTCTCTCAGCGGTGCCAGGGGTGTCCTCGAGCAGGCGCTTGATCCCGTTGAGGTTGAACCCCTGGTCCTGAAGATCGCGGATCAGCCGCAGCTGAAGGACATGCTCGGGGCCGTAGTAGCCCACCCGCGTCCGCACTTCGGGCGGAGCCAGTAGGCCCCGCGCCTGGTGGGACCGGATGTTGCGCACCGACATTCCGGTCTGAGCGGCCAGTTCCTCGATCGTGAGCTGGTTTCCGGACTCTACGGGCTCCAGCTGCCGCGCGGTCGACATTGCGTCAGCGTATCTCCCGGCGCAGCAGCTTGCCTGAGTTGGTGCGGGGCAGGCGATCCACGAGTTCGACGGTCTTGGGCACCTTGAAACCCGCCAGCCGCTGGCGGCAGTGGCGGCGCAGCTCATCCACATCGAGCGGCTGGCCGTCCCGCGGCACCACCAGCGCCACCACCGCTTCGCCCCACTCGGGGTCGGGCCGACCGATCACGGCGGCATCGGTGACTTTGGCATGCTCGTACAGGACCGCCTCCACCTCCTCGGGGGCGACGTTTTCTCCACCGCTGATGATCGTGTTGGACTTTCGTCCGACGATCTCCAGAGCCCCGCGGGCGTCGGTCCTCCCCACGTCACCGGTGCGCAGCCAGCCTTCCTCGTCCAGCGCGCCCCGGGCCACCATCGGGCCCCTAACCACGACCTCCTGCTCCGGCCCGGACAGCCTCAGCTCGACGCCTGGGAGCGGGAAGCCGAACGTGCACAGCTGCGAACAGGCCTCGGTCATCCCGTACGTGGGTGCCACGGGCACTCCGGCGGCAGCCGCGCGCTCCAACAGCTGAGCCGGAATGGCCGCCCCGCCCAGGAGCACCCACCGTAGAGACGGCGGTCTCTCCAGACCCGCATCGAGCAGCCGGGCCAGCATGGTGGGAACGAGTGAGATCATCGTGATCCTGCGGGATGGGTCCATCAGGTCGTCCAGCACGGCCTCGGTGTCGAACCGCGGGTGCAGCACGGCCGTGGTGGCATAGATCACCGAGCGGATCAGGATCGAGAGTCCGCCCACGTGGGTCAGCGGCATCGGGCACAGCCAGCGTTCGCCCGGGTCCAGACCGAGGGCGACCGCCGAGCCGAGCGCACTGGCCAACCAGTTGCCGTACGTGAGCTCCACCGGCTTGGGCGCAGCGGTCGTCCCAGACGTGTGCATCACGGCCGCCACCGCGTGCTCCGGGCCGTGTGCCGCCGTGGGCCTCGCGACCCGGCTCGGAGGTCCGGGTGGCCACTCGTCTAGGACGAACCGAGCCACCCGGCGGCGGGCTGCTCGCTCCTCCTCCCCCAGCCGGAGATCCACCGGGACGGCAGGAGAGACGGCCAGCAAACAGGAGTGCAGCGCCAGTGCGAAGTCGAACCGATCCTCGATTTCCAGCGCCACGCGGTCACCGGAGTCGACGCCCAGCCCACGCAGCGAACGCCAGCCTTCGACGGCCGCCCCGGCCAACTCGGCGTAGCTCATCGACCGCTCGCCGCACTCGACGGCCACCCTTTCCGGATGCTTTCCCGCAGCGACGTGGACCCAGTACAGCATGCTCGAAACGGTAGTCTCAGCCGTTCATGGCCGCCGCCCAGAACAGCATCACCTGGACCAGGGCCGCCGCGTACGAGGACATCCGCTACGAGCTGGGTAGCGGCCGTACGGCGGGCATGGCCAAGATCACGATCGACCGGCCGGAGGTGCGCAACGCCTTCCGCCCAGAGACGGTGATCGAGCTCTCCGACGCGTTCAACCGGGCCCGCGAGGACGACGAGGTTGGCGTGATCATCCTGACCGGACAGGGGTCGGACGCCTTCTGCTCGGGCGGGGACCAGCGCGTGCGGGGGGAGCGCGGGGGCTACGTCTCTGGGGCGGATACGGCCGCCGACGGGAGCAAGCAGGCCGTGGGCCGGTTCCACGTGACCGACCTGCACATCCAGATCCGCCGGATGCCCAAGCCAGTGGTGGCCATGGTGGCCGGATACGCGGTCGGCGGGGGTCATGTGCTCCACGTGGTGTGTGATTTGACCATCGCCGCCGACAATGCGCGGTTCGGCCAGTCCGGCCCCAGGGTGGGGTCATTTGACGGCGGCTTCGGCGCCAGCGTCCTGTCCCGCTTAGTAGGGCCCAAAAAGGCGAAGGAGATCTGGTTTCTCTGCCGGCAGTACGACGCCCGGCAGGCCCTGGAGATGGGGCTGATCAACGCCGTGGTGCCGCTCGACCAGCTCGAGGACGAGACTGTCTCCTGGTGCCGTGAGATGCTGGTCATGTCGCCCTTTGCCCTGCGCCTGCTCAAGGCCAGCTTCAACGCCGACGAGGACGGGCTGGCCGGGATCCAGCAGCTGGCCCATGACGCCAACCTGCTGTTCTACATGAGCGAGGAGGCCCAAGAAGGGCGCAACGCCTACCTCGAGAAGCGCAAGCCGGACTTCTCCAAGTTCCCTCGCCGGGCGTGACCGCCCTGACGGGCCCACGTCCCAGCGGCCTGCGGATCTGGACCGCCGCCGCCCGCCTGCGCACGCTCCCGGCGTCGATCGCTCCCGTACTCGTGGGCACTTCGCTGGCCGGATACGTCGGCACGTTCCACCCTCTGCGTTTCGTGGCCGCGCTGGTGGGCGCTGTCTTCATCCAGGTGGGCACGAATCTGTCAAACGATTACTCCGACGCCCGACGGGGGGCGGACACCGAGGATCGCCTCGGCCCGGTGCGGGTAACCGCGGGCGGGCTGGTGCCGCCCGGTCGGGTGCTGCTGGCCACGTACGTCTCTTTCGGCGTGGCGGTGCTGGCCGGGGCCTATCTGATCGCCGTGGCCGGATGGCAGCTGCTGCTGGTCGGGGCGGCGTCGATCCTGGCCGGCGTGCTCTACACGGGCGGCCCCCGCCCCTACGGCTACGAGGGGCTCGGCGAGGTGTTCGTGTTCCTGTTCTTCGGGATCGTCGCGGTGGCCGGATCGTTCTTCGTCCAGGTGGGTCATCTCAGCTGGGAGGCGTTCGCGCTGGCCGTGCCGGTGGGCCTGCTGGCGGCGGCCATTCTGGTCGTCAACAACGTGCGCGACATCGATACTGACCGGAGGGCTGGTAAACGCACGCTGGCCGTCCGGCTGGGGCGCTCACGGAGCCGATCGTTGTTCGCCGCCGTGGTTTACCTGGCCTACCCGCTGGCGCCCGTGACCTGGTGGTTCGGCCCAGTGGGGGCGTGGATGCTCCTCCCCTGGCTGACTTTTCCGCTGGCCGTGCGCCTGGTCCGCACCGTGCGCAACCGCACCGATGGACCCGCCCTCAACGAGGCGCTGGCCCGAACCGGACAGCTCCAGCTGGCGTTCTGCGTCCTCTTGTCCGCGGGGCTGCTGCTCAGCCGGTG
>JBPYDM010000081.1:0-5514 GCA_051986255.1 Solirubrobacteraceae bacterium | reverse complement strand
AAGCTGGCCGCTGAAGCGCCCGGGACCGGGTGAGGTTGCCGAGGGCGAGCCCCCGACGGTCGGGCCGGACTCCTAATCCCCTGCGGGATCGGGCGGAGTCTGCTCGGCGAAGTGTTTGCTGAGCATGGTCTCTTGCCCCTGGTAGCTTGAGCCGACCGCCCGGCCGTACAACCGGTCGGGCCGCTCGAGCATCCGTTCGTAGGCCAGCTTGCAGATGGGCTGCCGGTGCTCGACCATGAACGGAACGTCCCGGGCTCGGACCTCCAGCGCGGCCCGAGAGCCGAACCTGCGGCCGCTGTCGTCGTAGCCGAACCCGGGGTCAAAGAAGCCTGCGTAGTGTGTCCGGAGTTCGCCCGCCGTGGGGTCATAGGCCATCATCTCGGCGGCGTACATCGGAGGTACGCACACCCCCTCGGCGGAGATCAGCAGGTAGAAGACCTCGGGATCGAGCACGATGCGACCGCGGGCCTCGGGCGTCACGGGCTCCCAGTAATCGCGCCACCGGTAGTGGTGGACCTTGGTCATGTCGAGCCGGTAGCTGTTGCGCTTGGCCCGGTAGCCCACGATCCGGTTATGAGGGCCGCTCAAATCGACGCTCAGGAACAAGCCGTCAGATATCGCCAGGTCGCCACTGGGCAGAGCGTGGCGATCGCTGTACAGGAGCGGGAACTCCTCGTGGATGCTGAGCAGCTCATGATCGCTCACCCGTGCATCACCCGCGACCAGCCGGAGCTGATTGAGGCTCAGCCGCTGCTCGACGCGCACCGCGAAGGACCGGGGGACCACCTCCAGGTAGAGCTTGCCCCGGTAACCGGCCGGGATCTCGTCGAAGCGGTGGTTTCCGTCGGTGATCACCCGCGTGAACACGTCCAGCCGGCCGGTCGAGCTCTTGGGGTTGGCCTTGGCGCGTATCTGCCGGGGCAGAGCCAGCTCCTCGAGCAGCGGGATGAGATACGGCCGGTCGCGCTCCAACGTGGCGCCGTCGCGCAGGTCGACTCGATCCAGAGCCAGGTCATCCACCCGGTCCAGCACCGAGGTGCCGGAGCTGGGCAAGAAGCTGCAGCGCAATGCCCAGGCGTGGTCAGCCAACCTGAGGTCGATGCTCGCGGGTTGGATGCTCTCGGGGTGAATCCGGTAGTCGCCCGAGGAGATCCACCCCCACTCCACCGCCTGCCAAAGCCCCTGCGAAGGGATGACCCCGCGGGTCACGGGCATTTCGCCCGGCGGCGCTTCGTCGATGTTCGCTTGGGTCTCCCACATGGCTGAAGCTCTCTGGAGTGCCTGCCTGCCGCGACGGCGTCCGGGGCAGACTCGGTGGCTAGAAGGTTGTCAAACGGTTAGGTGGAGCATTGCGGCCCAGGCGGACGTAACCGCGCCGCCGGAGTCCGGCCGGCCGCCGCCCCGCCCGCGCGGACGGGCTGAACCCTGTGTGACGCATGTCGTTTAGGGCTCGACAGGAGGGGAGAGGGCGGCTCGATTCCGCGGGTTTGGCTACCGGCCAGACGGATACTGTCGCTGGTAGAGCAGCCCTCATCGCAATCCTGTGGAGACTCAACCCACCAGCCCCACGCGCCGCCTGCCGCGGCGCCCGCGCGCGGACGAACCGGCCGCGCCGGCACGCCAACGCCCCCGGATCCTGGGCGGGCGCTACCGCATGGAGGAGGTGATCGGGCGGGGCGGGATGAGCACGGTCCATCGGGCCACCGACACGGTGCTCGGTCGCCCCGTGGCGGTGAAGGTTCTGCTGGCTGCCCTGGCCGAAAGCGATCCCACCCACATCGAGCGCTTCAAACGCGAAGCACGGGCCGTGGCGGCGCTTCACCACCCCGCCGTGGTGAAGATCTACGACACCGGGGTGGACGAGGACCGGCACTTCCTGGTGATGGAGTACGTTGACGGCCGCAGCCTGGATGAGGTGTTGCGGGACGGCCGCCCGCTCGAACCCAGGCAGGCGGTGAAGATCGCGGCGCAGGTGGGCGAGGCGCTAGCGGCGGCCCACCGCGCGGGCATCCTGCACCGGGACATCAAGCCGGCGAACGTGATGCTTGCCTCCGACGGCGAGGTCAAGGTGCTCGATTTCGGTATCGCGCGGCCGCTGCAGGAGGCGACGCTCACCCAGCCGGCCTCGGCGATGGGGACCGCGGCCTACATGGCCCCCGAGCGCATCCGCGGCCGTCCGGGCGATGAGCGCTCGGACGTCTACGCCCTTGGTTGTGTCCTCTGCGCGATGCTCACCGGTCACCCCCCGTTCATGGCCGCCGAGAACGTGGCCGTCCTGCATCAGCAGCTGCACGCCGAACCGCTGTCCCCCCCGGTGGCGCGGCGCCAGCATCAGCCCAAGCCTGGAGCTGCTGGTCCTGACGATGCTGGCCAAGGACCCAGCCGCCCGGCCCCAGACGGCGGCAGCGGTGGCGGCTCGACTACGGGAGAGCCTGCTCGATGGAGTGGCCGACACAGCGGCCACCCGGCCGTTGGCGGACGGCGCGAGCGGGGCCGTCGGGGCGGAGATCGCCGGCGGGCGCGGGGTTGCCGGCGGGCGTGGAATCGCCTATGAGCGAGCGGATCGTCGTGTTTCGCACCGGTGGCTGAGCGCGATAGCCCTCCTGGCCGCGCTGGCGGTGCTGGCAGTGGCCGCAGTCCTGGTTTCCAGCGGGGGCGGCAAGGCGCAGAGGTCAGGAGCGGCTTCGAGACTCTCGCACCGCCACGCCACGGGCTCATACCACGAGCCCGTAATCACCACGACGTCGTCGGCCCCCACCGCTCCCGCCTCCACGGCACCCGCCCCGCTACCCAAGAAGCCGCACCACCGGCCGAAGGGCCCACATGGCGGCGGACCTCCGGGCCACCGCGAGGGTGGGCCACCCGGACACGGCCCCAAGCCGCCCCACGGAGGGCACTGAGCCAAACTGGCTGCGGGCGCGGTTCCGCGGGGTGGCCGGGGGTTCGCTGCGCGCGGCGGCGAGCGCGGGCGCCCGTGAAGGTCACAGGCCTTGTGGCGTCACAAAACGCCCACGAGCGCCGGCGCTTCGTGACGTGGGTGTGCCCATAGCGATGTGGCGTCACTGAGCGCCGCTCGGGGCACGGGCTTTGTGACGCTGGTGGAGCGGAATCCGGTGGGCGCGCCACCGCCGAAGGGCGTGGTCAGCGCCTGGATCGTGCGCGAATTATGCGTGTATCCGTCTCGAGCGGCTGCTCCGGGTTCTCCTCAGAATGGGCCAGCGTAACCGTTCGCGGCTGCCACGGCCTGACGGTAGCCATCCAGACTGCGGCCGCACCCAGCAGCACTCCGCACAGGGCCCAGCCGAGCGCGGAGGTTGACACGCCCACGTACTTCAGTCCCGAGGCGAAGATGACGAACGCGATGACCGGACGGACGTACCTGTCGGGCACCGTCGAGGAAAGCATCGAGCCCACAAGGACCGCGGGAACGCTTCCGATGATGAGGGATGCCGTGACCCCGAACTCCACGTGTCCGAAGATGAGTGCCCCCAGAGCGGCGGCCAGGGTCAGCGGGACGGCCTGGGTG
Organism: Solirubrobacteraceae bacterium; assembly: GCA_051986255.1. Lineage (GTDB taxonomy): Bacteria > Actinomycetota > Thermoleophilia > Solirubrobacterales > Solirubrobacteraceae > Palsa-465. Next base: position 1,988 of record JBPYDM010000081.1, on the reverse strand, counting down.
AGGTCGGTGCCCACCAGCTGATTGGCCCCGATCATGGGATACAGAAACAGCAGCAGCACGATCATCAGCGAGCCCGACCCAACCGAGGTCATGCCCACGATCACGCCGCCCAGGACGCCGATGGCCAGCGTTGCCGGCGCATTGATCCTCAGCTCACCCACCGTGGCAGTCCGTGACTGCCCGCTGCGACCGTCGAGCACATAGCGGACGACCATGGCGAACGCGCCCACGAGCAGGGCCGATCCCAGCGCCGTCTCGATGTTGTTCTGGGCCGACTTGCTGTCGCCCAGAGCGTGCAAAAGGTAGGCCCCGAGGAAGGCGGCGGGCACGGAGCCGATCACCATCCAGCGCACGAGCTTCAGATTGACCGTGCCGGCCCGGAGGTGGACGGCCGCCCCGAACGGCCGCATGACCACCGCCGCGACCAGGTCACTGGAGATGGCGCTGGACGGCTTGACGCCGAACAGCAGGATCAACATGGGCGTCATCAGCGCGCCTCCGCCCGCGCCGGTCATCCCGACCAGGAGGCCCACCACGGCGCTGCCCAGGATGATGTACGGGTCGATGTGCAGGGGCTATCCCGAAGCTCAGGTGGAGGCCGGTGCCGGACTGGCCTGCGGGATCTTCGCAGCCAGCTCGACCAATGACTGGGTCACCTCGCTGGGCCGCTCCAGCGGCTCCATGTGACCGGTGTCGGGCAGGATGATCAGGCGCTCGAGTTGCGGAAGCATCTCGGCGATCCGACGAGCGTGGGAGGGAGGGGTGAGCCGGTCGTCTTCCCCGGCCAGGACGATCGTGGGCACGGTGAGATGAGGCAGGGCATCGTAGAGCTCGATCTCCGAGATGGCGATCCCCACGTCGGCCCGCGTCCGGGGCGGCATGCCGATCAGCATCCGCTCGTAGAACGCCACCTGGGCGGGCGAGGCGGTGGGCCCGAAGGCCACTCTCCGGAGCAGGGCATGGGTCAGGGGCGACGAGAAGTGGGGCAGCGGGGCGCGACTGCCCAGGAACCCGTGCATGGCGATCGTGCGGTTGAGCGCCTGGGCGAGATTGGGCAGCGGGAGCAGGAGCTGCTCCGCCAGCAGGTCACCGACGCCGGTGTTGAGCAGGGCAGCGGCCCCGACCCGCCGTTCGACGTCGTGATTCTTGGCCCAGGCAGCGATCGACATCGCCCCGAGCGAGTGACCGGCGATCAGCGCTCGCTGCCCTTCCGGTACTGCGGCCGTGAGGACCGCCTCCAAGTCCTCGCCGAAACGATCGATCGAGTAATCGCCAGCGCCCTCGCTGTGCCCATGGCCGCGAAGGTCATACGCCACCACGCGGAAGCCGAGGCTGGACAGCTCGCGGATCTCGTAAACCCAGAAGCTGAGGTTCTCCGTCCATCCGTGGGCCAGGACGACCGGAAGCCCGTCCTCCGGACCGAACGCCTCGGCGTAGATCGTCGTCCCGTCGGCCGACACGGCCCTGAGCGGCTGCCCGGAAAGCGGACGCTCGAGCTCGGCGCCCGCCGGGTCGTTGGCGATCCTCCGGCTGAAGCGCCATTGGGCAACCGCACCCGCGGCCAGCGCGCCCGCGGCCAGACCCGCTGCCCGGACCAACCGGTCACGAGATGGACGCTTCACGGCCCCAAGGCTACAAATTAGGATGCCGCCGATGCGGATCGGCATCCTCACCGGAGGCGGCGACTGCCCCGGACTGAATGCGGTCATCCGCGCGGTCGTGCGCAAGGCCGTCGACGAGTACGGGGACCAAGTGATCGGGTTTCGCGATGGCTGGCGTGGAGTGCTGGAGGGCAACCTGACTGAGCTGACGTTGGAATCGGTCCGCGGGATCCTGCCTCGCGGGGGGACGATCCTCGGGAGCTCCCGCACCAACCCCTACAAGCGGGAGGACGGCGTCCAGCGCATGAAATCCACGCTGAGCGACTTCCGCATGGACGGCCTCATAACCATCGGCGGCGAGGACACACTGGGCGTGGCCTCCCGGTT
>JBPYDM010000080.1:0-2000 GCA_051986255.1 Solirubrobacteraceae bacterium | reverse complement strand
AACGAGGCGATCGTCATGACCGCGACGTCCTTGTGGGCCACGTGCGACATCTCGTGGGCCAGGACACCTTCGAGCTCGCGGTCGGTGAGCCGCCCGTCCATCAGCGAGGTGGTGACGACGAGCACCGCCTTGTTGGCGTTGCGCCCGGTGGCGAACGCGTTCGGCATGGGCGAGGGGGCCAGGGCCAGCCTCGGCTTGGGCATGTTGGCGAGCGCGCACAGCCGGTCCACGATGCCGTTCAGCTTGACGGCCCGCGGGTCGCGGTCTTCCGGGCCGATCTCGACGGCCCGGGACGCACTCAGCGCGATCTTGTCCGAATAGAAGAACGAGCCGATCGTCAGCCCGGCCCCCAGCACGATCGCGAAGAAGGCGATGGCCCCGCTCCCCACCCCGAACCTCTCAAGCACCAGGATCAGGACGATGATGAAGGCCACGAAGACCAGTCCCAGCAGAAACAGGGTCAGGCCCATTCGCGCCGTTAGTCCTCTATCAGGCGCATAGCGGGTTTTCGCCATCGCGCCGCCTCCGTTCTGGACCAGTTCCGGCCACCTGCCCCGGGGCCGTCCCACTCAGTATCACGCACAAGCCGGACCGAAAATTCCGTTCTGGTGCTATGCCCAGAGCGGACACGGACCAGGCCTGGCCCGGTCCTACCTGAGAGTGTCGCGGGGGAACCTGAACGGGGGCTGAAGATTTGCTCTCAGCCTGGGATCAGGCCCTCGCCAGCGATCAGCTCCCGGACGTCTTCGATGTCGGCGTCCGCGTAGGGAAGGATCAGGTCGGACGGCTCGATCGCGTCCTCGGCCAGGGGGGTGCCGAGGGAGCGGACCCGGTCGAGCAGCGCGGCCAGCGCCGACCGGAACTCCGGCTCTTTACCGGCGTTCACGGCCTTCTCCAGCGCGGCGTCGAGCGCGTTCAGCTCGCCGGCGGCCGAGTCGTCCACCTGGAACTGGCCCTCGCCCAGGATCCGGGCGATCATGAACTCTCACCGGCCTGTGGCTGCCCGTCCGGGCTGGCCTGGCTGGCCTGCGCCGCGTCGCCGTTGGCCGGGCCGCTCTCGATCTGCTTCGCCTCGGGCCCGGCGATCTCGCCCTTGAGCCGCTCAAGCTCCAGCTCCACATCGTGGCTGCCGCGCATCTGGTCGAGCTCGGCCTGGATGTCGTCGCGCGGCGTGCCGGTCACGTCCTCCAGCGCACCCGACGCCATCAGCTCGTCGATCGCGCCCGCGCGCGCCTGCATCTGCGCCGTCTTGTCCTGGGCCCGCTGGACGGCCATGCCCACGTCGCCCATCTCTTCCGAGATCCCGGAGACCGCCTCCCCGATCCGGCTCTGCGCCTCGGCAGCGGTGTAGGTGGCCTTGATGGTCTCCTTCTGGGTGCGGAAGGCCTCGACCTTCGCCTGGAGCCGCTGCGAGGCAGCCGTCAGCTTCTCCTCGTCGGCCTGGAGCGACTGGTACTGGGTCTCCAGGTCGGAGTACTGGCTCTGCAGGGCCGCCCGGCGGCTGAGCGCTTCCCGGGCCAGGTCCTCCCGGCCAGCGCCCAGCGCCTGCTTGGCCTGCCCCTCCAGCTTGTTCTGCTGCTGCTGGAGGCTGTTCATCTGCAGCTCAACGCGCTTGCGCGAGGTGGCCACGTCGGCGACGCCCCGGCGCACCTGGGTCAGCATCTCCAGCTGCCGCTGGTAGGAGTAGTCAAGGGTCTCGCGTGGGTCTTCCATCTTGTCCAAGGCCTTGTTGGCCTTGGCCTTGAAGATCATCGAAACCCGCTTCACCACGCTCATTGGCGCGACCTTCCCCTTCATTGTGTACGACCGCCGCCGGCCGGCCCGGCGGCGGCGCGTGCGCATCCCCGGTTGTGCGGCAGCGGCCTTTCCGCGGGCTGGCCTATTCAGCCTACGCGGTCAAACGGGCGGCAGTCATTACGACCCGGAGGACGCGCCCGCCGGCCGGCGGCCCTGCCCCGCAGCCACCTGCGTCGCAGCCAACTGCGCCGCCGATCCCGGTA
>JBPYDM010000079.1:0-20738 GCA_051986255.1 Solirubrobacteraceae bacterium | reverse complement strand
CCCAGGAGGAGCGTGGTGACTCGGGTTATCGCGAACGCGAATACCAGGTCCCATAGGAGCTCGATCGGCGTGGTGCGCCGTTCCGAGACCGACATCCCCGCGGAGGCGGCCGCCGTTTCGTTCGGGGTGGCTGCCGTCTGGTCGTCGGCGCCGGCCGACGTATTGGGCTCTTCGCCGCCGATGACCGCCCTCCGCCCCAAGGGCTAAGTCGTCTCCCCAGGGCGCTGGAAAATGATCTCCGGGACGACGCAGGCTGGCGAGACCCGGAGGAGAAAGCGCAGGGCTTCGGCCATGTCACTGGTGCGCAGCATTTCGTCTCGGGGCACGGTGCCCCTGACGAACTCGGTCATGTCCGTGTCCACGAACCCGGGTGCGAAGGCCACCGACTTGATGCCCTCTGCGTTCAGCTCCTTGTTCATGGCCTGCGTGTAGGCCAGCACGGCCGCCTTGGTGGCCGAGTACACCGACAGCCACGCCGAGGGAGACTTGCCGGCGATCGAGGCCAGGTTGACCACGAGCGCGCCGTGATGCTCTGAGCCGGCTGCGCGCAGCATGTCCAGGCACTCCCGGTAGAACAGGATGATCGCCCGCAGATTGACGTCTAGCTGAAGGTCGACGTACTTGGTCTGATGTTCCCCGGCGCCCGCGCCGATGCCCACGCCCGCGTTGTTGACCAGCACGTCCAGGCGGCCGTAGCGATCGCGATGCAAGCGGACGACCTGCGCGATGGCCTCCTCATTGGCCATGTTCCCGGCCAGGAATTCGACCTCAAAGCCCCGCTCGCGCAGCTGGTGGGCTGTCTGCTCGAGCGGTTCGGGCTTTCGGGCGGCGAGGGTCAGTCCGTAGCCGGCCTCTCCGAGCATCTCGGCCAGGGCCAGGCCGATTCCCCGGGAAGCTCCGGTCACGAGTGCGGCGCGATCTGCCATTGCGTTGCCTTTCTGGAGGTGGGAAGACGCCAATCTAGCCGTCCGCGCGACCGGCCAGCCGGGGGAGTGGTCGTTTTCCCGACTAGCGGCTACGCGGCCAGCCGGGCCAGCCCCTCGCGTCCCACCCGCTGGAGGTCGCGCAGGTAGTCGAGATGGGCGGCCCAGCACTCATCGTCCGACAGTGGGCGGGCCAGGCGCATCGTGTCCTCGTGGGCATCTAGCAGCTCATACACCAGCGTGCCCAGGTACTCCATCGTTGCCATGCCGCTGATGTTCGCTTCCATCGGCTCAGTGCGCTCCTTCGCGCGGGCACACTCGGTTCCGCTAGCCAACAGGATGAATCGACCGCCGGACGTAACCGCGGCGTCCCGTCAATTCAACGTCTCCGGGCGGCGCGCGTCAGAGCCGGGTTCTCCCAACCCCCGTCGGCTGGGTTGACGTTCACACCCGGGGGCACGATCTCATCGATCCGATCCAGGATCTCGTCGGGCAGTTCGACATCGGCGGCCGGAAGCTGGGACTCGAGGTGGTCCATGGTTCGGGGCCCGATGATGGCTGCCGTGACCGCCGGATGGCGGACCGCGAAGGCCAGCGCCATCGCTATCAGTGTGATTCCCGCGTGCTCGGCCAGCCGGGCCAGTTGCTCGGCCGCCTCGAGCTTGCGCTGGTTGGCCGGCAACGACATGTCGTACCGGCCCGGGAGCCGGTCCGCTCGCCGTGACTGGGGGAGGTCCGCGTCCTGCCGATAGCGGCCGCTCAGCCAGCCCCCGGCCAGCGGACTCCAGGGAATTACGCCCATGCCGTAGCGCAGACAGGCGGGGAGGACGTCGTTCTCGACGCCTCGCACGAGGATGGAATACGGAGGCTGCTCGCACACGAACCGCTCCCGGCCCCGCTTCTGCGCCGCCCACTGCGCTTCGACTATCTGGCTGGCCGGGAAGGTCGAGGAGCCGATGTAGCGGACCTTGCCGGCGTGCACCAGGTCGCTGAGCGCCCCGAGCGTCTCGTCGATATCGGTGTCGGCCTCGGGCCGGTGGATCTGGTAAAGGTCGATCCAATCCGTGTCCAGCCGGCGCAAACTGCTCTCCACCTCGCGGATGATCCAGCGGCGCGAGTTACCGAACTGGTTGGGGTCATCCCCCATCGTGCCGTGGACCTTGGTGGCCAGCACGACGTTGTCTCGCCGGCCGCCCTTGAGCGCTTTGCCGACGATCTCCTCGGACTCTCCGCGCGAGTACACGTCGGCGGTGTCGATGAAATTGATGCCTGCGTCGAGAGCGCGATGGATGATCCCGATCGACTCCTCGTGGTCGGTGTTGCCCCAGGCGCCGAACATCATCGCCCCCAGGCAAAGAGGGCTTACTCGGACTCCGGTGTGGCCCAGCGTGCGATATTCCATGGCTGAAACCTAGCTCTTACCGACTGACGCTCTGATGGAGGACACCACTCACACGCTGCCCGCGCCCGGGCGCCTGCGCCGCTGGCGCCACGCGCTCAGCACCGTGAACCCTCCGGCTGGAGATCTCGATGCCGTCTCCCGCTGGTTGGTGATCACGCGTGCGGGCGTGCTGCCGATGACGCTGACCGCGGGCGCGGTGGCCGGGCTGTTGGCTGCTCGTCATCCCGGGTTCGCCGGCGGCTGGTACGCCCTGGCCTTCGTGGGAATCGTGCTGGCCCACGTTTCCAACAACCTGCTCAACGACCTTCTGGATACCCACACCGGGCTGGACACGGACAGCAATCCCCGGGCCCTGTACGCCCCGCACCCGATTCTCTCGGGGATGATCACCCGCGGCGGTCTGCTCCGAGCGGCGGTGGTGGTGAACGTGGCCGGCCTGGTGATCCTGGCCGTCCTGGTGGCGGCCCGGGGCCCGATCGTGCTGGCCTTCGGCGCGGCCGGGATCCTGCTCAATGTGGCCTACACCGCGCCGCCGCTGCGGCTAAAGAAGCACGGACTGGGGGAACTGGACGTGCTGGCCGTATGGGGTCCACTGATGATCGCCGGAACCTATTACTCCGCGGTGGGCCGGATCCCCTGGCAGGTTTGGCCGGCGTCCCTGCCCTACGGCCTGCTCTGCACGGCCGTCCTCATGGGCAAGCACATTGACAAGCTGCCCTGGGATGAGGCGGCGGGGGTGAGGACGCTGCCGGTCATCCTGGGCGAGCGCCGGGCCCGTCGGGTCACGGAGCTCCTGATGGTCGCCTTCTACGTCACGCTGGTGGCGTGCGTGGCCGTGGGGGCGCTCCCCTGGCCTGCCCTGGCCGCCTTTGGTGCACTACCCCTGCTCTGGCGTGCGCTCAAAGCCCTGCGCCGGCCCCGTCCTGAACGTCCGCCTCGGGGTTTTCCGGTGTGGCCACTGTGGTTCGCTGCCTTCTGCTTCACCCACACGCGCCGGGCGGGGGCGCTGCTGGTGTCCGGGCTGGCCGTGGCCACCATCTTCGGGCTGGGGCCGAGCTGGCTGCGCTGAGCGCGCCCGGTTGGCTGGGGATCTTGGAGCGGGTGGCGCTCGGGGGCGGCGGGGCGAGGTCGCGTAGCGTCACAAACCCCGCATTCCACTCGCCGCCTAGTGACGCTAAATGGCTATCGGCACACCAATGGCACGAAGCTCCGGCGCTTCCGGGCGCTTTGTGACGCCGCACGCCGGGTCGGGACCCGCCGGCGAAGCGCGTGGCGGCCGGTCGCGCCACGCCCGCGATCCCACTTGCGCCCGCCACCCCACCCATCGTTTCTACGATTGACCCATGCGACTCTCCGTCCTTGACCAGTCCCCGATCTCAGAGGGCTCGACGGGCGCACAGGCGCTCCGGAACACGCTCGACCTCGCCCGTCTGACCGACCGACTCGGGTACCACCGCTACTGGGTGGCCGAGCATCACGGAGGTCCGATGCTGGCCAGTGCCAGCCCGGAGGCGCTTATCGGGCCGATAGCGGCCGCCACGCACGCGATCCGCGTGGGCAGTGGAGGCGTGATGCTCCCCCACTACAGCCCGCTGAAGGTGGCCGAGACGTTCACCATCCTGGCCGGGCTGTACCCGGGAAGGATCGATCTGGGGATCGGGCGCGCCGCCGGCACGGATCCGCTCACCACCTACGCGCTCCAGCGCGACCGGCGGCAGGCTGCCCCCGACGACTTTCCTCAGCAACTGGCCGAGCTCCTGGGTTACCTGGAGGATTCGCTTCCGGCGGATCATCCCTTCGCCCGGCTGGCCCCGGTCCTGCCCGGACGGCCTGAGCTGCCCTCGGTCTGGCTGCTGGGCTCCTCGCCCCAGAGCGCGATCTGGGCGGGGGAACTCGGAGTGCCCTACGCCTTCGCGGACTTCATCAACCCCCAGGGGGCGGACATCGCCGCTCTGTACAGGCAGCGGTTCCAGCCCGCGCGCGAGCTGGCCGCTCCGTTCACCGCGGTAGCGGCGTGGATAGTGTGCGCTCGGTCGGATGAGGAGGCCCAGCATCTGGCCTCCTCGAGCCGGATGACGTTCACGCTTCTGCGCCGCGGAGAGCTGATCCCTGTCCCGCCGCCGGAGCGAGCGACCGAGTTTCTGCGGCGAGAGGGAAAGCTCGACGGCGCTGGTGGCCAGCCGCGTCGTCGCGGAATCATCGGCTCGCCAGAGACGGTGCGGGCGGGCCTCGAGGCGCTGGTCGCGGAGTATCAGGCCGATGAAGTCATCGCCGTGACCATCACGTTTGACCATGAGGCTCGGCGGCAGTCATACGAACTGTTGGCCGAGGTGATGGACCTGCAGCCAGGAGACCTCCAGACGGCTGCCTAACCTCCCCGTCGCTCGAGCTCAGCCCGTGCTGCTGCCACAAAGCCCTGCGCCACCGAGTCGCCGATGCCCCGGACGGGAAGGAAGCCCGGCATGTCAAGAGTGGCTCGGAGCTCGATGGCCAGTCGCGTGGTCGGCCCCGGCTCGATCTGCCAGGCCAGCATCAACTGCTCAGGATCCCGGGAATCGTGTGGCACCCGGCTCAGCCGCACCTGGCGGTTCGGGATCGTGGCCACTTCGATGTCCAGACTGAAGTCCTGGCGCAGCGGTCCGATTCCGAGATGCACCGTGGTGCTGGCCCTGGCCGGTCGGCCGTCGGCGTCCCGCCGGGTCACCGTGGCTCGGCGCACGACGTCGGGATGCCACTCCGGGTAGCGCTCGATGTCCACCAGCAGTGCGAAGCACCCGGAGTCAGACGCGCTGACCGGGGCGGCAGCGCTGCCCCGAAGCTCTCTCACCCGTACAGGGTGGCGTGCACCCGGATGGTCGTGCCGACGGAGCTCGAACGCACCTCCACGAGGTCGCACAGCTGGTTGACCGTCCACAGGCCCATACCCCCGGGCCTATCGAGTCGGGGGACCGGCGGGACATGGTCAGGACAGTTGGATGCGGTCATTTCAAGTGCGTGACTGTCTCGTTCCTCGCCTCGATATGAGGTTTTCCCGCTCCGGCGCGCCTTCAACCCGGAGCAACCTGGGAGCACGGCCGGGGGCTCCGCCTAGGCGGCCGAATCCTCGATCAGGCCCAGCAGCTCCTCGGCCCCCGTCAGGGTGAGAACTCGCCGTATGCCTCGGCTGACGTTGACCAGGACCAGACGCGCTCCCATGCTCCCCGCCAACGCGCGTGCCTCGACCAGCGTCCGAGTCCCGCATATATCGACGAACTCAAGCTCGGCCAGGTCGAGGACCATGAGCTGGTGGTTGACGGCGGTCAGCGACGTGATCGCGTCCTCCAGGCGCGAGCTGGAGACCATATCGAGCTCACCGGCTACGGCCAGAACCGTGGCGTCCTCGCGGTCACGAACGATGACATTGAGATAGCTCTCCACCCGAATAGACCCACTTCTGGAGCCAGCCCGCGCCGCGTGGTACCGCGACCGAAACGGGCGAGGAAAATATCAACTGGCCGGCGACCCGCCCTCAACCGGGCGCCAGTCCGCCGCGGTTTCGCGCGTCGCTACGAGCATCGAGGCGTAGGTTTCCTGTCCATCCACGATCCACCGGCGGGGCCCGTGACCGAGCACGAGCTTCTCGCCAGGCTGGCAAGGAGTGCGGAACTCGATCTCGACGTCGATTTGCTCCGGCTCGGGGCCGCGTAGAAGCTCCTCCTCGAGCGGCTGCCAGTAGGCGGCGTTGTTGACGTGGCCGGCTATGTCCAGGTCGACGGCCCGGAACGTCCACCGCTCCGACTGCGTCGGGGCTTCGGGAGACGGGTGGCGCAGCCGTGCGCTCACCCGGCGACTGGCTGCGGCCGAGCCGTAGAGCAGCGCCTCCTGCTCGTTGAACCGGATTGGCCGCCAGGTCGCGGGATCTAGGTGCACCCACAGCGCCACGGCCTCCACGTCGGTCTCGGCCTGTTCAGGGCGGCTCACCGTCGTTCGTCTCTCGCCCCACATCCGCCCCAGGCCGCTGCAGAACGTCGTCATCTTCATGCGCTCGCCGAACCTGGGGAAGCGGCGAACTTGGATCCGGGTTCGCCGGACCACCCAGACTGCCATTGTGGCCAGCCCGGCGTCCTCCACGTCGTCGTAGGCGATGTCCTGGAGCCAGCGGGCCAGGGCGTCCAGCCGAGCCCGCCCCGAGGGACCGCAGTCGGCGAACCCGACGCGGACCGTCTCCTCGAAGATCCTGCCGCCGGGCGGAGGACCGACCAGCTCGCCCAGCTCGTCGCCGCCGATCCGGGGCCGCCATATCCTGTGGAGTCTTTGGGTGCGGTCCACTAGGCGAACAGCCGGGGATCGGCGGTGGTGATGCCGTGAACGCCTATCCAGCGCAGCCGATGTATCGCCGCGCGTTCGTTCACCGTCCAGGCATACAGCCGCCCCTTGCGAACCTCAACTTCATCCACCAGGGGCTGGTCCACGAGCCGGTACTGGGCCATCAACGCATCCCAGCGCCCGGCGGCCAGGCCGGCCAGCACCTGATCGCGCCAATTACGCCACCGGCAGCTCATCCGGGCCAGACGTCCGCCCACGGAGATGCCCAGCCGAACCCCGGGTTCGAGGGTACGGAAGCGGTCGACCACCTGCGGCACCTGGGAGGAGACCAGCGTCCGCTCGAGGAGGCCGAACGTGCGTAACGCCTCCAGCAACGCGCTCTCGCATCCTGGATTCTTGACATCCACGTTCAACTCAACGTCCGCGAAGCGGCTGCTGGACAGATGGGCCAGTGCCTCGCGAACCCGGACGCTGCGCATCCGGCGTGCGTGCCATACGGTGTGGGCCAGCACCAGCTCGCCGCGGCAGCCGCGGACATCGAACTCCACCATGTCCACTCCCAGGTCCAGAGCGGCGTCGAATGAGGCCAGGGTGTTGGCTGGCACGATCGCGCTAGCTCCGCCGTGTCCAATCAGCTGACAACGACTCCAAGTCATGCCCATTCCGTGCCGGTTAGCGTACTGGCGGACAGGAGGAATTTGCCTGGTGTTAAGTGAAGTCACGATGACGTCGCAATCGGAGCCCACGGCCCTGCGACCCGCGCCCGCTGGCAACGGCACGGCCCTCGGTGCCGTGGTCACGGAGGCCAGCAGGCCGATCGGGTGGGGGGTCGCCCGAACCTTGGCCCGGCTAGGTTACGCGGTCCACCTGACCGATCTGGATGGCCGGGTGGCGGCCAGGACCGCCGCTGAACTCGGCGCGCCGAGCTTTGGCTCGGCTTTGGACCCGCGCAGCCTGCCGGCGTGCCGGGCGGCCGCATCCAGGACGCGCCGCCGGTTAGGCTCGCTCGAGCTGTGGGTGAACACGGCCGCCATGGCGGGCTCGCTCCCCATCTGGGAGGTCGACGAACGGACCCGGCAGCGGATGCTCGACCTGATCCTCCTGGGCACGATCAACGGGACCTTGGCCGCCCTCGAGGTGATGCGGCGGGAGAGAAGAGGCGACGTGATCAACGTGATCGAGCTGTTCCGCCTGCTGCCGCTGTCCGGTCAAGCCGTGTACTCGGCCGCCCAGCATGGCGCCGTCGCCTTCAGCCAGGGCGTGCGGGCTGATCTGCGGGCAACCGGCCTGCGAGAGGTGAACGTTTCCTGCCTTTGCCTTACCAGGAGGCTGGTTGACCGCTCGCCGCGGCTGGAGGCTGGTCTGGTCGACCTGCTTGACCATCCCCGGCCGGTGCTGGCCGTGCCGAGGTGGCGCGGAGCGCTCGTGCGAGCCAGCTGCCTGTGGCCCACGTCCGGAGCCAGGCTCGCGTCAGCTCTGCTGGACCCGGCGCGAGCAGGGCGCAGACCGAGGCGCCGGCGGCCCGCCTGAACAGGGTCAGGCCGGAGGCGCGGTCTTCCGGCCGGCGAACCAGCCGGCCGTGAGGCCGACCAACCCACCTGCCGTGAGCAGGCTGGCGCTGCGCAGGGGCTTGCGCTGCGCCTTGGAGACGAAGCCGCGCCAGGAGTGCCGGGCCGTGGCCTTGACGGCTTTCTTTCCGGCCGTCTTTCCTACCTTGTTGCGAAGCGATGTCATGTCCCTCCAGGTTAATCGATTCGCTGGTTCGACTACCCAGGAGCCCGGCGCGAGACTCAGCCCCTGGCTTCTTGAATCGTCGCCATGATCTGGAGGTGGGGGGCGACGCCGGCCAAGCGCAGAGCGTCGGCGGCGGGTGAGCCGGTGGGTATAACCAGCTTGAGATCTTGCCCCCGAACCTGGAGCTTCTCCCACAACCGGTAGATGAGACCAATGCCGGCGCTGTCGATGTACTCCAGATCCGTCAGGTCGAGGATGATTGCCGTGGCGTGGTTGGGGGTGGCCGTGGCGATGGCGTCCTCAATGCCCGCGGCATTCGACAGGTCGACCTCGCCGGTCAGCCGGGCGATGAGCACCGAATCCTCGATGTGGACTTCCACGTCACCCAGGTTCATGCCGTGACCGCCTGCGCATCACGATCGTCGTTCCGGTGTCCGACCGGTCCACCTGGACCTCATCCATCGCTGTCTCGATCAGCTTGAGCCCGCGCCCACGATACTCGCCCCGGGCGCTGCGCCACCGACCTTCGTCCCTGACCCTGAACTCCAGCTCGCCGTCATCATCGATGGCCTCGAACTCGAAGACCGCCGGCGCAGGCGAATACGCATGCTCGATCGCGTTCGCGCAGGCCTCGTTGACGGCCAGCAGGATCTCTCGCGCGTCCTGCTCCAGTACGCCGTGGCGGTGAAGCCAGCGGCGGAGCATGTGCCGGACGTCGGCCAGGACGCTTGGCTCAGCCGCCAGCCGCATGTTCAGCTGCTCCGGCAGCGCTCCGTAGTGCATGGCCACCAGAGCCACGTCGTCGCGCAGCCGGGTGGTGGGGATCAGCTCCTCGACAGCCAGCTGGCAGACGTTCTCGGCTGAAGACGCGCCCCGGGTGGCCTCCAGGAGCACGTTGATGCTTTCGGTCAGCGGTGTGCCGGGACGCTCCACCAATCCGTCTGTGTAGAACAGAATCGTCTCCCCCGGGGCCAGCACCGTCTCCTGCTCAGACCACGTGGCGTAGGGGAAGGCGCCCAGCGGTGGGGCAGGCGGTACCTCGATGATCCGGGCGGTGTCCCCGCCCACCACTAACGGTGGCAGATGACCAGCGCTGGCCAGCTCGACCAACCCCGACTCGGCTTCCAGCACGGCATACGCCGCGGTGGCCATCGCCGGCTCGGGCATCGTACGCATGAACCGGTCCACCAACTGCAGGACGCGGGCCGGAGAGTGCGCTTCGATGGCGTACGAGTGAAGGGCCGTGCGCAGCTGGCCCATGAGCGCCGCCGCCTTGAGGCCGTGGCCCACGACGTCTCCGATCACGATGCCGAACCGGCCTCGGGGGAGCTGGAACACGTCGTACCAGTCGCCACCCACGTCGTAGCTCGCCGGCATGTAACGAGCCGCGGCCGAGACCCCGGCCACGTCCACGAGTTGCGTGGGCAACAGGCTCCGTTGCAGAACCATGGCCACGGTGTGCTCGTGCTCGAGGGCGGAGTAAAGCCGCGCACGCTCGATACCGGGAGCCGCGCGAGCCGCGGCCACCTGGAGGATGGCCAGGTCGCGGGGCCCAAACGTCCTCGGAGTGAGCGAGCCGACGTGGAGTACACCGATCAGATCCCCCTCGACGATCAGCGGGACGCCCAGCAGCGAGCGGATGCCGTTTTGCCGGAGGATCGGGTTGAGGATGTCTGCATGGTCCACGTCCGCGATGAAGATCGCCACCCGTTCGGCGGCGATCCGGCCGGCGAAGCCACGGCCGAGGGGCAACCTCACACCGGCCTCCACCTCCTCCTCGATCCCCTTGGCGGCTCGGGCCACCAGCTGGTTCGCTTCCTCGTCGTAGAGCAGGATGGCCACCGTGTCCACCTTCAGAGCCTCCCGCACGCGGACGAGTAGCTCGTCCAAAAACTCCTCCAGGCCGAGCTCTGACAACGCTGGGTCGTTGAGCCGGTAGAGGATGCGAACCTGCTCGGAGGGAGGCAGGTCGGCCGTCGCGGGCGGCAGGACGACCTGGCCGGTTCGCGGTGGCAGGCCCGTCGAAGCACCCCCTCCGTTACCTAGCGACACTCACCCCGTCCGAGCCGGCCAGGGATCCCCTTCGAGAATCTCTCCATCGTTCTCATGGCGGGGGCCGAAAGCTAAGAGCTCGAGGCCGTCTGGCCCTCCCTCGAACGCCCGGGCGACCGGAGGGGCCACCCGGATGGCGTCCAGCGGACGCAAGTCGGCCACCACGCCGTCCAGCACCACGCGACCACTTCCGGCGATGACGACGTAGATCTCCTCGGCCTGGTCGTGACGGTGCGCCAATCCCCGCTGCCCGGGCTTGATCACGTGGTAGGCCAGGCCGGTGGTCTGTGCCTCGAGCGCCCGCCAGGGAAAGCGCGCCTCCTGCACGGTGTCGAAACCGAACCGGGGCGCGACGTCCTCTACGTCCCGGAGGTTCTTGATCGTGTAGCTCATCGGTCAGATGCTATGCGTTGGCGGCCGGTTCGGGTGAAGCACGGATCGCTGCCTGCTTGCCTAACGACTAGGCGCGCAGTTGGGCCTATCGAAGAGTTTCCGGGACGGGCGCGTCGTCGGGCTCCTCGGCCAGGAAGATCAGGGCCGCCTTGACCCGGCGGCTGGCGTCCTGCGTCTCGGGAAGGTCTAGCTTCGAGAAGATCGAATTCACGTGCTTCTCAACCGCGCGCTTGGTCAGGAAGAGCGATTCGGCGATTGCCCCGTTGCTCTTCCCCGTCGCGATCTTCGCCAGCACCTCGCGCTCACGCGTCGTGAGCTGGGTCAGGCGCGAGTGGGCAATCCGCGAACGGGCCTCGATCAGCACGTCAACGATCTTCGGATCGATCACTGAGCCGCCGCTGGCCACCGCCTCTATCGCTCCGATGAGCTCAGCCTTGTTCCGTACCCCCTCCTTGAGGAGGTAGGCGCGCCGCCCAGTCCCTTTGTCGAGCAGGGCGAGCGCGTATGACGGCTCGGCGTACTGACTGAGTACCACCACTCCGATCTCGGGATGGGTCTCCCGGAGCCGGGCTGCGACCCGGATTCCCTCGTCGGCGCCAGACGGCGGCATCCGGATGTCGGCCAGCACCACGTCGGGGTGCCACGTTTCCACTGCCGTCTGGAGTTCCTTGCCGTTGGAACACACCGCCGCCAGTTCGACTTCGGGCGCCGCGCTGAGCGTCTCGGCGAGAAACTCGCGGATCAGGTACGAGTCCTCGGCCAGCACGACGCGGATCGGCCGGTGGCCGGTTTCGGCTAGCTCCGCGCTCATCTTCTCACCCCACTGGTCCTCCCCAATACGGGCGGCGCCTCCCTCCGGGACTTTAGCCCGAGTGGCTGAAAGTCCGAGGGTCTGATGGTGCGTCATCTCCGCGCCAGATGCAAGGGGGTCACCCCCCCAGGGATCAGGAGGTGTGCACCACGACGGTCCCCTGTCGCGCCAGTCACCCGAATGGGGTGATGCCACCTCAGGCGCGCGGGTCGAAGATCGGCAATTCCACCGTCAAATACGAAACGAGGGTTGAGCATGACGACCGCGACCGAGACTCGTGCGATGACAACGCCCACCACCGATCGCCGTCAGTCCCCGGCTGTGGCCGACGTGTTGGTGATCTTCGGGATCACGGGGGACCTGGCCAAGGTCATGACCTTCCACTCTCTGTACCGGCTGGAGCGCCGAGGCCTGCTGAGCTGCCCAATCGTCGGGGTCGCGGTGAATGACTGGTCGGTCGAGGACCTCCGCACCCACGCCCGGGAGGCAATCGAGGCCCGCGGCGAGCAGATCGACGACGAGGTTTTCGAGCGCTTCGCCGCGCGCCTGTCCTACGTGAGCGGTGACTTCGGTGACCCAGCGACCTTCCAACGGGTGAAGTCCGCGATAGGTGACGCCCAGAGCCCGGTCTTCTACCTGGAGATCCCCCCGTTCCTGTTCGGAAGGGTGATCCAGGGTCTGTCCGAGGCGGGCTTGACCAAGAACGGACGCGTGGTGGTCGAGAAGCCGTTCGGACATGATCTGGAATCCGCCCGGGAGCTGGCAGACGAGATCCACCAGTACCTCGACGAGTCACAGCTCTACAGGATCGATCACTTCCTGGGGAAGATGGGCCTGGCCGAGATCCTCTATCTCCGGTTCGCCAATGCGCTGTTCGAGCCGATCTGGAACCGGAACTCGGTGGCGAGCATCCAGATCACGATGGCGGAGAGCTTCGGGGTCGAGGACCGCGGGCATTTCTACGACCCGGTGGGCGCCCTACGGGACGTAGTTGTGAACCACCTCATGCAGGTGGTGGCCGCGGCGACGATGGAGCCTCCCTCGTCCGGTGACGCGGTCGTGCTCAAGGACGCACTCGTCTCCGTGTACCGCGCGATGCCCGACGCGGACCCGGCCCACTACGTGCGAGGCCAGTACGAGGGCTACCGGTCGATCGAGGGCGTGGCTCCCGACTAGACGACCGAGACGTACGCCGCCTTGCGGCTCGGGATTGACAACTGGCGATGGTCCGGCGTTCCGATCTTTATCCGGACCGGCAAGTGCCTGCCGATCACGCAGACCGAGTTCCGGGTGGTGTTCCGGCGACGACCAAAGCTGCACTACACAAACTGGACCCGCGCCCCCGAGCCTGCCCAGATGGTGGTCAAGCTCGACCCGTCGACGGGCATCCGCATGGCGGTCGAGGCCCAGCGCCACGAGACGATCGAGCCTGAGCAGGTCACCATGGACATCGATTTCGCCGCTGAGGGCGGCGAGGGGCCGACTCCGTACGAGGTGCTGCTGTACGCGGCTCTGATCGGCGACAGCAAGCGCTTCACCCGGCAGGATGGCGTAGAGGAGTGCTGGAGGGTGATGCACCCGCTTCTGGAGCACCCGCCACCGGTACATCCCTACGCCAAGGGATCGTGGGGCCCTGAAGCCGCCGACCAGCTCATATCGGGCTACGGCCGGTGGCATGAACCATGGGTGGCGTCATGAGTACCGCGGTCAAACCCGCGCGCGCTCGCAAGTCACCCGACGGCCGCGCCCCGGCCCGAGCGACGAGGGCTCGGGCGAAGCCCCAGAGCGCCGCCGCTCCTTCGCCGTTCACCCCAATCGGCCACTACGCGTTTCTGTCGGACTGTCATACCGGGGCGCTCGTCGCACCGGACGGCACGGTCGATTGGCTTTGCGTCCCCCGCTTCGATTCACCGAGCGTGTTCGGATCTCTGCTGGACCGCGGCGCCGGTGCCTTTCGACTGGCTCCGTTCAGTGTCAACGTGCCGGCCGGACGGGCCTATGAGCCGGGCACCAACACGCTGATCACCTCGTGGAAGACGCCCACGGGCTGGGCCACGGCGCGAGAAGCCCTGACCTTGGGGCCGCGTCGCGGCGAGGACTCCGTCACGCCGCACACGCGGCCTCCAGCCGACGAGGACGCCGACCACATGCTCGTGCGGACGATCGCGTGCGTCGAGGGAAGTGTCGAGATCGAGCTTGTATGTGAGCCCGGCTTCGATTACGGCCGCGCGTTGGGCGATTGGTCGCTCTCGCCGGATCGGCACCAGGCGAAGGCCGTCGGAGGCGGCCAGACGATCACCCTTCAAACCGACATGCTGCTCGGAATCGAAGCCAATCACGCGCGGGCCAGGCACGTGCTCCACTCGGGCGAGGAGCTGTATTGCGCGCTGTCCTGGGACGACGGAGCGCCCGTGCCGACCAGCGTCGAGGAAGCCAACCTTCGCCTCAACGACACGACGACCTTTTGGCGCCACTGGCTGGCGCGGGCACGGATCCCCGACCACGAACTGCGCCCGTTGATCCAGCGTTCCGCGCTCGCGATCAAGGGACTCACGTACATGCCGACGGGAGCAACTGTCGCGGCGTTGACAACGTCGCTGCCCGAGACCCCCGGTGGCGAGCGCAACTGGGATTACCGATTCACCTGGATCCGCGATTCGACGTTTACGCTCCAGGCGCTGCATTTCCTGGAGCTCGACTGGGAGGCCAACGAGTTCATGCAGTTCATCGCTGATCTGGAGCGAAACGACGACGGCGCTCTGCAGATCATGTACGGAATCGACGGCCGACGGGATTTGACCGAGGTTCTCGTGGAGGAGCTGTCCGGCTACGCGGGAGCGCGACCCGTGCGGGTCGGCAATGGTGCCTTCGATCAGCGCCAGAACGATGTGTTCGGCGCGGCATTGGACTCGATCCTTCTCCATACCCGGCGCAGTCAGCGCCTGCCGCGACGCCTCTGGCCGCTGATCCAGTCCCAGGCTGAGTGCGCCAAGGCGGTGTGGCGCAACCCAGACCAGGGAATCTGGGAGGCGCGGGGCAAGCCCCAGCACTACGTCTCATCCAAGCTGATGTGCTGGGTCGCGCTCGACCGGGCGGCCAAGCTTGCCGAGATACGCGGCGACCGCGAGCTCGCCGCCGATTGGGCCGAGACGGCCGCCGAGATCAAGGCGGACATCCTGGAACACGGCGTGGACAAACGCGGGGTGCTGAAACAGCACTACGCGACCGACGCCCTCGACGCCTCGACGCTGCTGGCGGCGATCTTCGGGTTCCTTCCAGGGGATGACAAGCGCCTTCGCGCGAGCGTGCTCGCGATCGCCGACGAGTTGACCGAGAGCGGATTCGTGCTGCGCTACCGGACCGACGAGACCGATGACGGGATGTCCGGCAAGGAGGGCACGTTCGTGATCTGCTCGTTCTGGCTGGTGTCGGCGCTGGCCATCATCGGCGAGATGCAGCGGGCGCGCGACTTGATGGAGCGTCTGGTCAACGTAGCCTCTCCGCTGGGGCTCTATGCCGAGGAGTTCGACGTCGACACGGGCAGGCACCTAGGCAACTTCCCGCAGGCCTTTTCCCATCTGGCCGCGGTCGAGGCGGCCGCCCGGATCGTTTTGGCAGATCGACTGGTGGAGATAACCGGATGAGCGAGGCGCAGCCGAGAGGTCACCGGGGGCTGGACGCCCCCGGACATCATCGGAAGCGCCGACTGGAAGGAGGCAAGGGGTGACCACATACGACGCGTCGTTTGGGCCCAAGGTGCGACGGCCAACGCGGCGCGGGTGGGCGACCACCTGATCGACCGCATGGGGTCCAGCAGCCCGAGATTGAGCGGGCCGATGTCGCATAACGGATCGGGTGCAGACCGCCATCGCGTGGTGATCATCGGAGGCGGCTTCGGCGGGATGGAGGCCGCCAAGCGCCTGAAGAGGGCCAACGTCGAAGTGACCGTTGTGGACCGGAACAACCACCTCCTGTTCCAGCCGCTGATCTACCAGGTGGCGGCCGGGGCGCTTTCGGCCGGGGACGTGGCTGCCCCACTCCGGCACATGCTCAAGCGTCACACAAACGCCAGCGTGGTCATGGCCACGGTCACGGACGTGGATGTCGCCAAGCGGCAGGTGGTGCTCGACCGCGGCGAGCGGCTCGACTACGACAGCCTGATCGTGGCCTGCGGGGGAGAGACATCGTATTTCGGACACGACGCCTGGGGAGAGGTCACCTGCGGGATGAAGACCCTGCGTGACGCGCTCGACCTCCGTGATCGGATCTTCGGCGCCTTCGAGGAGGCTGAGAGGGCCACGGATCCCGCCGTGCGGGACGAGTGGCTGACGTTCGTGGTGGTCGGTGGCGGGCCGACGGGAGTCGAGATCTCCGGTCAGCTGGCGATCCTCTCCCGCCACACGATGAAACGCGACTTCCGCCGGGTCGACCCCCGAGCGGCGCGCGTCATCCTGCTTGATGCCGGCGAGCGAGTCGTGGCCGCCTTCAAGGAGCCCACCTCGGCCAAGGCGGCACAGGGGCTGGGCGAGCTCGGCGTGACGGTCCGCGAGCACGCCCTGGTCACCGACATCGACTCCCGCAGCGTGACAGTGAAGATCGGGGACAGGTCGGAGCGCATCGCCACTCGAACCGTGGTGTGGGCGGCGGGCGTGTGCACGGCTCCCATCGCCGAGGTGGTGGCGCGCGCGGCCGGCGCCAGCACCGACCGGGCCGGTCACATCGAGGTCAACCCAGACCTGACGCTGGACGGGCATCCGGAGATCTCGGTGATCGGCGACGCCGCCACGCTCGCCGGGCCGGATGGCCATCCGCTCCCCGGGCTGGCCACCGTGGCCATCCAGCAGGCGCGTCATGTCGCGCAGGCGATCAGCCACGGCGAGCCCGGCGCCTCGAAGCCGTTTAAGTACTTCGACAAGGGCGCACTGGCGGTGGTCGGGCGGGGCAAGGCGGTGTGCGAGGTCAGAGGTCATCGGCTGTCCGGGCTGATCGCGTTCATGATGTACATCGGGGTGCACTTCTTCTACCTCGGCGGCGTGGGCGGTCGGCGCCTCACGGCCGGCATCACGGCGATTGGCGCGATGTTCGGGGCGAGGCAGAACCGCGTGATCGATAGCGAGCTGCCGGGCGGGGCGCCGTCGCGGGCCGATGACGGATCGCGAGTGCGCCCGAAGCCCACCGAGATCAGCACGTGATCGCCTTCGCCTCGACCGTTCGGTGGGCGAGTGCGGACGCGAACTCTCCGGATCGGGCATGACCGCGATCGCCGAGCCGGCTGTCGCCGTTTCGACAGCCGACGCCAGGTTTCGCTACGGCATCGTCTTCGGCGCTGTGCTCACGCTCACGGTGTTCGAGATCCTAAGCCCGGACACGAGCCTGGCCCGTGCGCTCGACCTCGCTCTGGCTGGGGCCGCGCTCACCGTCACGGTTGCCACCTCCAGGGCCCGCGAACCGGTGCGGCGCAGACGCGCCACGATCGTGGGCGGCGCCGCACTCGTTGTGGTGATTCTCGTCGCCACTGGCGTTCTGTCGCCCGCGGTCACATGGGCGATCGCGACGCTGCTCATCGGCGCGATCCCGGTTACGATCGCCGGGGGGCTCTTGCGGCTGATCAGAGCCGAGGGGGTTACGGTTGAGGTCGTCGCCGGCGCGCTCGCGGTTTACCTGACGGTGGGCCTCCTGTTCGCCTCGGTCGTGGCCTTCGTGGCCCACGTCCAGAGCCCTCCGTTCTTCAAGCAGGGCGCAAACGTCCCTGCCGGAGACGACGCGTACTACTCGTTCACCGTGCTGACCACGACCGGATTCGGCGACTACACACCGGCCACGAGGCTCGGGCACGCTCTCGCGGTGCTCGAGATGCTGAGCGGACAGCTGTACTTGGTGACGGTAATCGGAATCGTGGTCGGCAACTTTGTCGGCCGGAGACGCAGAAGGGAGCTCACATGATCGAGATCCGTGGCAAATCAGAGGTTGCTGGCATCCTCTCTCGGGCACCCCTGCGCAGCATCGTGGCCGGCGCAGCGGGAACCGCGGCGCTCACGCTTGCCTACGCAACAGAGCGACGGTGGCGCTCCAAGCCCGGGCCACTCGACTACGACGACTCGCTCGTGCCCGGCCAGATCGTGGCCACGGTGATGCACCTACCGCATGTCACCGACCGTGAGGAGGAGGATCTCGGCCTTGGCCTGCGCTGGGGATACGGCTCCGTCTTTGGGATCTGGCATGGCCTGCTTCACCGCCGGTTTGGAGAGCCAACGGCGAGCATTCTGTTCGGCACCACCTTGATGAGCGCCACCTTCTCGCTCTTCCCGCTGCTCGGCCGCACACCGCCTCCGTGGCGCTGGCCACCCGATGTTATGGCCACCTCCATCGCCACCCACGTTGCCTACGTGGTCGCCGTGGCCACGACTGACGACGCGCTGGGCCGCCTGAGCTGCTGAGCGGAGACCAGCGCAGCGTGAGGCCGCCGGACGTCTGAAATCACCCGAATCGGGCGATGTGCGATCTCCCGTCTGGCTGGACGATTGCTGGCGACGGATTGGCGCTCATGGCAACTGAACAGATAGACGGGCGGGCAAGCGCCCCGCCTCAGGGCCTGTCCCGGGGGCGCAAGTGGACGGTCCGGTCGCTAATCGGCGTGGCTACCGCCCTGCTGATCGTCGGGATCTTCGCCATCTGGGCCAATCGGCTGCTCTTCAGCCCCGAGAACTGGTCCAACACCAGCACCCAGCTGCTGCAGGACCCCGTGATCCGATCGGCCACGGCGAACTACCTCGTCGACCAGGTGTACGCCAACGTGAACGTGCCGGGACTGCTCGAGGCTGGACTCCCCCAGCGGCTGAAGCCTCTGGCGGCGCCCGCCGCCGGCGCGCTGCGCTCGGTGGCCGTCCAGGGTGTCGACCTCGCACTCACCCGGCCTCGGATCCAGGATCTGTGGGCAAGGGCAAACCGTGCCGCCGCACAGGCCTTCATCGCAGTGGTGAACGGCGGGAAGGGTTCCGTCGCGGTGCAGGAGGGGGCGGTCAAGCTCGACCTTGCGTCGATCATCAACTCGGTGGCAGGCCGTCTCGGTCTGCCTTCGAACCTCGGGTCAAAGCTGCCGCCTAAAGCGGCCAACCTCACCATCTTCAGGTCGAACCAGCTGAGCTATGTCCAAGACGGGGGCAATTTCATCCAGGGACTGGCGTGGTGGTTGACCGTGATCGTTCCCGTGCTGTACGCGCT
This sequence comes from Solirubrobacteraceae bacterium, assembly GCA_051986255.1. Taxonomy (GTDB): domain Bacteria; phylum Actinomycetota; class Thermoleophilia; order Solirubrobacterales; family Solirubrobacteraceae; genus Palsa-465. Next base: position 1,897 of record JBPYDM010000079.1, on the reverse strand, counting down.
GGCCCTCCTGCTCGCCACGGGCCGCCGGCGCCGCACGCTGATGTCGATCGGGTTTGCCGGCGTGTTCGCCGGGGTGGTCGGGCTCCTCGGACGACATCTGCTGGAGACGCAGATCGCGAGCTCGCTGACCCATGATGCGTCGGCCAAGCTGACGATCATGCACGTCGTCACGATCGCCACTGGTCTGCTCAACCAGGTGGCCGTCGCCGTGATCGCCGTCGGCGCCGTGCTGATCGTGGCGGCCTGGTTCGCCGGCCCGGCTCGCTTCGCCCGGACGGGCCGGGAGGCGATCGCGCCGACTCTCCGCGAGCACCCAGCCCGAGCTTTCGCAGTCACCGTGGGCCTATTACTGCTCGTATTCCTCTGGGACCCGATCCCGGCAACCGGGAAGCCCGCGGGAATCATCTTGTTCAGCGTGCTCGCGCTGCTGGGAACGGAGGTGCTCCGGCGCCAGACCGCGACGGAGTTCCCAGACGCGCGGCCTGGAGCTGCCCTGGCAGCGATCCAGACTAGGTGGGGCCAGCTGCGCTCCCCCGATGCTCAGGCGCCTCGGGCTTCAGACCCGACTGCGGATCGGCTGAGTCACCTGACCGATCTCCGTGACTCAGGCGTGCTCGATCCCGACGAATACCAAGCCGCCAAGGAGCGGCTGCTCTCCAGCTGACGAAAGGCACTCTTGGAGGCGGTGAGGGAACTCCTCGGCCGGATCGCGGCAGGCGACGAGCGTTACCTCAGGGCACTGCTGTCAGTCCCGCCCCGCCCGCAGCCGGCCTTCTCGCCCGCCTGGCCGGCGATGGACCGCCGCACACGGGCGCTTGTTCAACTCTCCGCCCTGCTGGCCAGCGGCGCCGACACGAATACGCTGCGCTCAGCGGTCGAGGAAGCTGCGGCCACGGGCTGCGGCGACGCCGCCGTGGTCCGCGTGCTCCTCATAGCTGCCGCCGCGGCCGGCCGGGCCCAGGCCGCGGCCGGGGCCCCTCGCCTGGCGCTTGCTCTCGACCTTGATCTAGGGCAGCGATAGGCGCGATTCCAGCTCCGTGCGCGGGTGCTACCGGACCAGAAGTCCTGCGTCCGAGGCCCGGGCCACCGCCTCTGATCGCGACGCCGCGCCCAGCTTGCGGTAGACCGCGTGTGCCTGCGTCTTGACCGTGTTGGCCGAGACACCGAGCTGGGCCGCGATTTCGCGGAACGACCGGTGGCTGGGCAGGAAGCGGAGGACGCGCAGCTCAGCGATCGTCAAGGCCGAGGGGCCGGCCAGGCTCGTCTCAGCCAGTGTGTCCATGAATGCCCAGGCGTCGTCGAACCAGTGGCCGAAGATGACCGCATCTGGGGTCCGGCGAGCGAGTCGCGAGGCCTCGGCGAGCAGGGCACGCGCCCGGACGATGTCGGCCAGCGATAGCGAAGCATGGGCCAGGAGGATCCGCGCCTCCGCGCCGTACCAGGGGACGAAGTTGCCCAGTGACGTCAGCAGGTCGACGCTGGTCCGAAGGGCCATCTTGGCTTCGTCGACACGCCCTCGATGGGCCCACGACGCCGCCGCTGCGGCATAGACCAGCGCGCAGATCGGCTCCCTGCCCCGCCCCTCGGTGAGGGCCATAGCCCGGTCAGTGACCTCCTCGGCACGCTCCCAGTCCTTCTCCTCGAGCGCGATCATGCCGAGCTGCGCCAGGCACAGGGCCGCGACGGCGGGCGTGGAATCGCTGCCCAGGACGACGCTCTCCTCGAGGAGGCGCGCGGCCGCCGCCCGGCCTCCTTTCAGGTGGTCCGCCATTCCCTTGAGCATGAGGCACAGAGGGCGCCACTGACTGTCTCGCGGCTCGGTTGCTTGCACCAGCGTGGCCAGCTCATTGACCGCAGTGACACCGGTCCGGCTGGTCATCACGTCAGCGGCGGCGAG
>JBPYDM010000078.1:0-3714 GCA_051986255.1 Solirubrobacteraceae bacterium | reverse complement strand
TCGTCACGATGTTGCCGATCTTGACCGAGCCGTTGGCCACGGCCCCGTCGATGCAGAGAGCCAGGGATTCGCCGCTGACCAGGGGCTGCGGCACTGACGGGATCTCCTGCGCGAGCGGGTTCTTCAGCGGGCAGTCGGTGAACGGGGCATAAATCCCACCAGGGGGCAGGTAGCCCGGCCCGGAGCTACTACTCGCGACCGCAACTCGGTGCGTCCGCGAGGCTGGCGAGGCCACGGCCACGCCCACAGCGATCAGCGCGACCGCAGTCACGGACGTGACAGTCGCGCGCAAGACCCGATGGCTCCACAATCTCGAAGCTCTCATCGGCATTCCTCCTTGTGTTGTGAGATGTTCGACGTTTGCTCTGGGCCGTCGGCGCGGACGGGTGACACGAGACCACAGACCATCGCCCCCGACAGCCGCTTCATGTGGCCTTCCGCGTTGCGCGCACCTTAGAACCTGCGTTTCCCTTTGCCTGGGGCCTGTGCAATCCTGACCCCCCTGCGCGGTCGGGCGCAGTATCGTATACACGCTGAAGGCAAGAAGTCAAGAGCGTGTTTCATAAGCTAGGGCTGCGCGGAGATGGCCGAGCCAGAACGCACGATGGTGACCGTACGCGGGGAGATTTAGGGTCGGGGGCGCCCGGATCTTCGCCAAGCGAACAGGCGCTCCGGCGGGAGCGGGCTCGACGCTCGGCTGTGGACGGCCCGCGCAAACGCGCGCTCTGTGCTCGGCTGGAGGCCAACTGGCGTCACAAAGCCCGCATTCCGCTCGCCGCCTAGTGACGCTAAATGACTATACGAACACCAATGGCACGAAGCCCCGGCGCTTCCGGGCGCTTAGTTACGTCAGTGTCAGGATCGGGTTGTTCGGCTTTGGTGCGGCCCGTCCGGCTGGTTCTGGGGCTGGCTGGCAATGGCCTCCCCCTCGACGACCAATCGAGATGGCCTTGGCAACCGGTTGGTTTGCGAGCCCTCGTATACGCTCCGGAGAAGCGGTAACTCTGATGCACGCCCTGGTAATCGAGCACGACCCGACCTGCCCGCTGGGTCGGTTGGAGGGCCCGATGACCTCGCGGGCAATCTCCTCAGAGGTGGTGGCGCCGGATGAGATCCGGTCGCTGGAAGATCCACGACGTTACGACCTGGCCATCGTCCTTGGCTCAGATGATTCCGCCCATGACGACTCGGTGTCCTGGGTGCCCGAGGAGCTTGCGTACGTTCGACGCGCCGTGGACTCCGACGTGCCGGTCCTCGGCGTGTGCTTCGGGGCCCAGATGCTGGCCCGCGCGCTCGGCGCAAACGTCCGGCGCGCCCCGCGGCCCGAGGTCGGCTGGAAGTCGTTGACTCGCTCCGGGGAGGCAAGCTGGATGCCCGAAGGCCCGTGGCTCACCTGGCATCAGGACACCTTTGACTGGCCGCCGGAGGCGACACCCTTGGCCTGGACGGACATCGCACCCCAGGCCTTCTCCCAGGGTGACCATCTCGGCCTTCAGTTTCACGCCGAGGCAACGGCTGACCTGATCGAGCATTGGCTCGACATGGACCGGAGGAAGCTGGCCCTCCAGGGCATTGACCACGAGGCCCTTCTGGCGGAGACGCGTCTGAGGGACGGCCGGGCGGACCAGATCGCAACAGTCCTGTTCGAGCGCTATTTCGACCGGCTGCTCAGCCGGGCCGGTCAACCGGGCTGAGTACGCGCCCGAGCGGAGGTCCTGAGTTGCGCTTCATGGTCATCGAAAGGTTCACACGCGGCGTCGAGCCCGTCCGGCCACCTGCTAACTGAGGATCAGCCCAGGCCTAACGCTGGCGCGCGGTGATATTCGCCAGACTAGGCCGATGGCCACGGACCCTTGGAACAGGGCGCGGCGGCGGCAGCCTGCCCGTTTCGGAACGCGCCCCAAGATTGCCGCGCTTGCCCTGCTGGTGCTGTTCCTGCTGCTCCTCGTCCGGGGTCTGGAGGGTGGGAAAAAGTCCGCGGCGCACCATTCCGGGGACAAAAAGGCGGCCGTGATCCCGGCGGTCGAGTCGGGCCTCCTCCCCTGGCAGCTGTCCCAGCCGCTGAGCCGCGAGGTGGTGGTGCCCGGGGGCAGCCACCGGCTGCTGGTCATCGGAGGTCTGAGCGGCTCCACCTCCCTGACGGGAATCGAATCCCTTGATACCGCCACGGGTGCCGCACCCTCGATCGGCTCGCTGCGCGTTGGGGTGCACGACGCGGCGGGCGGTATGGTCGCGGGCCGCGATTTCGTATTCGGGGGAGGTTCGCCCACCACGGTGGCGGGAGTCGAGTCGTACGCGCCTTCGCCCGCCGGGGGAGGGCTTGGTTCGTCTCCGGGCTCCCCCGCCACTACCTCGGGCCAACTGCCCCAACCTCGCTCAGATGCTGTCGCGGCCAGCATCGGATCGGTGACGTACATCGTTGGGGGTTACGACGGGACCAATCCCGACCCCGCGGTGCTGACCACCAGCGATGGCCGGACCTTTCGGGGAGTGGCGACCCTCCCGGTCGCCGTCCGCTATCCCGCGGTGGCGGCCGCGGGCGGCAGGCTCTACGTCTTCGGTGGCGAGGCCGTTTCCGGGCCCAGCGCCGGCCGTCCTGTGGATGACATCCAGGTTGTTGATCCCGCGAGCCACTCCGCCAGGGTGGCGGGGCATCTCCCCGAGCCGCTCCAGGGCGCGGCGGCGGTCAGCCTCGAGGGCACCGTCTACCTGGCGGGTGGGGACACCAATTCGACCCAGACCGCCAAACCCGGTCTTGGGACGACGCAGCTCTCGCCGCCCGTGAGCCCCGTGGCCAGTTCGGGCCTGACAACCGTCTCCACCATCTGGGCCTTCAAGCCCGCGCGGGCCCGAATGCTCCTCGCCGGACGCCTCCAGGTCCCTGTGTCCCACGCCGGCGTAGCGGTGCTGGGTTCGCGGGCCTGGCTCGTGGGAGGGGAATCCGGGGGAAATCAGGTCACGACAGTCCAGATGCTCACCCCCAACGCGTCCTTCGGTCAGGCCGGGGCCAGCGGAGCCGGATCGCCCTACTTCGGCGGGAAGCTGCTCGTGGCCGACCGGGCCAACAACCGTCTTCTCCTCCTCAACCCGGCCATGCAGGTCGTGTGGAGGTTCCCATCGCCCGCCCTCCCGCGTGACCGGCTGGGATTCTTCTTCCCGGACGATGCCTTCTTCATCCGTCACGGGACCGCGATCATCTCGAACCAGGAGCAGAACGAGACCATCCAGGAGATCGCCTACCCGTCCGGACGGGTGCTCTGGTCCTACGGGCATCCCCATCAGCCGGGTTCAACCGCTGGCTACCTGAACGAGCCCGATGACGCCTATCTGTTGAAGAACGGCCAGATCACCGTGGCCGACGCGGACAACTGCCGCGTGCTGATCATCAGACCAGATCACACGGTGGCGCACCAGCTCGGCACGGCGGGGCTGTGCACTCACAACCCGCCGCACGCGATCTACTCACCCAACGGGGACACGCCGCTGGCGGATGGGAATTTGCTGGTGTCAGAGATCACAGACTCGAGGGTCACCGAGTACACGCCGGCGGGCAGGGTGGTGTGGAGCCGAACGCTTCCCATCTCGTATCCGTCGGATCCCCAGCAGCTCGGATCGGATCTCTATCTGATTGCCGACTATGTCAGTCCCGGTGAGATCCTCGAGTTCAATCGGGCAGGGAAGATCCTCTCCCGCTACGACATCCCCGACGGCCCT
>JBPYDM010000077.1:0-3333 GCA_051986255.1 Solirubrobacteraceae bacterium | reverse complement strand
CCTGCTCCCGGGTGGGGTTCTGCCTGACCGCTTGGCCGAGCATGGCTCGCCGGCCGGCCTTAGGCCGATCGACCCTTACGTCGGCCCGCCCCTCCAGGACGGCCAGAGCGGGGGCGACGAACAGGGCGAATGTCACCGCTGCCGAGACCGGATTTCCCGGTAGTCCGAACACGAGCGTCCGACCGCGGCTCCCGAACCAGGTGGGCTTGCCGGGCCGGAGCGCGACTCCCCAGAACAGCTCCTCCACCCCTAGTTGCGCCAGCGCCGGTTTGACGTGGTCGTGCGGTCCGACCGATACGCCGCCGCTGATCACCACCACGTCGGACTCCGCCAGGGCGCCGTCAAGACCCCGCACGGTCTCCGCTCGGTCATCGGGCAGGCGGATCGCGGCCCGCACTGCGGCGCCGGCCCGGAGCGACAGCGCCCAGAGCATCGCTCCGTTGGAGTCGTGGATCTGGCCGGGGCCGAGCGGTTGCCCGGGATCGCGCAACTCATCCCCCGTGCCCAGGACGCTCGTGCGCGGGCGCCGCCCCACGATCAGCTCGGCCACCCCCGCGGTGATGGCCGCCGCGATCTCCGTTGGACCGAGCGTCGTGCCCCGCGCCAGTACCTGCGCGCCTGCACGCATGACCTCGCCCGCCGGCCGGACGTTCTCGCCGGGAGCCATCGGGGTCAGCGTCCGGATCAGATGTGGCTCGAGCTCCTCGGTGTCCTCCTGCCTGATCACCGCGTCCGCTCCGTCGGGAACCGAGGCGCCGGTGGAGATCCGGATGGCCTCCCCAGCGGCCAGTCGGCGGCTGGCGGGCGTGCCCGCGCGAGATTCCCCGACCACCCTCAGCTCCTGATAGGCGTCGCCGGCCAAGACGGCGTAGCCGTCCATGGCCGAGGACGGGAAGGGCGGCATGTCCTGGGCGGCTCCCACGTCGTGGGCCAACACCCGGTCGAGCGCGTGCCCTACCTCCACCCGCTCCCCCTCCAGCGGGCAACTAGCGCGCAGGACGATCGACCTTGCGTCAGCGATGCTGATGAGCTCGCGGCTCATATCGCCAGACATTCTGGCTCAGACTCTTACGACAGGCGAGCGGCGCCGATGGTCTCCGTGCCCGGCATGCGCAGCGCCTTGGCGGTGGCCAACGTGAGATCCCAGTGGGCCCCGTTGGCGTACGGACCTCGGTCGATCACCCGGACGACGATGCTCCTGCCCCCGTAGTAGATCGAGACCTTCGTCCCGCAGGGCAGCCTCCGGTTGGCCACGCCGAGGGTCTTGTGACGGAGCCGCTGTCCGCACGCCGTGGTTCGTCCCCAGAGTCCGGGCCCGTAGAAGGTAGCTATAGATAGCCGGTACACGATCACATTCACCGTCGGCCAGGCCGAGGCGGCGCGGCCGGGCCGGGAACGGCGGAGCACCGCCCGAAGGGCGAGTTGGCCTGCCTTGTTGGGGTCCCATACCGCCTCAAACGAGCCGTCTGAGGCAACTGTCGCCCTGGCGGTCTTGACCCAGGCGCCACCGGTCTGCCCACCGGCTCGCTGGATGACGATCGTCTGGCCGGCGTGACGCCGGCCGACCGACCCAAGCAATGTCATCGTGTGGCCGTCGAACCCCGAAGCGTGCGTGGTTATGGTCATGCCGTTGACGGTCGAGCTCACGGTGCCGCCGGCGGGCCGCGCCTGTTTGTTGCCGCTCGGTCCAATTCCCCCGCCCCCAGATCCGGCGGTGGCCACGGCCGGAAGGGCCAGAAGGCCCGCGGTGACGGCAGTCAGCGCGAGTGGCTTTCCCCGGTATGCGTTGGCTCGACGCACGATTCCCGCTGGCCCTCCGTGGACGGATGGCCGTTCGGCGAACGGCGCGGCAGTATACGAAAGCCATCAGCGCGTTCGTGCAAGCCGTGTGTCACCTGCGCGCCCCGCAGCCAGAGCGACTGGTGCTCAGGGACGGGGGAGCCGGGACGCGGCACGCCGGAGCGCGCGCGCGGTGAGGGCCAGGCCGATCTCGGCCAGCTCGGCGGCAGCCTGAACGGCGGTGCCCAGAACCTCGGGCCGGTCAGGAGGGACCGGGGCGCGGGGCTGGGCGGGGATCCCTCGCGGCTGCGGGGGTTGGCGAAGCGGCTTGGGCTTTCGCTTACTCGCGCCGCTGCCGCTGGAGGTCTTGGGTGACGCGGTCGCTCCTTTGGCCAACCCCGGGCGAGCATCAGACGGCTTGACCGCCGTGGCCCGGGCACGCGCGGGCTTGGTCTTCCCGGTCCGGCCTCCGGCTACAGGCGGCTTGCCCGCGCCAGAGCCGGAGCCGGAGCTGGCACCCGTCTGCCCATGGCGCACCGGCCGCTTGGTGCTGCGCCGCTGGGGCCGAGTCCGCGGCAGAGCCCCTAGGACCTCCGGTGGACGCTCGTCAGCCATGACCGGCAATGATCGCGCACGCAGCGGCGATCCGCCAGGCCGACCCAGGCTGGATTTTTGCTCTATCGCCAAAACGCCGATATTGCCCCTACCCTGAAACCTCGATTTTGCGCCTACCCTGAAACAAGACGCGGCCCCGAACGTTAAGTCCTGCAAGCGAATGCCTAAGTTCTCGGCAAAGGAATTGCCCAACCGACGCAGAGTCTCGTTGACTCAGAAACGAATCTGCCCCCGACGCGAGTTAGGCTCCCCTCTCACTTCATTATGTACAGCGACTATATTGTCTTTACCTGGCGGGCGTGCGCCCTTGATAACGCCCGGGTTGTTGATCCTCCGCGCCGGAGAAACTCTTCATTACGGTGCCTAGAACTGAACAGGATGTCATGTCAGTAGCTGACCTTCAGGAACTCGAAGAGATCAAGACCCTTGTCAACCGCGGCCAGCAACTGGGCGTTCTGACGTACGCCGAGATCGCGGGCGCCGTATCCGAGCTCGATCTGGACGAGGCGGACGTCGAGGACCTACACGGGTTCCTGGAGCGGGCGGAGATCGAGTTGGTCGAGGAGCTGGATCCGGCGCTGGCCGCAGCCGACCTCGAGCGGGCGCCCGACAAGCGCGGGCGTCGCAAGCCCAAGACGGCGCTCGACCTCAAGCCGGACATGACCACCGACTCGCTCCAGCTGTTCCTGAAGGACATCGGCAAGGTGCGGCTGCTCACCGCGCAGGAGGAGGTCGATCTGGCCAAACGGATTGAGCGCGGAGACCTCGACGCCAAGCAGAAGATGGTCGAGTCCAACTTGCGACTGGTCGTCTCGATCGCCAAGAACTATCGCAACCAGGGACTCCCGTTCCTCGATCTGATCCAGGAGGGCACGCTCGGACTCGTACGCGCAGCCGAGAAGTTCGACTACCGCAAGGGCTTCAAGTTCTCGACCTATG
>JBPYDM010000076.1:0-6450 GCA_051986255.1 Solirubrobacteraceae bacterium | reverse complement strand
GCAGAGCGGGGCCTAGACCGCATCTCGGCCGCCGAGCTGACGGTCCCTCCGGGCATGGACGAGGTGTTCTCGCTGCTTCGCCTCCAGGCTCATTCTCAGTCCAGCGCATGGGATGCGATCGTCGTCGACTGCGCACCCACAGGCGAGACGCTGCGCCTTCTTTCGCTCCCCGATGTGGCCAGGTGGTGGATCGACAAGGTGTTTCCCATCGAGCACCAGCTGGTCGCGGCGGCTGCCCCCTTCGCCCGTTCCGTGCTCGACATCCCGCTTCCCAGCCACGAGGTGTTCGCGGATATCCGGCGTCTCTCGGAGAACCTGATCGCGATCAACGAGATGCTGCGCGACCGCGCGCGGACCACGGTAAGGCTGGTGGTCACCCCGGACAAGATGGTGATCGGGGAGGCCATGCGCACGTTCACCTACCTGAACCTCTACGGCTATCTGACCGACGCCGTGATCGTCAATCGCATCTTCCCCGACGAGGTAGGCGACTACTTCGCCGGGTGGAAGCAGTTGCAGGAGCAGCATATGGAGTTGGTGCGCTCTGCCTTCGCACCCGTGCCAGTGCTGTGCGCGCCTTACTTCGACCAGGAGGTGGTGGGGGCAAAGATGCTCGACCGGCTGGCCGCCGAGCTGTTTGGGCCCGGAGATCTCGATCCGGCGGCGCTGCTGCACGATCAGGTCACGCAGGAGCTCGAGCTGGACGAGGAGCGGGCCAGGCTCCGTTTGGCCCTTCCCCTGGCCCGCAAGGGCGAGATCAGCCTGAAGAAGATCGGCCAGGAGCTGATCGTCGGCGTTGACGGCCAGAAGCGACTGATCATCCTGCCCCCTGCGCTGTCGCGCTTTGAGCCGCGGGAGGCGCGCTTCGAGGACGGGACGCTCGAGGTCACGTTCGAGAGTTCGAGCCGTGTCGGCCATGACGGATGAGCACCGGGACGCGCTGAAGCGCGTCGGGGAGCGGCTCGGTGAGGCGTCCCGGGCAGCCGAACGGCTGGCAGAGGAGGTGGCGCAGTCCGACGGACCGGCAAAGCCTCCTCCGGCGGGATGGCAGCCGCCCGATCAGGCGCAGCCAGGCGGTTCGCTGAGCACCGAGATCGAAGCGCTCCTGAGCGCCGTGCGAGCGATGCGCGACCTGATCCCACCCGAGGTCGTCCAGCGGCTGGCCGATGCGGTCCGAGAGCTGCTGCTGGCCCTGCGGGCACTGCTCGACGCCTACATCGAGCGGCTGGAGCACCGGCAGCCCGAGCCACCGAGGGTGGAGGACATCCCGATTCAGTAGGGGAGGTTTGCCCTCTAGGGCAGCCGCACCCGTCGCGGGCTTAACCCCGTGCGGTGAATGAGCACGGCATCCTCTTGATGCCGTGGATGAAGGCACTGGAGCGAAACAGCTCCGGCTCGTCGGCCTCGATGTCCGGAAGGGCCCGCAACAGCTCGCCGAACAACGAGCGAAGCTGGGTCCGGGCCAGGGAGGCGCCGAGGCAGTAGTGTGGTCCGCCCCCGCCGAACCCCAGATGATGATTCGGCTCTCGGGTGATGTCGAAGCGCCAGGGGTCAACGAACACGGTCTCGTCCCGATTTCCCGAGTGGTAGAAGAGAACCACCTTCTCCCCCTGGGCGATGGGCTGTCCGGCGATTTCCGTGTCCCTCGTGGCCGTGCGCCGGAAGGTCAGGACTGGCGTGGCCCAGCGGATGAACTCCTCAACGGCCCCAGGCAGCAGCCCGGCCCGGTTGGCGATGAGCTGGGAACGCTGATCCGGGTTTAGGGTCAGCGCGCGCATGGCGTGGGAGGTGGTGTGACGGGTGGTGTCGTTGCCGGCCACCGACAGGAGCACGAAGAACGCCGCGATCTCATCGTGCGTGAGGCGATCACCGTCCACCTCGGCCTGGACCAGGGCGCTCATCAGATCCTCGCCGGGCGCGCGCTCCCGGTGAGCGGCCAGCTCCTTCGCAAACGTGGTGAGCGTCCACAGGGCAGCTCCGAGCGCTTCCAGCGGCGACTGGTCTCCGGTTACCTCTGGGTCCGACACGGTCACCAGCGTGTCCGCCGCCTTGACAACGCGCTCGCGGTCGGATTCGGGCACGCCGATCATCGTCGAGATCGTGATGAGAGGGAGTCGCTTGGCAAACAGTTCGACGAAGTCCCCTCCGCCCGTCGGGGCCGCCTCGTCGATCACCCGGCGGGCGTTGGCCCGGATTCCTGCCTCTATGCGCGCCACCTGGCGCGGAGTGAAGGCCGCCGAAACAAGCCCGCGCAGCTTCGTATGTCTGGGCGCATCCATGGCCAGAAAGGATTGGGAGGCTTCGAGCATCTCCGGCGGCGCATCGCCAAACTGGACCCCCTGTCCCGAGCAGAAGGTGGCTGGATCACGCGAGACCTGCCGGATGTCGTGGTAGCGCACGATCGCCCAATAGCCTCGATGGTCCCTCTCCTGGAGTCCAAGGATGTCCTCCAGGGGCTCGTGATGCGATACCGGCGACTCGCGCCGCAACACGGCGAAGCTGCGATCTCGCTCATGAGCCGGGCGAGCCCAGAACTCCAGTGACCCTAGATCGATGTCCGCGGTGCCGATGGCGTCGGTCCCCACAACCCGAGCCTACACCTCCCGGCGACGCGATCAGGATCCCACCTTCGCCACCCCGAAGGCGAAGTACGCGCTCACTGCGCCCACGATCGCGATCCCGACCAGAATGAGCAGCCGCGATTTGATCACATGTCCGTATACCCCGATGATGAAGCCGACTGCCATCGCGATGGCATACGGGCCTACCGTGGTCGCCGCGGCAGTCGGAATCAGGGAGAGCATCCCGGGAACCCTATATTTGGCCTCACCCTCCATGGACACATCGCCCACAGACACGGTTGCCTCGGCTCCCACATCGCCACAGGAGGTCGCGAGCGGGTTGCGCAGCGTGGGCTACCTGCCCGGCGAGTCCACCGCTCTGGTCTCCTTCCTGGCCACACAGCTGGGCAAGCCGGTGCTGGTGGAGGGACCGGCAGGGGTGGGCAAGACCGAGCTGGCCAAGTCGCTGGCGTCCTACCTGGGCCGCCGTCTGGTTCGGCTCCAGTGTTATGAGGGTCTGGATGAGGCCAAGGCACTGTACGAGTGGAACTATCGCAAGCAGCTCCTGCGCATCCAGACGGAATCCGAGGGAGCTGGCTGGGAGGAGGTCCAAGAGGACATCTTCGGCGAGGAGTTCCTCCTCCAGCGGCCGTTGATGACGGCCATAGCCGCGGCCGAGCCAGTCGTGCTGCTGATCGACGAGATCGACAAGACCGACCAGGAATTCGAGGCCATGCTGCTCGAGCTGCTCTCCGACTTTCAGATCTCGATCCCCGAGCTCGGGCGGATCGAGGCCCGGACCCGTCCGGTGGTCCTGCTCACTTCCAACAACACCCGGGAGCTGACCGAGGCACTCAAGCGCCGGTGCCTATATCTGTGGCTGGACTATCCGGGCCTGGAGCACGAGCTCGAGATCGTCCGGCTGCACTCCCCCGATCTGGACGAGCGGGTGGCCCGAAAGCTGGTGGAGATCATCCACCGGGTTCGGGAGCTGGACCTCAAGAAGCCGCCCAGCATCGCGGAGTCAATCGACTGGGCCCGGACGCTGCTTCTCCTGGGCGCCCGCGACGTCGACCAGCAGGTGTTCGAGCAGACGATGAGCGTGATCATCAAGCACCGCACGGACCTGGACACGGTGGCCGCGCGCGCCGGGGTGGTGCTAGAGCCCAGTGCCGCGTGAGCAGCTCACCCACCCCTGTGCCGCCTAAAACGCCCGACCTTCCCACTCGCGCCCCCGGTGGCCTGGCCGGGGAGCTCCTGGCCTTCACCGAGGACCTCCGCGCCGAGGGGGTGGCCGTCGGCACCTCGGAGATCCTCGATGCCTTCGCCGCTCTGGAGCACGTCGGCTGGAGCAACCAGCCCGACTTCCGCGAGGCGATGGCCGCGACGCTGGCCAAGTCTCCGGAGGATCGGCGGGTATTCGAGCTCGTCTTTGACCGCTTCTTCTTCCGGGCGGCCGAGGCTGAGGCCGTCCGAAGGCGCATCAGCGAGGGTGCCGGAGCGATGGATGCCAGCACCGAGATCAACTTGGACACGCTGCGCCAGCAGATCGCGGCCGCCCTCGCGGATGGGTCGGAGGCCGCCCTGCGCGACCTGGCCAGGCTGGCCGTCGCCGCCTTCGGCCAGGGCGAGGGATCGGGGGTGCTGGGGGTGGATGTCCAGCGGATCCGCCGGGCCCTCGGGCTGCGCGTCGAGCCCCAGCCTGACCTGCCCGAGGACGACCCGCGCCGCCAGGGCACGCCCCGGGAGCAGCTGCGCCGCTTCGAGGCCCACCTGCGGCGCGAGCTGGAACGCGCGCTGATCGAGCGGACCAGCTCACTGCCACCCAAGCGCCCGCTGAACGAGCTCGACCGGGCGCTCCCCACGGGTCCGATCCAGGACCTGGCTGCCGTTCACCGCGTCGTGGCTCAGCTCAAGCGCCGGTTGGCCACGCAGGGACACGAGCTGCGGGGGCGTAAACGCCGCGCCCACGTAGACGTCCGGCGCACCATGCGGGCCTCCCTTCAGACGGGAGGGGTACCGGTCGCTCTCAAATACCGCCCTCAGCGGCCCCGGCGGCCCGAGATCCTGATCCTGTGCGACGTGTCGACCAGCGTGACCAGCGCATCGACCTTCTTCCTCAGCGTGCTGCACGCGCTGCACGACGCGTTCCGCAAGCTTCGCTCGTTCGTGTTCATCGAGCGGATCTCCGAGGTGACCGAGGTCTTCGAGCGCGAGCGCGATTTCCGGGCGGCCAGCGAGGCCATCTCCCGCGATGCGGGCGTGGCCGACATCTCGGGCTACACCGATTACGGCCGGGTGTGGCAGGAGTTTCTCTCGCTTGTGGTGGACGAGCTGCACCCCCGGGCCACCGTGATCGTGCTGGGGGACGCCCGGACCAACGGCCGCCCGCCCCGGGACGACGTGTTCGCGGCCATTACGGCCCGGGCGGGGCGGACCTTCTGGCTGAACCCCGAGCCCCGCCTGTACTGGAATTACGGGGATTCGGTGATCGCCGCCTACGAGCGCCACTGCACGGCGTTCGAGTGCTGGCGCACCGACCAGCTGGAGGAGTTCGTCAAGGTCCTCTCGCGGGATGGGAGTACGACTGGGGCGTCGTAGGGGCCAGGCGCCGAGGTTGCTAACGCAGGGAGCCGTCCCTAGGCTTCGGGTGGCGATGTCCACGGCCGTTTCCGCGCGTGTGCTGCTTGGGCGGCGCAGCGAGTGCGCGGCGCTGGATGAGCTGGTGGCGAGTGTGCGCGCGGGTCCGAGCCAGGCGCTGGTGGTTCACGGCGAGGCCGGGGTCGGGAAGAGCGTGTTGTTGGAATATCTGGTGCAGCACGCGTCTGGGTGCGGCGTCGCCCGGGCGGCCGGCGTCGAGTCGGAGATGGAGCTCGCCTTCGCGGGATTGCAGCTGCTGTGCGCGCCGTTCGTGGATCGCCTGGAGCGTCTTCCCGGGCCGCAGCGCGATGCGCTTGGCACCGCGTTCGGTTTGCGCGACGGCGACGCGCCGGATCGGTTCCTCGTCGGCCTGGCGGTCCTCAGTCTGATGTCGGAGGTCGCGGAGGAGCGACCGCTGGTCTGTATCGTGGACGACGCGCAGTGGCTAGACGCCGCCTCGGCGCGGACGCTGGCCTTCGTCGCGCGCCGTCTTGGTGCCGAGTCGGTGGGGCTGGTCTTCGCCGCGCGTGAGCTGTCCGGCGAGCGATATTTCGAGGGATTGCCGGAGCTCGCCGTCGGCGGGCTGGAGGACCATGATGCGCACCAGTTGCTAGCGCGGGTGGTCACCGGCCCGCTTGACGAGCGGGTGCGTGATCGGATCGTGGCCGAGACGCGCGGCAACCCCCTGGCGCTGGTGGAGCTGCCACGCGGCCGGACGCCGGCCGAGCTCGCTGGCGGGTTCGGGCTGTCCGAAGCCACTGCGTTGTCCGGCCGGATCGAGCAGAGCTTCAGGGAGCGGCTGGCGCCGCTGCGCCCGTCGACGCGGCTCTTGCTGCTCGTCGCGGCTGCCGAGCCAGTGGGGGATCCGGTGCTGGTGTGGCGGGCGGCCGCGGAGCTCGGCATCGGGCCGGACGCGGCCGTGCCGGCGACCGCAGCGGGCCTGATCGATTTCGGAGCGCAGGTGCGCTTCCGTCATCCACTCGTGCGTTCCGCGGTCTATGGAGCCGCCGCGCCCGAGGCGCGCCAGCGCGTCCACCGGGCGCTCGCCGAGGCCACTGATGCCGACGTCGATCCCGATCGTCGCGTCTGGCACCGCGCACACGCGGCATCCGGGCTCGACGAGGACGTCGCCGCCGACCTGGAGCGCTCAGCCGGCCGAGCGCGGGCGCGCGGCGGGCTGTCGGCGGGGGCGGCATTTCACGAGCGCGCCGTTGAGCTCACGCCCGACCGGAGGCGCCGGGCGCAGCGC
>JBPYDM010000075.1:0-2447 GCA_051986255.1 Solirubrobacteraceae bacterium | reverse complement strand
TGAACGGCGCGGTCATCGTGACCGAGTTACGCTCGGGCAGCACGAACTCCCGGCCCCTGGTGCGGAACTTCTTGATCACGCTGAACAGGTAGTCCCAGCGGCCCGCGTTCAGCCCCGCCGAGTGCTCGCGCAGCTCGTACAGGATCTCCTCCATCTCGAACGCGGCCGGGATCGTCTCAATCAGCACCGTGGCCCGGATCGTTCCGCGCGGGATGCCGAGCACGTCCTGCGCGATGTTGAACGCGTCGTTCCACAGCCGCGCCTCGAGGTGGTTCTCGTTCTTGGCCAGGTAGAAGTACGGCCCCTGGCCCCTGTCCAGCTGCCGCCGCGCGCCGGTCGCCATGTACAGCGCGAAGTCGACCAGGCTGGCCGAGGCCCGGTTCCCTTCGATGAGGATGTGCTTCTCGTCCAGGTGCCAGCCGCGCGGCCGGACCACGATCGTGGCCAGCTCGCCGTCCGGCCGCAGCCGGTAGTCCTTGCCCTCTGCGCTGGTGAAGTCGATGGTCCGGTCCAGGGCGTCCTTCAGGTTGAGCTGGCCGGTGATCATGTTGTCCCACAGCGGGGTGTTGGCGTCCTCGAAGTCGGCCAGCCACACGTTGGCGCCCGAGTTGAGCGCGTTGATCGTCATCTTCTTCTCGGTCGGGCCGGTGATCTCCACCCGGCGGTCGACCAGCCCGGACGCGGGCGGCGCGACCCGCCATTCCGGGTCCTCGCGGATGTGCGCGGTCTCGGGCAGGAA
Source organism: Solirubrobacteraceae bacterium (assembly GCA_051986255.1). Taxonomy (GTDB): domain Bacteria; phylum Actinomycetota; class Thermoleophilia; order Solirubrobacterales; family Solirubrobacteraceae; genus Palsa-465. Next base: position 1,708 of record JBPYDM010000075.1, on the reverse strand, counting down.
GTCGAGCATCGCGCCGCGAGACAGCTCCACCTGGCGCCGGCGCCGCGCCGCGAGCAGTTCGGACCTGCGCGTGCCGAGCTCGCCATGGAGGGTGGCGATGAGCTCGATGGCCTGCGGCGTGAGGATCTCGTCGTAGCGCTCGCCGTCCGGCCCGGTGATCTCCACGCGTTCGGTTCCCGGCATGTTTAGGCTCCTCCCGCCCCCTCTAGAGTCGTGCCCTACATCCTAGGTACCCCATTGTGCCCAGGCCGCCCCGGCGTCCTGCGGGAGTCCGAGGCCGGCTTCAGGCCCAGCCTGGCCGCGAGCGCTGGCTGGCCCGCACCAACACCCCTGATTGCTCAAATTCGCAGACAAGCTTCGAAGACCCCTGGTAGCGTGCGGCCCGTCGAAGCAGGGCGAAACGAATCCCTAGGGGGGCCCCGATGTCAGTACGCCGTCGATCTGCCGTACTCGTGGGCGGGGCTGCGTGTGCAGCCGGGCTGGCCGCACTGGTGATGGCCAGTACGCCCAATGCGTCCGCGCGCGAGACCAGCGCGGCCCTGACCGGTCAGGCGTCCGCGCGAACACCATGGCTGCAGGCCAGCCCGCCGTTGGGGCGTCCCAAGCCGTCGGGGATGCAGCGGTATTTCGGCCCCGCGGGCACGGCGTCACCCTGGACGCCGCTGAAGAACCAGGCGCCGTTCGGGACACCGGGCACGATGCTGCTGGAGAGCGACGGGACGGTGCTCGTTCACAATGAGCCGGACAACAACGTCACCGGCGGCACGACCGACTGGTGGAAGCTCACGCCGGATTCGAAGGGCAGCTACATCGACGGGACCTGGAGCCAGATCGCGTCGATGCCGAAGGGGTATTCTCCCCTGTATTTCGGGTCGGCGATCCTGCCCGACGGGCGCATGATTGTCGAAGGCGGCGAATACATCGGGGAAAATGCCGTGTGGTCCAACCGCGGCGCGATCTACAACCCGGTGACCAACCTCTGGGCTTCCGTCGCACCGCCCCCGGGCTGGACGAACATCGGGGACTCCGCGAGCGATGTGCTGCCCAACGGCACCTTCATGCTCGAGCACCCGTGCAATACCTGCCTCACGAACCCGGAGGCGACCATCGATGACGCGTTGCTGAACCCGAGGACGCTGACGTGGACGGTGATCCCGGGGCTGGGCAAGGAGGACCCCAACGACGAAGAGGGCTGGACGCTGGAGCCGAGCGGTCAGCTGTTGACCGTCGAGGTCTGGGCGCTGCCCCAAGCCCAGCTGTATAACCCGAGCACCCAGTCCTGGTCATTCGCGGGCGCGATGCCCCCGGGCGGCAATCCTGTAAATCCGCTCCCGGTCGTGGAGCTCGGGCCGCAGGTTGAGCTGCCGGGCGGCAACACGTTCGTGGTCGGGGGCGGCACGAGCACGCAAGAGCCGCCCACGCCGTGCACCACGGACGCAAGCACTCAGACTGCGCTGTATCACTACCAGGCCGGAACCATGGGCACGTGGACCCCGGGCCCCGAGATCCCGGCCATCGGCGGCCTGGAATTCGCCAGTACTGACGGGCCGGGGTCGGTCCTGCCGGACGGGAACGTGATATTCGACGCCAGCGCGTGCGTGTACAACGCGCCGACTCACTTCTTCCTCTACCACGCCAGCTCGAACACGCTGACCCAGATCCCGGACACGCCCAACGCTCCCAACATCACCTCTTACCAGACGCGGCT
>JBPYDM010000074.1:0-7719 GCA_051986255.1 Solirubrobacteraceae bacterium | reverse complement strand
CTCGTACCGCTGCTGGTGGGGGCAGCCCTGGGCTGGCGCGAGCGTCCGCGTACCTTCCTGGTCGCCACCAGCCGGATCTGGCTGCTGGCCGCGCTGGCCGTGTACGGGCTCTGCGAGGCCAGGGTCGGATCGACTCCGCTGCACGCCTTCGGCGGGATCGCCATCCCGCTCTCGGTCCTCACCGTCCGCGGCGTGCGCCGGGTCGGGCTGGCCCGCGTTCCCCAGCACCGGTGGTTGGCTGCCCTGTTCGTGGCCGGGGTCACGGTCCCGGCCGGGCTGGCAGTGGTCAGCACTGTGCCCAATTACGTGAGCTCGGCCTTCATATTCCCCGACGCGCACCGGGCGCTGTCCTATCTGGCCGAAGATCCGGCGCCCGGCGGCGTACTCACGACCTGGAGACTTGGCGCGGTTACGCCGAGCATGACGGGGCGCCGCACGTACATCGGCGAGGACGTGTGGTCCGTGCCCCACCACACGAGGCGCGATCGGCAGGTCCGGTGGTTGTTCTACCGCCATCCCGGTCTGCCGGCAGCGCGTGAGTTCGTGATGTCCACGGGCGCGCGCTTCGTTCTCGCGCCGTGCCACGTGACAACCGATCTTCATAGGGCCCTGGCCCCGGTTCTGACGGCCGTCCACCACTTCGGGTGCGCCACCGTGTACACGGTGAAACCGCGCGCTCAGCGCGCCTAGACCCGGGTATCAGCCCTCGCGGCCCCCAGGCAGCACCAGCCATGGCCTGGGTCAAAGTATGTATCGGTCGTCACCAGGCCGGAATAAACTTCACCTCGTCGCATGACACTTCTGCTCGGAGTTTTGCTCGGGGTCGGGTTAGCGGCGACCGCCCTCGTCGCCTTGAGAGCGCACCGCGCCCGAAGGGCAACCGGCGCCGAAGCGGCGGCCATGCAGGCAGCGCTGCACGCCGCCACAGCGACGCTTCCGCACCTGCGACGCGGTCTCAGTGGACGCACGGCTGCGCGGTCGGTGCCCCATCTTCGGGCCCTCACCGGGGCCGCCGCCATCGCCCTGGCCGACACCCGGGCGGTCCTGGCCATCGAGGGCGAGGGCCGCGAGCAGGTCAGGCCGGGCGATCTGCTCTCCCGCCTGCTGGCCCGCACGCCCGATGACCGCGTGCATATCGAGCCCTTCCTGGTCTCCTCGGATCCGTCGTGTCCCCTCCGATCCGCTGTGCTGGCTCCGCTCGCGGTCAACGGCCGGCGCGCGGGCACGCTGATCACCTTCTACCGCACGGTCGGAAGACCCAGCCAGTCCGAGCTTCGGGTTGTCCAGGAGGCGGCCAGCCTGGTCTCCGCCCAGGTCGCGTTATCGGTCCTGGCCGAACAGGAACAGCGTTTGTCCCAGGCCGAGCTGCGCGCGCTGCGGGCCCAGATCTCCCCTCATTTCATATACAACGCGCTGGCCGCGGTGGCCGGAGACATCCACACCCGGCCCGAGGAGGCCCGCGAGCGGTTGATCGACTTCGCTCAGTTCACGCGCTATCTGTTCCGCGATGGCCGCTCCTACGTCACGCTGGGCGAGGAGGTGGAACACGTGGAGCGCTACCTGCGGCTGGAGCGGACCCGCTTCCGTGGCCTGGAGGTGACCGTGGACGTGGCCGAGGAGGCCCGAAGCGCCGTCGTCCCAGCCATGTCGATCCAGCCGCTGGTCGAGAACGCGGTCCGCCACGGCGTCGAGAAACGGGTGGGATCGGGGCGGGTGGCCATCACCGCCTCGGTGGTCGACGACGATGTGGAACTACGGGTGAGCGACGATGGCGGCGGGATCGCGCCCGAGCGAGTGGCCCAGGTGTTGGCCGGCGCCGGCGGGGGAATCGGTATCTCCAATGTGGACGCCCGGCTGAGGGCCACTTTCGGCGAGCGCTATGCGCTGCGAATCGAATCGGCCATCGGTCGCGGTACCACCGCGGTCATGCGGGTACCGAACTTCCGGGGCGAGCGCGGCCATCTCGAGACGGCCTGGCTGGCCGCCGAGGAGGCGCTGGCGTAGTGAGTGCCGAGCGGCTCAGGGTTCTGGCCGTGGACGACGAGCAGTCGCAGCTTCAGGACCTGGCTCGGCTCCTGCGCGACTGCCCAATCGTGGACAGCGTGGCGTGCGCCCAGGACGGCCGCGATGCCCTGGTGAAGCTGTCCAGCCAGCCATTTGATGCGATCTTCCTCGACGTGCGGATGCCCGACCTGGACGGTCTGGAGCTGGCCCGCGTGTTTCGCAGGTTTGCCTCGCCGCCGCAGCTCGTGTTCGTCACCGCTTACGAGAGTGCCGCTGTTGATGCGTTTGAGCTGCACGCCCTGGACTACCTGCTAAAGCCGGTGGGCCGCGGCCGGCTGCAGGAGGCCCTGGACCGGGTGGCTTCCGCTATCCAGGTGGCAGGCGGGGGCAACGGCGATCCCGTCCCCCAGCGTGCACCGATCAACGGGAGCGAGAGCGAGATCGTCGCCGTGGCCAACCTGCGCTCCCCCGGCTCCACTCGGCTCATTCCCCGCAGCGCCATCCTGTACGCACAGTCCCACGGGGACTTCGTGCGGATCGTGGTCGAGGACGGGCGATACCTGCTCCGGGCCACGCTGACCGATCTCGAGCACCGCTGGGCGCAGTACGGATTCGTCCGGGTGCACCGTCAGTACCTGGCCAACCTGAACAAGGCGGTCGAGCTCCAGCCCCAGCTGGGCGGCACTGCGCTCTTGAGCTTCGGTCGCGGCCTCGCCGTGCCGGTGGCCCGGCGGCATGTGGCTGAGCTGGGCCGGCTCCTGGCCGTCTAAGTCCTTTCAGTGGCCCGGGCCGACCGGCCGCCTAAACGGGCGGCGCGGTGTGCCCGCGATCGCTGAAGTCCCTACTCGGAGGACTGACCGAAGGTGGCGATCTCCTGCTCCTCCCTCTTGGAGAGCTCCTGGACATCCTCGCCCCGAGCCCGCTTCTCGTTCTGCACGTGGTCCCGGATCTGATCGACGATCTCGGGGTTCGCCAGCGTGGACACGTCGCCCACGTCGGCGAAGTTCGAGATCCCGGCGATCACCCGGCGCATGATCTTGCCCGAGCGGGTCTTGGGCATGTCGGCCACCACCCAGACGTTCTTGGGCCGGGCGATCTTGCCGATGTCGCGCTCGATCTGAGCCGAGACTTTCTTGGCCACCTGCTCGTCGCTATCCGAGACGTCTGGCTTGAGCGCGATGTACATCTCGACCACCTTGCCCCGCACCTCATCGAAGACCGGGACGGCGGCCGCCTCGGCCACTTCCTCGACCTCGATGGCGGCGGACTCGAGCTCCTTGGTCCCCAGGCGATGACCGGCCACGTTGATCACGTCGTCGATACGCCCCAGGATCCGGAAGTACCCATCCTTGGCCTCTACGGCGCCATCCCCACACATGAACGGCCAGTCGCGCCAGTCCTTGCTCTTCGGGTCCTTGTTGAACCGCTTGTAGTAGGTGTCGATGAACCGCTCGTCCTGGCCCCACACGGTCAGCATCCGGCCGGGCCACGGGTTGCGCACGCAGATGTAGCCCGCTTTGCCGGAGCCCTTGGGGATCTCGTTGCCGTTCTCGTCGTAGACCACGAGCTGGATCCCAAGGCACTCCGGGCCGCAGCTGCCAGGCTTCATCGGCTGGAGGAAGGGCAGCGTCGAACCCAAAAAGCCGCCGGTCTCGGTCATCCACCACGTGTCGGTGATGGCCGCCCGGCCCTTGCCCACCACCTTCCAGTACCAGCGCCACACGTCGGGCTCGATCGGCTCGCCCACCGTGGTCATGGTCTTGAAGTGGTAGTCGTACTTGCCCGGCTCCTCGGGCCCGACCTTGCGCAGCATCCTGACCGTCGTGGGCGCGGTATGGAAGATGTCCACCCCGAGCTTCTCGGCGATCCGCCACGGGCGGCCGGCGTCGGGATACGTGGGAACCCCTTCGTACATGACGGTCGTGGTGCCCAAAGACAACGGCCCGTACACGATGTAGGAGTGACCGGTGATCCACCCGATGTCGGCAAAGCACCAATAAGTGTCGTCGGGGTGGATGTCCTGGTAGAACTTCGCCGTCCCGGTGACGTAAGCGAGGTACCCGCCGACCGTGTGCTGCGCGCCCTTGGGCCGGCCCGTGGTGCCGCTGGTGTACATCAGGAACAGCGTGTCGTTGGACTCCAGCGACTCGGGCTCGACCTCGTGGCCCCGGTAGTTCTCGAGCAGCTCGTCCACGAAAAAGTCGCGCCCTTCGACCATCTCTGACTCGGAGTGGTACTCGCCCGGGATCCGCCGGAAGACCAGGATCTTCTCGATCTCCGCCCCCTCCTTGCGCGCAGCCTCGATCGCTTCGTCGGCCTTGATCTTGTGGTCAATCAGCTCGCCGTTTCGGTAGTAGGCGTCCATCGTGACCAGGATCGTGCTCTTGGCGTCGGCCATCCGCTGCCCGCAGGCGTGGCCGCTGAAGCCGCCGAACACCTCTGAGTGGATTACTCCGAGCCGGGCGCAGGCGAGCATGGCCACCGGTAGGTCCACGACCATCGGCAGGTGGAACGTGACGCGGTCCTGCGGCTTTACCCCACAGAAGTCTTTGAGCAGAGCCGCGAACTCGTTCACTCGGCGGTGCAGCTCTTTGTAGGTGATCTCGACCGGATCGAGATCCTCCGGCTCTGGCACCCAAGTGATCGCGGTCTGGTCTCCCCGGGACTCCAGATGGCGGTCAATGCAGTTCACCGAAGCGTTCAGCCTCCCGCCCACGAACCACTTGAAGAACGGCGGGTTGCTCGTGTCCAGGGTCTCGTCCCACTCCTTATCCCAGGTCAGCAGCTCCGCGTAGTCGACGAAGCAGTCGGGGAAATGCTCCGGGCTGAAGCGCTCGAGAATGGACTTGTCGCTTGCGTTGGCCTGAGCCCTGAACTGCTCCGGCGGCTGGACGTACTCCTCCTCACGCCAATGGACGGCGATCTGGTCCTCCGAGTACTCCACTCCCTCGGAGGCCGCTTGGGTCGTGTCTGCCATCTAGCCTCTCCCTTCTGTAAGAGCTCTCACCCTGTCCACTCCAGACGACCCGGGGCGCCGGCATTTGGGCCGGCGCCCGGGACGCGAAATGTGCGGCAAATTGCCGGTTCTACGTTACTACTGCAGGCGCCATGCCTGGTACTCAGGTCCGTCGCAGCGGGACGACCGGCGCGACCACTCTGCCGAACGTCGAGTTGATCACCGCGGCGAACGACGCATACCAGGCGGCAGCGGCCGTGGCGATTCCCAGGCCGCCTCCGATATGGGTGGCGGTCGTGTGGCCATGGCCGATTAAACCGATCCCGAGGAGTATGAACGTCGCCGTCAGCAGCGCGAACACCAGTGCAACCGCCGCGGTCGTCCGGAGCGACGCCAGGAACATGTACGCGGTGAAGCCGCCCCAGGAAAACAGATAGAGCGCCACCGCGTGGGGGTCAGTGAGGAAGGTGGCCGTGTGCAGCAGGACGTAGAACGAGATCCAGAACGCGCCGAACGACGAGAACGCCACGGCCCCGAACGTGTTGCCAGTCCGGAACTCCCACATCCCGGCGAGAAGCTGGGCCAGGCCGCCATAGGCGATGGCCAGCGCCAGCACGGCACCGATCCCCGTAACCCTTATGAGGTTGGCGTTGATCATGCTGAGCACGAACGTCGTCATGGCGAAGCCGGCCAGCCCCAGTGGGCCCGGATCGGCCGGCTTCCAGATCCCCGCGCCCGTTCCCGCCGTCGGATCGGGACGGACTGGCGCCGGGGCCACGTCCGCCTCCCGCGGTGCAATTCCACCCGGAGGTGTGATTCCAGCCGCTTCCATCTAGTTCCCTCCTTGTTGAGGTTGACTTAGTCGGGGTTTAGGTTCGACGCCGCAGCGGCGCTGGACAATCCTGATCGATAGGTGGCAGGCGAGATACGACGAGCGGCTGCTGTGGTCCGACGAGCGGCGGCCGCTCGACTCGGTCGCTCACCGGCGAGACGGCTCCGGGGTTGGGCTACCTGCGCCGCTTGCGCTTGCGCTTGGGCGTGGTCGAGCGGGTCGTTGGCTGCGGGGTCCTGGCCGGCGTCGGACGACCGGACGCGGCCTTGGCGGGGGCTCGGCCCCCCTTGCCGCGCTCCCGCTCCCGCTGCTCACGCACCTGGGCCGCCGAGGGCCATGGCTCGGCCACGCCGCTCTTCCAGGACGGCGGGTCCCCACCCGGCCAGCGACCGGCCAGCAGGTAGGCCACGGCCATCAGCCAGAAGACCTCCACCAGCAGCGCTGGCGCGCTTCCGATCAGGAACAGGGAGGCCGCCGCGGCCACCATTCCCAGGTAGCCCAGGAAGCGGGTGAGCAGGCCCACCCGCATAGCGTTCATGGCCACCAGCACGAAGGCGATGGCCAGCAGCAGCGAGCCGATCAACCCGACGTACTGCAGCCCAGCCACGCCGAACGTGGAGACCAGCTTGTTGGCCTGGAGATAGGTCTGGGCGCCCTGGGTGACGAAGTCGTGAGACTTGATGCTGATGATGACGGCGTAGGCGATGCCGCCCACAGCCGCCAGGACGCCTCCCACCATCGCGGCAAGCCGGGTAACGGGCGAGGATTCGGGTCGGCGGGCCCGGCTGGCGCTAAACAGGAAGGTCAGGGTGGCCGCCAGGCCCAGCAGGCCGATCGAGTTGATCACCGCGCCGGCGATCTCCAACCCCACCCGCTTGTTGGTGGCGATCAGCTCGATCGTGATTTCGCTCACCTTGGGCTGCGGCCCCACGGACTGGACGATGGCCGCGCCGAGCAGGCAGATACCGGCCACGGCGGCAATCGCCGCCTGGCGCGTGCGCAGGCGGGATTCCTGCGCCACTGGATTGCGCGCAATGGATGCTGAATCGATGACCGCCACGGCCTCGACAATGGTAGAACGGGGCGGGGCCGCCATGCCGTTGCGGCTCTATTCAGCGCCGGGGCGCGTCGTGCGGTCTGTGATTGACGCCCGGCGCCGGGTGGGCGGAGTACCATGGAGGCATGGAAGGAAGCGGCTTCGGAAATCTCTTCGGGGACCCGGATGAACTCCAGCGTCGGCTGGGCGAGTTCGCCGAGCAAATGCAAGGCGCGCAGCGGATCGCCTGGGCTGACAACGCCATCAAGCTGGCCGTCGACCTGACCGTGGCGGCGATGAACCGAGTGAACATCCAGGGGACCACCGAGCAGCAGTCAGAGCAGCTCCGGACCGTGATGGCTCACGTCTTCCCCGAGGCCGTGACGCTCGTCCGGGAAGCTCGCGAAGGGCTTCAGTAGGGCCGGGACATACGCGGGGCCGATCGCTCCGCGTCGGCGATGCTTGGGCCGTGCACTGCTCGGCTTTCGCCTGGCGGTGTCGGCCGGCGCGGTGCCAGGGCGTGGTCTGACGGCGCGGTGCCATTGCGGTGCTGGCCGGCGCGGTGCAGCGTCACAAAGCCCGCGTCTCGAGCGCCGCTCGGTGACGCTACGCGGCTATAGCCCCACCAACGTCACCAAGCCCTTCGGGCCGCGCGCGCTTTGTTACGCCACACGCCCCACGCCATCCTCCATCCCCAGCCCGCCGAGCCCGGGCCAAACAACTCGACCCGATCGTGATGAGCGCGCCCGGGGTCATCGCGCGACCTTAGTAGTGGCCCGAGATCGCCTGAACCAGGGTCGTGGTGTCGGAGACGTCGTCGCCGTAAGCCATCCCGCAGCGGTAGTTAATCGTCTGGATGACGCTTGCGGGCAAGTTCCCTCCAACCCCCCG
>JBPYDM010000073.1:0-2097 GCA_051986255.1 Solirubrobacteraceae bacterium | reverse complement strand
AGTAGGACGCGCGCAGCGGCACGTGATCCAAGGCCCGCCACTGCCACAGGACACGCCCAGTCTCGATGTTCACCTCTTGGATCACGCAGTCGAGGACCGTGGTGCGGCGCAACCCTCCCAGGCTCGTCAGGTTCTCCTGCACCGGTTGATAGGCGTCCAACAGCGCGGTCCCCTGATGGGTGATCTGGAACTCATGTAGATCCGCCGCATAGCCGGCGCCGCCCCGGACCACAGCCACCGTCCGGTACGAACTGTCCATGATCACGTCGGTGCCCCGGCCATAGATCGTTCCTCCGCCCACCACCAGCCGGCCCCGCCACCAGGTGAGCACCGGCCGACCTCGGTAGCGCTGCACTTGCAGGTTCATTGCCACCTCCCCCCCACTCAGCGGCCGGAACCAGATGACGTTTCCCTGGCCGTCCAGAATCAACGGCCCGGACTGGGGGATACGGGGGAGGCCGGCCGGGGTCAAGAAGATGTCCCCCGAGGCCCGGTCGGGATCCGCCGTCACGCCCAGCTTGGGGGGATGCAGCCCAGGCGCGGAGTGGAAGCTGAGCGTCGGGGTGGTGGCCCGGCTCTCGGCGCGAATGGGAGCCGGGCTGTCGGCGCGAGTGGAAGCCGGGCGGCCCGCCAGGGCATTGACGGCCAGCACTGCCAGCGCGACCAAGAGGGCTCCGGGCGCGGGCGCGTTCAGATCGACGCCAGATCGGTCGAAGTGTCGGCCAGTGCGGCCGCCCGGTCGCCGACCCGCGCACCCGACCTGATCAGCCGCTCGGCGTGCTGGAGATCATCTGAGCGACCGACCGACAAGGCGGCCAGCATAGCGCCCTCGCTCAGGTAGAAGATGGCGAACTCCCCGTCCTCGATCGATCCACGCACTACTTCCTGATCCCACCTGCTCGCCGGACCGATGTACTCGAGCGAGGCCCAGTTGGACAAGTCGGAGAAGAAGTAGGGCATCACGTCGTGGGGCTGGTCGCGCCCCAGCATGTTCAGCCCGACCGTCTTGCCGTGGTTGAGGGCCACGTCCCAGTGCTCGACCCGGAGCCGGTGGCCGTGGATCGCGCTGTTGTAGTCGGCGATGTCGCCGGCGGCGAACACCCCGGGCGCGGGGGTCTGGAGGTGTGAGTCGACCTCCACTCCCCCGCTCTCGCCGATCTGAAGCCCAGCGCCGCGAGCCAGCGTCACCTCCGGTGCGACGCCGACTCCGATCACCACCGAGTCGGCCTCCAGCTCGAGGCCGCCCTCGGTGATCACCTTCTGGACCCGCCCGTCGGCGCCCTCGAAACGTGCCAATGAGTCGTCGCCATGGATCTCGATCCCGTGCTCGCGCAGTCGGTCCTCGAAGAAGCGGCCTGCCTGTTCCCCGAAGCCTCGGCTCAGCACCACCCCCTCCAGCATGACCAGCGAGCACGAGCTGCCCAGCTCGGTGAGCGACGCCGCCACCTCGGAGGCGATGTAGGACCCGCCGATCAGGACCACCCGCTTGCCGGCCGCGTCCTCCCGGATCGTGTCGCTGTTGCCCAGCGTGCGCAGGTAATGGATCCCGCCCAGGTCACATCCGGGGACGGTCAGCCGGCGCACGTTGGCTCCCGTGGCCAGGAGCGCCTGGTCGAAGGTGACCTCGTCGTCCGAGGACAGCTTCAGCCGGCGCTCAGCCAGGTCGAGCCCGGTCACTGACACCCGGGTCAGAGCCTCGATCCGCTGCTCCTGATACCAGTCGGGGGGCCGGAACAGGACCTCCCCGCGCGGCTTCTCGCCTCGCATGTACTCCTTGGAGCAGTCGGGGCGGTTGTATGGGACGTCGGGCTCGCGGCCAATCAGCAGGATCGACCCGTCGGCCCCCTCCTCGCGCAGCCAGCGCGCGCAGTTGCCCGAGGCTAGGCCGCCGCCGATCAGCGCATAGTCGACGTGGCGCTCGGTCATATGAGAACTCGGCCCTGAACCATGATCGGGTTAGCGCCCCTCCAACGCTCCTTCTTACCCGCCTCGCGACGCCCGGGCCGGCGCGGGGGCGAATTGGGGCGTGATCTCGGCCTCGAGCCCGGGGTCGAGGATGAGCAGAACCTGGTCACCGGGCTCGATGACTGTATTGGG
>JBPYDM010000072.1:0-7871 GCA_051986255.1 Solirubrobacteraceae bacterium | reverse complement strand
AGCACTCGGCCCGCGGGTGGGGCGTAGTGGTCATCCAGGGCTGGGAGCTCGATCACCTGCTCGGCCAGCGGGCGCAGCTCCTGCACCGTCTCGGCGCGCGCCTCCAGGGCGGGTCGCCCGGACTCGTAGGTGAGCGAGAGCATCACCTCGGTGCCGACGGCGTGGGCCAGCGTTTCCACGGCGTCGCGCTCCAGCTGATCGAGGTCGTCAAAGCCGTAGAAGAACACCCGGTCGGCACCCCAGCGGTCGGGGGCTCGGCGCAAATCGTCCAGAGCCCGCCAGGCATAGCGTTCGTGATCCACCCGTCCCATTCGGTCGAGTTCGCGTGCGTACTCCAGGTAGACGGACGCCACCTCGCTGGCGTAGCGCTCCCGACGGGGGTCGTCCGCCGCCCAGCGACCCAGACCTTGCGCGAAGCGCTCCGGCGTGATGAGGGAGCGCTCGAGCTCGGCGATCAGCTCCGCCGCCGCGACCAGGAAGCCAGGTGAGCGGGCGCTGGCGGCCAGCACGTCGAAGTGCAGCCCGCGCAGGACCCTGAGCAGCAGTTGCTCACGGGCCAGGTTCGAGATCGGCCGGACCAGGTAACCGGCGCGGCGGGCGATCTCGCGGGCCAGCCCCTGGAAGGTGAGGACGCTGCCCAGGACCGCGTCCCGCTCGGCGAGCTCCCGCGAGTAGTGCCTCGCATCCGCGGCGGTGGGCACGACCAGGAGCGCGCCCCCGGGGGCTGCCGCGGCGTAGGCGCCCAACGTTTCCCCGGCCTTGGCGGAGTTGGCGGGGCCCAGGACGAGAGTGAGCGGCATCGACCTATGGTGGCGCTCTGATCAGATGTGTTCGGCCCGGCACATGTGCCGGGCCGCGGGGGCGTGCATGCACGCCCCCGACCGGCCGCGCATGCGCGGCCGGGGCCGGGCCACATGTGGCCCGGCCGAAACCTAGGGGGGGAAACTGAAAACAGCTACGCCGCGGCCGGCTGCTGGTCAGTGGCCTCGCTCTCCGCCTCTGGAGGACCACCCTCGGTGTCGTCCGGAGGCCCACCGGCTCCGCGGGTGGTGCCCGCCCCCTCGCGAGCCCAGGGCTCGTCGAACTCCACCCGCCACTTGCCGTCCTCGCCCTGCTGGAGGGCCAGACGCGCCCGGAAGCTCTTGCCTGAGCGGCCCTTGAACCCCGTCACCGGCTTGTCGGTCCGGCCGGTCTTGATCAGCTCGCGGGCCACGGAGATGGCAAGCGACTTGCCGGCCTTGGATTTCCAGATCACGAAGCCACAGCCGGGATCGTCTCGAGACCAGCACGAATAACCCTTGCGGTTCTCCACGATGTCCCGGCCGCACACCGGGCAGGACCCCAGGTTGGCCCGGGGAATCCGCACGCCCTTCAGCTTGGTGTCCAGCTCGCCGACAGTGTTCTCGGTGAAGGCCACAATGTCCCCCATGAAGGCCTCGCGAGAGTCCTCGCCGGTCTCGATCTTGGCCAGCCGCGCCTCCCAGTCGCCGGTTAGGCCGGGCGAGGTGAGGGCGTGCTCGCCCAATAGCCGGACGACGTTCAGACCCTTCTCGGTCACTACCAGTGCCCGGCCGTCGCGCTCCACGTAACCCACCTGGATCAGCCGTTCGATGATCGCCGCGCGGGTGGCCGGAGTCCCGATCCCGGAATCCTTCATGGCCTCACGCAGCTCGTCGTCGTCGACCAGCTTGCCCGCCGTCTCCATGGTTCTGACCAGCGAGCCGTCGCTGTACCGGCGGGGCGGCTTGGTCTCCTTCTCCTCGGAGCCCACGCTCCGGGTGTCCACCTGCTCGCCCTGTTCGAGCCGGGGCAGCTGCTGCTCGCGTCCTTCGTCGTCCTCGCCCGGGGAATCGCTGTCGGCCGTCTCGCCATACACCCCGCGCCAGCCCGGGACGAGGATCAACTTGCCCCGGGTGCGGAAGATGTGCCCCTCGCTGGCCGAGGCCGGCACTCTGGTCTCCACGCGCGTGTTCTCGAACACTGCCTCGGGGTGGAAGACGGCCAGGAAGCGGCGGACCACCAGGTCGTAGATGCGCCGGTCATCCTCGGACATCCTGTCCACGGGGTGGCGATCGGCCCGAGTAGGGATGATGGCGTGGTGGTCGGTGACCTTGGCGTTGTTGATCACCCGGCCCAGCGGCAGTACGTCCAGGCCCAGGACGTAGCGAGAGGCTTGGGCGTACTCCCGACGCTCCCCCACCAGCCGGGCGATCGGCTTGATGTCAGAGATCACGTCGCTGGGCAGGTAGCGCGAGTTCGTCCTGGGGTACGTCAGCGCGGTGTGCTCCTCGTACAGCCGCTGGGCGGCGGCCAGCGTGCGCCGAGCCGTGAAGCCGAAGCGGGTGCTGGCATCGCTCTGCAGCGAGGTCAGGTCGTACAGGAGCGGCGGGCGCTCCTTGCGCTCCGACTTCTCGAGCTTGACGATCTCCCCTCGCTGACCCTGGCAGGCGGCCACGATCGACTCGGCCAGCTCGGCGCTCCCCACCCGCGGGTTGGCGCCGTCGTGGTAGCGCCCCTCGTACTGGCGCGATCCATCCTCCACCGGGGCAAACACCGCGTCCACGACCCAGTAAGGCTCGGGCTGGAAGGCTCGAATCTCCTCCTCGCGCCGGGCCAGGATGGCCAGCGTGGGCGTCTGCACCCGCCCCAGTGACACGGCACCGTCGAAGGCCGAGCGCAGGCGGATGGTGGCGGCCCGGGTGGCGTTCATCCCCACGATCCAGTCGGCCTCCGAGCGCGAGCGCGCGGCCGCTTCGAGCGTGGCCAGCTCGCGGGCATCCCGCAGCACGGCGAACGCCTCCCGGATGGCGGAGGTCGTCATGGAGTTCAGCCACAGCCGCTTGACGGGCTTCCTGCTTCCGGACTTCTCATACAGATAGGCGAAGATCAGCTCGCCTTCGCGTCCCGCGTCGCACGCGTTGACTACCAGGTTCACGTCATCGCGCCCCAGCAGGCGCTTGATCGCGGTCATCTGTTTCTTGGAGCGCTCGTCGCGCACCACCAGCTTGAAGCGATCGGGCACGATGGGCAGGTCGGCCATGCGCCACTTCTTGAAGCGATCGTCGTACTCGTCGGGCTCGGCCAGCTGCACCAGGTGACCAACGGCCCAGGTGACGACGTACTCAGGCCCCTCCAAAAACCCCTCCTGCTTGGTGAAAGGCCCTTCCAGCACCTTGGCCAGGTCGCGCCCCACCGAGGGCTTCTCCGCTATGACCAGTGTCTTGCTCACAAGCTCGCGCCAGGGTAGCGCTCCGTCAAGCGCCCCCGAGGCTTCTTGCCCGGCTAGCCGGTCGGCACGCCGCCGACTCAGCCCAGCTGGGCCGCTCGCCGGGCCACGGCGGGCAGCCCCAGCTCCTCGGCCGTGGCTGCCGCGTCGCGGACCAATCGCCCCGCCCGGGCGCCGCTCTCGAGCGCCTCGGCGTAGTCGAGCTGGGTGTGGGCGCGCAGCACCGGCGCCCGCAGGGCGTCCGCAGACCGCAGCGCGGAGTCGAAGTGCTCTCGGGCCGTTCGCTGGCGGCCTATCGCCATGGCCAGCCTGCCTAGCGGCCTGGCCACCGGCCCCAGGCAGAGGCCGCCCATGCCCCGGACGACATTGGCCCCGTCGTAGGGGAGTAGGAGTCGATAGAGCGTCGACGCCCGCTCCCGGTCGCCCAGAAGCGTGCATAGGTAGGCCAGCGCGGCCATGATGGGCATCCATTCACTGTCGGGAACTACCTCGCCCAGCTCGTCGGCCAGGCGCTCGAACTCGGCTCGGGCCTCGGCGGTGCGGCCCCGCTCACACAGGATCAGGGCCAGTTCGACGCGCCACCCCCGCCGGGTGGGCGTCTTGATGGCGATGTCCCGAATCGTCTCCTCCAGCTCGGCCGAGCGATCCTGCTCGCGGCGAACGGCCAGCAGCTGGATGGAGTAGTACTGGGTGGCCGTGACGTCCTCCGCAGGCGCGCCGGCGACCAGCGCCTCGGTGGCTGACTCCTCGGCCTCCTGAAGGGAGCCATCCATGAGCGCTCGCATGGCCCGCCAGATCAGGGTTTGCCAGCGGAACAGGGGCTGGCGCACCTGCTCCGAGCCGGCACTGAAGGCAGCGATCTGTGCCTCCACGCCGTCGCGGTCGCCGAGTTCCAGCAGATCCACCAGCAGCCAGGAGTGAGCCTGGAGCTGGAGCTCCAGGTCGTCCGCCTGCTGGGCGGCCGTCACCATCTCGGTGGACAGCCTGAGCCGCTCGACCAGGCGGGCCGGATCCCAGAGTGCGGCCCGCCGGGCCCCATAAGCCGTGGCCAGCGCCTCCGGATCGCCCAGCTCCTGGGCGATCTCGGCTGCCTCCTGGCTGAGCGCGACCATCCGCAGCCGCTGGTCGGTGAAGTAGAGCGTCCCGGACATGCGACTGAGGAGCTGAACGCGGTCCAGCGTTCGTTCCGCGACAGTCTTCTCGAGCGCCTGCTCCTGAAGCTCGATCAGCTCGCTGTCCACCACCCCTGGCTGCTGGATGTAGCGCCTGGACGCTCCTACCGTGGCGCGGACCAGGTTGTGGGTTTCTCCCAGCTCGTCGGCCAGTGGCGCGGCGTACAGGAACACGTCGCGAGCCCGCCGGCGCTCGCCGGCCCGTACGCACGCTTCACCCAGGGCCAGGAGCAGCTCGAGCCGCCTGGGCGTGGCCACCGACTCAAATCGGGTCAGTACCTCGAGCGCGCGGGAATAGTGCTCGACGGCCTCCTCGTGGGCCAGCACCTGGGTCGCCTGCTGGGCGGCCTGGGTGGCGTAGGAGATCGCCTTCTCGGCGTCCTCGAGGCTGGCGGCGCGGGTGAAGTGCAGGGCCAGCGCGCTCAGCGACCGCTCCCTCGATGACTCCAGGGCCTCCCCCACCCGGCGATGCAGCCTGGACCGGCGCGGGGCCGACATCCCCTCGTACAGCGCCTCCCGGATCAGCGCGTGCGAGAAGCTGTAGCGGCCCGGCACAGCCGTGATTTCGAGCAGGACACCAGCGGCCAGCGCCTCCTCGAGCGAGGTAAGAAACTCGTCCTCGTCCAGGTCCATCAGGCGCTCGATCAGATCCGCATCGAAGTCCCGTCCCGCCACGGAGGCCACCCGCAGCCACTCGATCGTGCGCGGTTCCAGGCGCTCCAGGCGGCGGGCCACCATCCTCTTGACCCCCTCGGGCAAGCCGAACCGCTGGAGCTCCGACGCCGTGGCCGATCCGACCCGGAGCCCGGCCGCCACCACGTTGCGGACGATCTCCTCGACGAAGAACGGGTTGCCCTCCGTCTCGCGGTGGATGCGGCGGGCGACGGCGCTGGACGGCCGCTCCCCGGCCCGGAGCCTGACCAACTCGGCCGTGTCTCTCTCGTTGAGGCCACGGACGTTCAGCGCAACGGACAGCTGCTCGCGGGCAACCTCGGCCAACGCGTCGCTCAGGATGTTCGTGGCCGCCTCCGTGCGGAAGGACAGGAGAACGAGCATCCGCCTCGGGCGAGGCGCGCGGGCCAGATGGCGCAATAGGAGCAGCGTGGGCCGGTCGGCCCAATGCAGGTCGTCCAGCACGAGGAGGATCGGCGCGGCTTCAGACATCGAGGTGAGCAGCCCCACCACCGCCTCAAACAGCCGGTAGCGCTCCCCCTCCGGCTCGCTGGTGGCCACCGGGAGCTCGGGGACCCGCCGTCGAAGCTCGGGGACCAGCCGGGCCAGCTCGGACCCGTGCTCCCGCAGGGCAGCACGGATTTCGTCCAGTGGCGCGGTGGCGAAGTAGTGACTAAGGGCCTCCAGGAACGGCTGGTAGGGTGCAAGCCCCTCCTCCGGGGCTCGCCCGGCCAGCACGACGGCACCGTCCTCGTGGGCCCGCACGGCCAGCTCGGCGGCCAGGCTGGTTTTGCCGATGCCGGCCTCGCCGGACAGCACCACTATCCGCGGGCTGTGCAGCGTCCGGACCGCGCCGCCGGTGGGCTGATCGTCCCGGGCCGCCGCCCAGAGACGCCCCAGGTCGGCCAGCTCGCGTTCCCGTCCAATGAGGGGAGCCTGGCGTCGGGCCCGGAGCTCGGCCGGGAGCTCGACGACCGCGTGATGCGAGCGTCCGGCCGGGGCGCTCTCAGCCTCCAGCGCTCCCCTCAACAGCTGGTCATGGGCGGCGATGGCCTCGGGAGACGGCGTGGTCCCGAGTTCCTCGCGCAGCAGGATCCGCAGCTGATCGAACACCCGGACCGCCTCGGCGACGTTCCCTCGCATGGCTTGGGAATGCATGAGCAGCGTGTAGCCGGATTCTCGATAGGGCGCGGCGGCGATCAGGGCGCGAGCGGCTCGTTCCACTGATCCGAGCTGGCCGCCCCCCAGCCTCAGCCCAGCCCGGCCAATCGCCTCCAGCGCCTCCAGCCGGATATCGAAGAGCTCGCGGCGGTGGGGCTCGAGCCAGTTGGCCTGAGCCCCCGGGAGCAGCCCGCGGGTGGAGATGTTGAGCGGTACCTGGGCCAGCCCCCAAGCGCTCCGAGCGTCGTCGCGCTCCAGCGCAGCCACCGCCCGCGTCAGTTCGGCCCGCGCGGCCTCGTAATCGATCCATACCGGCTCGGGCAGAGACAGGATCAGCTCGTCCCGGCCCGGTAGCGCGTCCGAGCCCATCGCGGAGCGCAGCCGGGAGAGCAGGGTGCGCAGCGCCGCGTCCTGCGACAGCGGGGCGACTTCCGGCCACAGAGCGCCGATGAGCTCCTCGCGCCCCACCGCCCGCGAGCGGTTCAGCAGCAGGTACGCCAGCAGCAGCCGGACCTGGCGTCCCCGCAGCGCCGGAACCACCTGCTGGCCCTCCAGCTCCACAGACAGCTGTCCACACAGCTGAATGCGGGTCCTCTCAATCGCGGTCACGGCCGCCTCAAGGCCACGATTTTTCCTTTCACTTCCACGGAAACGTTCTGGAAACGTATCGCCAACGGGCCGCACCCACGCTTCCGTCCGTGGAATGGGGTCACCCAACGACATCTCGGCGGGGCGCACGAGGGGTGGAGCCGATGACGGCAACCGTTGAAGGGCAAAGGCGGATCGCCAACTGTGAGTGCGGGGCACAGCTCACAGGCGACACCGATCCCGAGCTGTTCAACGCCGTTCAGCTGCACCTCGCACACCACCACCCCCAGCTCCTAGGGGCACTGGAGCCGGAGGTGGTGTTTCAAATGGCCGAGAGCGTCACGGGCGCATCGCCTACGGGCGCCGGGGGCGCATCGCCTACGGGCGCCGGGGGCGCACCGCCTACGGGCGCCGGGGGGTAAAAGCACCTACGGGGAGGGCGGTGTTGCAGACCACCGCCCGCCCCCGGTGCTGCCTGGAGGCGACTGAGGACGGCGGCGCTGGCGCCGGGACGCCGTGACAGGCCGCTACCGCGTCACCCGGCGCAGGGACCCGACCCCACCGGTGAGGTGCGAGCCTTGGCCATGGCGAGCTGAGCCGCCACCACGGAGTTTGGGACCGCCAGCCCGCCCGGGCCGTTGGCCCTCGATCCTCCGGTGATGGCGGCAAACACCGTGCCTTCTACCTGGCCTGCTGCGCTCACAAGTGCCCCGCCCGAATTGCCCGGTCGGACGAGGCCGCGCAGCGGAGTGATGCTCCGGGTCACGGGGCCGTTGCCGTACGCGTTTTCGGTGCTCAGCGACTGCGTCTGGCCGATCCTGCCTGGCTCCTGGTTGAACGGGCCATCCAGGGGATAGCCCAGGATGGCCACGGCGCGGCCCGCGGCCGGACGAGGAGCCAACGTCAGTGAGGGCTCGTTCAGACCGGGAACTCGGAGGATGGCCACGTCGTCATGAGGATCGAAGTCCACCACCTCGGCGGACAAGGACGGTGGGTTGCCACCCACCTGCACCGTGGTATCCGTTTCCCCGGCCACCACGTGCGCGTTGGTG